>JBAPWQ010000562.1:0-15540 GCA_049283795.1 Desulfobacterales bacterium | reverse complement strand
TACCTGGCCGCCATGGAAGGCACCGAAGGGGCCGTTTGCACCGCCAGCGGCATGGCGGCTATCTCATGCACGCTGCTGCAGTTGTGCCGCCACGGCGATCACATCGTCTCCAGCGATACGGTCTACGGCGGCACCCACGCCCTGCTCAGAGAGCTGCTGCCCGATATGGGAATCGAGACGAGCTTTGTGAACCCGACCGATACGGCGGCCTTCGAAGCGGCCATAACACAGAAAACGCGGGTCATTTACACCGAAGCGCTCGGCAATCCCACCCTGAAAATCGCCGACATCCCGGCCCTGTCCAACCTGGCAAAGGCCCGCGGCCTGACCCTGGTGGTGGACAACACCTTCTCTCCGATCATCATCTCGCCGGCCCAGCTCGGGGCCGACATTGTCATCCACTCCCTGACAAAATTCATCAACGGCGCCAGTGATGCGATTGCCGGTGTCATTTGCGCCGCCAAATCGTTCGTGCAAAAATTGATGGGCCTGCACACCGGGCGCGTCATGCTGCTGGGCCCGACCATGGATCCGCGCGTCGCGTACGACATCATCCAGCGGCTGCCGCACCTGGCCCTGCGCATGCGTGAACATGGCGCCCGGGCCATGATCGTCGCCGCCAAACTGGCCGAGCTGGGCCTCGACGTCACCTATCCCGGCCTGCCCGCCCACCCGCAGTACCGGCTCGTCAGCCAGCTCATCAATGCGGGCTATGGGTATGGCGGCATGCTGACCATCGACTGCGGCGCCCGGTCAACAGCCGAAGACCTGATGGACATCCTTCAGAACGAGGAGCGTTTCGGATATATTGCCGTGTCGCTCGGCTATTACGACACGCTGATGTCCTGCTCGAGTTCATCCACCTCCTCAGAAGTTCCACCCGAAGACCAGCACAAGATCGGCTTGTCCCCCGGGCTGGTGCGCCTGTCAATCGGTTTTACAGGCAGCCTGGCGGCCCGGCTGGAGCAGCTCGAACGGGCCGTCAGAAAGGTGGGGCTGGTAAAATAGGATGAAAACCTCGCAGCATGATGTTTTTCGGGACATCGTCGGTGAAAGCGAGTCGATGCAGAAAGTGTTCGACATTGTCGGACGCGTTGCCGACAGCGACACGACCCTCATGATCAACGGCGAAACCGGGACCGGCAAGGGCATGATCGCCAAGACCATTCACCGGTGTTCCTACCGGCGCGACCAGCCCTTCGTTCAGATCAACTGCGGTGCCATTTCCGAAGGGCTGTTGGAGAGCGAATTGTTCGGCCATGTCAAAGGCGCCTTTACCGGCGCCATTTCCGACAAGCCGGGCAAGTTCGAGCAGGCGCGGGGCGGCACGGTGTTCCTGGATGAAATCGGTGATATGAGTCCGGACCTGCAAGTCAAGGTCCTGCGGGTCCTGGAGGAAAACGAATTCGAACGGGTCGGCGGGGTGCACACCATCCAGGCGGACGCCAGGATCATAGCGGCCACCCACCGCGACCTGGAAGAAGAGGTGCAGAAAGGCCATTTCCGCGAAGATCTATTTTATCGTCTGTATGTCATTCCGATCGTCCTGGCACCGCTCAACCAGAGAAAATCGGACATCCCCTTGCTGATCTGCCATTTTCTGGAAAACATCAGTCAGGCCAAGGGTCGGAAGCCCATCAAAATTCTGCCCGAAACCATGGCTCAGCTGCTGAAACACTCCTGGCCGGGCAATGTGAGGGAGCTGAAAAATTTGATCGAACGCCTGGTGGTCCTCAACGAAAACGGGGTCATCCGGCCCGCGGACCTGCCGGACCGTGTCCGCGGTGTCAGCCGCCCGCCCGCCCATGCGAGCGTCGACATTTACGCCGAAGGGGTCGACTTCAACACGGCCGTGACCGAATACGAAAAAGAGCTGATCCTGCGCGCCCTCGAAAGAACCAAGTGGGTGAAAAACAAAGCGGCGGAACTGCTGCAGATCAAACGAACCACCCTGGTCGAAAAGATCAAACGCTACGGAATCGTCAAGAAGAAGTAGACCCAGGGCCTTTTGAAGGCGTCGGGCAGCGGTCACTGCTGCCGGAGGTAGACATGAGAGAATGCGGCATTTTGTTTGTCGATGATGACAAGGCGATTCTCGACCTGGTGAATCGCTACCTGACCCGCGAAGGCTATGCGGTGGATCTGGCCGACAGCGGCCGCAAGGCACTGGGTCTGCTTAAGAAAAAGAATTTCGACATCGTTTTCACGGATTTCAAGATGCCGGAAATCGACGGCATCGAACTGCTGTCGGCGATAAAGGACCGTCGGCCCGACACCGAGGTCGTGATCGTTACCGGGCACGGCACGATGGAAACGGCCGTCAAGGCCATGAAGATCGGCAGCTACGATTATCTTCAAAAGCCATTCAAGCTGGAACTGCTGAAATTGATCATCGAGCGGATCGTCGGCGACAAACTGCTCAGGGAAGAAAGGGCGCTGTTGAAAAGCCGGGTCAAGGAGCGCCACCGCTATGATTCCCTGGTCGGTATCAGCCTCGCGATGCAGGAAATCTACGAAATCATCGACCGCATGCAAAACGCCGGGCCCAACGTCCTGATCCGCGGCGAAAGCGGCACCGGAAAGGAACTGGCGGCGCGGGTGATCCACCGCGGCGGCGACCGGGCCCACGGGCCGCTTATTCCCGTGGCGTGCCGGACCTTCCTGCACGGTTTGCCGGCCGAGGATGTGATGCCGCGTTTCGCGGAGCTGCTGGCCTACGCGGAGGGCAACACCCTTTACCTGGATGAAATTACGGACCTTTCTCTCCCGGTCCAGGGCGAATTCCTGCGGCAGCTGAATGAAACGGCGAACGGCACCGGACCGGCGGCGGGCGGCGCCGCAAAGGATGTGCGGGTGATAGCCGCCACGGGCAAAGACCTCAGGGACGCCATCGAGGGCGACCTGGTGGACCGGAATTTTTTAAACCGCGTCAGCGCCGTTACGATCACCATGCCGCCGCTGAGGGACCGCAAGGAGGATATCTGCCTGCTGATCAACCACTTTCTGCGAAAGTACAACGCCACCAGCACCCGCAAGGTCTACACCATCGAACCGGAGGCGTTGTCGTATCTGCTCCAGTATCACTGGCCCGGCAATGTCATCCAACTTGAAAACGTCATCGAGCGCGCCTTTGCCCTGGCGGTGGAAATTGAGATCTCGGTCGCCGATCTGCCGATGGAAATCAAAACCTTCGGCGAGATATCGAAAAACGGATTTCCGGCGAGACACACTTAATGGACGCCGCAGCCGGAAATCCGCTACGGCCGGCCGCTCAGTGGAAAAAAGGCCAGTTCTGGGTGGGCACTCACCGATGGTCGTAAAAAAACCCAAACCGCTTCGAGAGGAGGTTGCGATGGAAGGCTGTATCTTCTGCAAAATCATTCGGGGAGAGATCCCGTGCTTCAAAATTTTCGAAGACGAGCAGGTTCTGTCGTTCGCCGACGTCAACCCGATCACCCCCGGCCATACCCTGATCATCCCCAAGCGGCATGCCGAAAACATCTGGCAAATCGACCCGCAGGACCTTGCCGCGATTCACGGGGCATCCCTAAAGATCGCCAAGGCCATGCGAGCGTCCCTGGGCGCTGAGGGCATCGCCTTGTTGCAGCTCAACGGCCGCGCCGTCAACCAGGTCGTCATGCACTACCACCTGCACCTGATCCCGCGCCTTTCAAGCGACCCCCCGTTGACGATAACCCAATGGGAGCTGGTTCCCGGCGACATGGCGGCCATAAAAGAAAAGGCGGGGGCAATCGCCGCGGCCATCGAGTAGTTCCAATTCATCATCAAAAGCTATTTTTCATTTGATATTGGTGATGAGTGAATGCCGCAACACTCTGCGTTAATTTGCACGCCAACAACTGTTACAATGCTTCCTTTTGGAGGGTGCGTGTGCTTCCGAGTAATTAAATGGTGGCCTCGATCGTCGTCACCCCTTTGGCCTCCGGGACGCCGACAACCGCGGCCGGCACAAGCCCCCCCCATGTTTCGCGATACATGGCTTTCTGAACGACCCCGAACATGAAAAAAAGCAGGTCATAGGCTGCAACGGTCGCCTGCGGGGTCTCGATGAGGGTGATCAACTGACGGTTCTTTTCGGCCGCATACTTGAGGGACTCGATATCGCTTAACACCCTGAGTCCCTCCTTGCCGTCGGGATGCGTCGCACGCCACTTGACTTTAAGCTGGGTTATCTTCTGTCGCGATGCCGCCCCGAGGTTCCGACGGGTTGTCTCATTATTGAACACCCGCTGTCCGGCGACGGTCTCCTCCAGGCGCCGGGCGATGCAGCTCTTTTCCCTTCGCAATTCTTCCCGCAGCAAGACCCGGATGTTCTGGGTCAGGACGAGGTCGACCCGCTGCAGGATGACCTTTTTCTCCCCGGCTTTCTTCGCCATTTCCGTTTGGGCGCTGTGCCAGAACATCCGACTGGCGTTCTTGAAGATCTCGGCCTGCACCGCCGTGTCGCCCGCGTTTTTGAATACCAGGGTTTTGATGCCGATGATCATTTTACCGGTCTGATCGAACAGGCGCTCACCGGTGATGATTTCATATATTATGCCGACCGCGGCGTACCAGTCCTGGAGGTACAGGATACGCCCGACGTCTTTGAAGCAGGCCTCCAGCGCCCCGTTCGGCATCAAGTGCGACGGCGTCGCATAGGTCGGGGTCCCGCCCAGGATCGGCTGCGGCACCTGTCCGCCATCATCGCGTCCATAGTCAACGGCCGTCTCGACATCGATGAGACCGACCGAGTAGGTGTCGATCGTGTCCAGGTACTCCGGGTACCTGGCCTTGTCTCCGGCGATCAAAAGATTGTCGGGTTTCAGGTCCCGCATGGCCACGCGCGTCGACCGCAGCCAGGCCAGCAAGTCGAGCAGGTTGGTCACCAGGCCGGCAATCTGGCACGTGTTCTGGCTGACCGTGACGGACTGGATGCATCCCCGGATCGTCCGGCGGTAGGTGTCGATGGCCTCCTTGTGCTCCGTAAAAGTTTTTTTCAGAAGCGCGTTGAGTTCTTCGATGCTTTCTGCGGGCAAATCTTTTTCGCCGGCCTCCAGGAGGCGGCCGGCCAGGTGAATCAGGAACCACCTTTGCAACGTGTAACGTGGCAGGCCGTGCCTGGCGGTCTTGCTCAACAGCGGCTGCGAGCCTTCCTCGAAGGCCGTATACACCTTGCGGACGGCATCGAGCTGCTCGTCGTTTTCAGAGGCATAGCGCCCTTCGAAACCGTGGTTCTCCCAGATGACATCCGGATAGCCGACGATCTCCTGGTACATTTTGTTGGGCAGGTCATACAGGTCATTGATGATGTGGCTGAGAAAAAAGAAGCGCGAGAGATCCATGGCGAAGATGAAGGCACCGCCGGTTTTCAGATGGACCTGGAAAGAAGGGAATTTTCTCAACCAGTCGAGATATTTTTCTTCCACCCGTTCCGGGGTCAGCTGTTCACCCTCCGAGAACGGATGGATCATTTTGAGGACGGCCGAGACCGTCGGCACGATGCATTCGCGCGGCGCCAGCTTCTTGGCGATTTTCCGGTCGGATTCGATGGCGGTGATGTAGTGCTCGAAATTCGTGATGGGTTTTCGGGGGGCCTTGATCACGTAGTGGTTGTCGTAGATTACGGTAAAACATTGGCTGCGGCTGGCGCTGTCTTCGCCGGCCAGTCCGACGCTCATGCGCCTGGAGGCCCGTTGCTTGTCGTGCAGAACGGTCAGTTCATATGTCCGGCGGCTATGGCCCCCTCCGGAATCTACCAATTTGAAGTGACCCTTTGTCTGCGGGGTCCCTCCCAGCTGCACCTTGTATATGTTTAGAAAAAAATCGACAATGCCGTCCTCGTTTACTTCTTTCGCCTCCGCGCTTGGCTCGCTCGGTGCGGCGGTTATTTCCGGCGGCCGCTCGTCGCGCGGGACGGTTTTTTCTTTTCGCTTGCGTTTAACCAGAAACAGTACCATTAGGAGAATAAAAAGGGAAAAAACGATCGCCGCCAGCAGGCCGATGTGCCCGCCGATCAACGGAAGGCTTTTCCAACTTGTGTCAATCTCATTGAATTTATTAAAAAATTTTTCAAAAAAATCAAATCGGCTCACTTGCATGACAGTCCGCCCCGTTTCGTATTCCGACCATTTTTGTTTTTTTAATTTATGAAAATCAACAATATCAGGTAATTATATCGTGAATGCCGGCTTTGAGCAACTTATATCGTCGGTCATCGAAGGGGCGATAGGCTGACACCCGGCCGCGCTTGCAACGGTTTAATCCCGGCATCGATCGGCCGACGTCAGATACCGTCGCCGCTTGACACCCAAAATGGTTTCTTGTAGAAAAATTTTCATGCCCCATAGCGGGGCCATAAAAAGTGCAGGTGCGTTCTATAGTAGGGACGTCGGCGCCGGTGGCTTTATCTTCGCGGCGTGAAATACAGCAAGGAGTGAAAAAATGTGCGAAGCCAACGCGTATTTGTATAAGGACGGCAAAGAGGAACTGGTTCTCGAATCCGTCGATGTCATCGAACCGGAGGAAAAGAGCGGATTTCGCCTGATCAGTATTTTCGGTGATCAGAAGTTCATCAAGGGCCGATTGAAAACCATGAACCTGGTCAACCACAAGATTGTATTCGAAGCCATCGATTGATTTCAAAAATTCCCGGAAACGTCGCTTCATAATAGGCCGGCGGGTGGATATAGGCCTTAAGATAAAAACTTTGGCAAGGCCAGAGGGAGGCGGCTGTATTTTGGTACGCCAACGACCGATACCTGCAACCAAAAGCTTTATCTTGAAGCCTATAGAACCCGGAGCATCCTTTAATGTCTGGGGGGGTTCAGTGGCACAAATAGACAGCTTGAGCAGATTTTATCAGACGTCCGCTTACCGGTACGCATTCTGGACGATGCTGATCGTGCTGCTTATCCTGGCCAACTGGGCCCTGAGGGCGGGCCATCATCTGCTGTTGTTGGCCGTGGCATCGATCGGCGTCGGACTGGGTGCCGTGAGTATTTATGTCGAGAGGATCAACTTCCGGCGCGGTGATTCTTCCGAGCCGGCTTACACGACCCGGGTCATCCGTCCGCTGGCGCTGCTGGCGGTCAGCCTGGGTTTGGCCGTGCTGGCGATCATCCTGATGCTGGGCGTCCATGCCGGATGAAAAGCGTTTCTCTCAAACCGGGGCGGGAAAAATCACTGCACCGGCACCATCCCTGGATTTTTTCGGGTGCGATCGATCGCATCGACCCCGCCGCAGCGCCCGGAGAAACCGTCAGAGTGCTGGCGGCGGACGGCTCGCCGCTGGCGAGCGGCGCCATTTCCCCCCAATCCCAGATTCGGGTGCGGGTCTGGTCCTTCGACCCGGCCGAGGAGATCGACCCGCAATTTTTCGCCCGCCGTCTCGACCGCGCCCTGCAGGCGCGGCGCCTTCTTTACCCGGACTCTGCGCCCTCTGCCCTGCGGCTGGTCAATTCCGAATCCGACGGGCTGCCGGGCCTGATCGTCGACCGCTACGCGGACTACCTCGTGTGCCAGTTTCTTGCGGCCGGGGCCGAACACTGGAAAAGCGAACTGGTGCGGCAGCTGGCGGACCTGGTCCCGGTGGGCGGCATCTACGAGCGGTCCGAAGGCGCAAACCGGTTGAAAGAAGGCCTGGCGTCGTCGAATGGCGTGCTGGCGGGCGCGGGGCCGCCCGAAAGAATCGAGGTTCGGGAAGGCGCTTTGCGTTTTCTGGTCGATGTGCGCCGCGGCCACAAGACCGGCTGCTACCTGGATCAACGCCGAAACCGCGCCCGGGTGGCGCCCTTTTCGCCCGGGGCCGATGTGCTCAACGGCTTCGCCTACACCGGCGGCTTTGGTCTGCAAGCGCTGGCAGCCGGTGCCCGGAGCCTGGTCAATGTCGAGACGTCCCCCGACGCCTTGGGCCTCCTGCAGCGGCAACTGGCGCTGAACGGTGTGGATTCCCAAGCCGTGGAAAACATCGCCGCCGACGTATTTCAGGTCCTCAGGTCTTTTCGGGACGCCCGGCGGGAGTTCGACCTGATCATCCTGGACCCTCCCAAATTCGCCGGCTCCGTCCACCAGGTGAACAAGGCCGCCCGGGGATATAAAGACATCAACCTGTTGGCCTTTAAACTGCTCAGGTCCGGCGGCGTTTTGGTCACTTTCTCCTGCTCCGGGCATGTGGATGCCGCCCTGTTTCAGAAAATCGTCGCGGGCGCGGCCCTGGATGCCGGCCGTGACGTCCAGGTGCTGGAGCATCTCGAACAGGCGCCGGATCATACCGTCGCGCTCAACTTTCCCGAAGCCGCCTACCTGAAAGGGGTGGCTTGCCGGGTGTGGTAATCGGAGGCAAGCGATGCAAGACTCTCCCCAGGCCGAGGTCGCGACGGCCCACGTCAACGGAATCGATATCGCCTATCAACCCTTCGGGGACGAGGAGGCGACGCCCCTGTTTCTGATCATGGGGCTGGGCTCACAGATGGTGCTCTGGGACGACGACTTTTGCCGCCAACTGGCGGCCGGCGGCTACCGCGTGATCCGCTTCGACAACCGCGACATCGGCCTGTCGAGCAGGTTCGATGCGCTGCCGGCGCCCGACCTGTCCGCCGTGGCGGCGGCCCTGCAGCGCGGCGAAACGCCCCCGTTGCCCTACACGCTTGCAGACATGGCCATGGACACCGCCGAGCTGATTGCGGCCCTGGGATACGAGCGGGCCCACGTCGTGGGCGAGTCGATGGGCGGCATGATCGGTCAGATCATGGCGGTCGACTTTCCCGAACGCCTGCACACCCTGACCTCGATCATGTCCTCCACCGGCAGCCCCCACCTGCCGCCGCCGAAACCGGAAGCGCTTGCCATCCTGGCCGCACCGTTTCCGACCGATCATGACGGCTACGTCAAAAGCTTCATGCGGGCCTACGGGGTCCTGAGCGGCCCGGCGCTGCCCGTCGACAAGACACGGGCGCAAAAATGGGCCGAGCAATCCTATGACCGCGGACTCAATCCGGCCGGGACCGCCCGCCAGTTTGCCGCCCTGATGGCCGCCGGCGACCGGACGGCGGCGCTCGCCTCGGTGAAGGTGCCGACCTTGGTGATCCACGGCGATGCGGACCCGCTGCTGCCGGTCGAGTGCGGCCGGGCAACCGCAGCGGCCATCCCCGGCTCCCGGCTGAAAATCATCGCGGGCATGGGCCACGCCCTGCCCGAATCGGTTTGGACGCAGGTCATCGCCGAGATCACCCGGCACGCGGCATAAGACAGCGCCCTCGATATTCCATCGCCCACAAACAGGCACACCCCCATGGTCTCTTCCTACCAGGACGCTGCAGAACTCCTGCTGACGCTTGAAAGCTGTGTCGCGCTCACCGGGGCCGGCATCAGCGCCGAAAGCGGTATCCCGACCTTTCGGTCCAAAGACGGGCTCTGGGAAAAATACGATCCGATGGTGTATGCCTCGATCGAGGTCTTCCGCCGCGACCCGTCGAAGTACTGGCAGATTCGGGGCGAGTTCATCCGCAATTACGACACCTATGTCCCCAACGCCGCCCACCACGCCCTGGTCGAACTCGAGCAGATGGGCCTCGTGCGCCGGGTCATCACCCAGAACATCGACGGCCTTCACAAAAAAGCCGGCAGCCGGGAAGTCATCGAGCTCCACGGCAGCCTGCGGGAAATCATCTGCCAGAGGTGCGGCAAGCGCTATCTGGCACCCCATATTCCGGTCGGCACCCCGCCGGCCTGCGCCTGCGGGGGCGTTCTCAAGCCGGACACGGTTCTCTTCGGTGAACCGCTGCCGAAAAACGCCCTGGAAGCGGCGTACCGCGAATCGCAAACCTGCCGGGCCATGCTGGTGATCGGCACCTCGGCCGTGGTCTATCCCGCCGCGCACCTGCCGGTTGCAGCCAAGCAAAATGGGGCCAAAGTCATCGAAATCAATGTCGAACACGCTTTCGCCGCTGCCGACATCGTTCTGCTGGACAAGGCCGCAGCGGCCATGGCACGGCTCCTCGACGCGATCAAAGAACTGTCCGGAGATTTCGGCCGCGTCGCCGCCCGCCGCAGGCCGCAGATGCCATGAGGGAACTTAGCGCCATTACCGATGACCTGATTGCCGAACTCCGTGCGCTGAGATTCGGCACGCCGGTGACTCACGTCTACAATCCCCTGGTGTATGCCCGCAAATCCTACGATGCCTACTTGAAGCGCTATGCCTCACCGCCGAAAGAGGTCGTGCTGGTGGGCATGAATCCGGGCCCATGGGGGATGGCCCAGACCGGGGTTCCCTTCGGTGAAGTCCGGGCCGTCAAAAACTGGCTCGGGATTCATACCGAGGTCGGCGTGCCGGAAACCGTGCACCCCAAAAGGCCGATAACGGGGTTTGCCTGCGAAAAAAGCGAGGTGAGCGGCAGGCGGTTGTGGGGTTGGGCCATGGCGACCAGCGGATCACCGGAGGTCTTTTTCAGGCGTTTTTTCGTGGCCAACTATTGCCCGCTGCTCTTTCTGGAAGCCAGCGGGCGCAACCGCACCCCTAACCAGTTGCCGGCCGCCGAAAAAAAACCGCTGCTGCAGGCCTGTGACCGGGCGCTGCGCCGGATTATCGCTGCTTTGCGGCCGCGGTACGTGATCGGCATCGGCAATTTCGCCCACGATCGCGCTCAAGAAGCCCTGCGGGAAACGGGTCTTGTGCTGGGGTGCATCACCCACCCCAGCCCGGCCAACCCGAAGGCCAACCGCGGCTGGGCCGATCTCGTCCACCAAGAGCTGTCCGCCCTGGGAATTCAAACCGGTCCGGATACGGCGCCGGCTGAGTAGAGAAAAAGCGTGTCGGCAGTGATGGGGGAAAACCGAAACAAGTCGTGGAAAAACCTGTCCGGGAGGTCGCCGCGGCAGGATTGGAAAAGATAAGGCGGCAAAACGGGTGACCGGATTTACTTGGTTTTACTCCGCTCGAGGACGGCGACTTTCTTGACGAGTGCCAAAATGGTTTCCTTGAGCTTTTTGGGCGGCTTGACAAACTGCACGCCCATGCCCGGGTCCCCGCTCGACTCCGAATCGTTGACCCAGACCACTTTGGCATCGACCGATACCTTTTCGACATTGCCGATCGAAAAGGTCAGTTTGGTGAGTTCTCCGACCGCCGGTGCACTCTCGGTCTGGATGAACATGCCATCCACCGAAATATCTTTGCTGAAGGATATCAGGTAATCGCCTTCATTGATAAAGTTGATCTCATATTTACCCGGCACCCGGATGCTGGACCTGCGATCAGCCTCTCCCATTTTGAGTCTCCTGTATGAATTTGGCGGACAACCTAAAAAAACCGCTGCCCTTTTAAAGTGTTTCGATATTTGTTAGTGTCCGCCTCCAAGGCAACCATTTTCCAGATTCGAAACCGTCCATCGGATATTAAAGGAATAACGTCCGGTAAAGTCAAGAACAATATTGGCTCACGGAGGAAATCAAGGCATGTTTTTCGACCTTATCGCCAAAAGAAGAAGCATCCGGCGTTTTACGGGCGCGGCTATCGAACCCGCCAAAATCGAATATCTGCGGGAGGCGGCCCTGCGGGCCCCGTCCTCCCGGGGACTGAACCACTGGGAGTTCGTCTTTGTCACCGAGCGCGGCCTGCTGACAACACTGAGCAGCGCCAAAGCGCATGGTTCCTCCTTCCTGGCCGATGCGGCCCTGGGGATCGTGGTGTGTGCCGACCCGGCCAAATCCGATGTCTGGGTGGAGGATGCCGCCATCGCCACAACCTACATCCAGTTGGCGGCCGAGGCCCTGGATCTGGGCAGTTGCTGGATCCAGATCCGCAAGCGGATGCACGACGAGTCCACGAGCGCCGGGGCCTACATCGCCGACACGCTGGGTATTCCGGCGCATCTGGCGGTCGAGGCGATCGCGGCCCTGGGGCATCCGGCCGAAAAGAAAGCGCCCCACAAGCGCGAAGCGCTCCTGTTTGAAAAAGTGTTTTTGAACCGTTACGGCGCATCTTTTTGAGTGGCAATGAAAAAATGCAAAAAACCCTGATAACCATCGGCCTTTTGGTGCTCGTGACCGGACTCTTGTGGCCTTGGGTGTCCAAGGTGCCCATCGGTCGGCTGCCGGGTGACGTCATCATCGACAAACCCGGACTGAAAGTCTATATCCCGCTGACCACGATGATCCTGGTCAGCGTCGTCGTCTCGGTCATCCTGTGGTTACTGCGAAAATGACATGATACGAAGCCTGTCGATTGTAGCGGGACTCGCCGCGGCCCATTTTTTCGCCTCGAAAATCGTCGTGGCGCTCACCATGCACATGGGCATGTTCGCCGCCGGCAATGGCCCTGCCGCCGGTGTGCTCGGCAACTTCCTGGTCGGGCTGACGCGGGTGCTCTACTTTCCGATCATCACCTTGTCCCTTTACTCGCGCAAGTGGTTTCCGGGAGAGTGGGTTCTGGTCCCGATTATCGCCAACAGCCTGCTGTGGGGCGTAGCGATTTATGCCGTCATCAGGATCCTCAGGCGTGTCACCCGCGGTCGCGCCGAATCGAAACAGCCTTAATGGAACGGCAGGTTCAGCAGTGAAGTCGACACAAAACCCCCTGCAGCAGAAGTCACCGCCACCGTCCTGGCTGTCGTGGTCCATCTGGGGCTTGGGGGCGCTTTTGTACCTGTTCGGGTTTTACCAGCGCGTGGCACCGGCGGTGATGACCGCCGAATTGATGCATGATTTTAACCTCGGGGCCGCCGCCCTGGGACACCTGTCGGCCGTTTATTTTTACAGCTACGTCGCCATGCAGGTCCCGACCGGCATTTTAGTCGACACCTGGGGCGCTCACCGGCTGCTCACCCTCGGCGCCGGCGTGGCCGGCGCCGGCAGCCTGATATTCGCCATGGCCCCGACCGGATTCTGGGCCGGTGCCGGGCGCCTGTTGATCGGCGGCTCGGTCGCCGTGGCCTGGGTGGGAATGCTCAAACTGGCCAACCACTGGTTTGCGCCGCGCCGGTTTGCCTTCGTGTCCGGCGTTGCGCTGCTGTGCGGCGTCGTTGGTGCGGTGGCCGCCGGGGTGCCGCTGCGAATGGCAGTTGACAGCCTCGGGTGGCGGCCGGTCATGTTGTCCTCATCCATCCTGGCCTTCGTGGTGTGTGCCGGCATATGGTGGATCGTGCGCGACGATCCGAGCCAAAAAGGCTATCGGAGTTATGCCCCGGCGAATGCCCCGCACCGCGGCCGGGCAGCGGTCGGCATTCTGGCCGGCATCGGCGAGGTGTTGCGCTACCCGAATACCTGGCTCCTTTTCGTCATACCGGGCGGGATCGTTGGCTGTGTGCTGACCTTCTCGGGTCTCTGGGGCGTGCCGTTTCTCGTCACCCACCACCATCTGAGCGAGACCGGCGCGGCGGGCATAACGTCGATGCTTCTGGTGGCCTGGGCCCTCGGCAGCCCTGTTTTCGGGGCGCTGTCGGATCGGATCGGACGCCGAAAACTGCCCTACCTCCTCGGATGCGCCGTGGCGGCCGTCGGGTGGGGCCTGATTCTGTTGGCTGCCCCCCAGCCGCTGCCCTGGCTTGTTTTTTTGACGCTTGTCACCGGTTTCGCTTCGGGCTGCATGATCATCAGCTTCGCCTATGCCAAGGAGTCGGTGCCGCCGGATTTGACCGGCACGGTGTCGGGGCTGATCAACATGGGCGTTATCATGGGACCGACCCTGTTGCAGCCGGCCGTGGGGGTGGTGCTCGATCGACGATGGAACGGTCAGGTGGTAAACGGCGCCCGGGTCTATGACCTGCCCGCCTTTCGTGGCGGGTTCAGCCTGATGTTCGGCTGGATCGTGCTGGCATTTATCCTGCTTTTTTTTACCCGTGAAACCAACTGCCGCCAGGTCGTCATGCCCTCGAACACGAAAAAAGCGGCGTCCCGGTGAACCGGCGGCCCCGCCGCGATCCCGCTGCCGATGGATAAAAGTGCGGAATACATTCGGATGTGTGCAGCTGCTGCGGAAATTCAGATGCCGTGGCAGCCGGCTTACGGTGATTTTTTTATCGACGGCGAGGGCCGCACCCGCTGCTGGATCTCCAGAAATACCGGGCCGGTGCGCATCAGGAAAGGGTTCGGCATCTGCGTCAGAAACGGTGTTATCCACATGTCCAAGTTCACCTGGCTGCCCCGGCAGAACCAACTGATCGAGATGGCCCAGCTTCCGGGCCGCCGTTATGAAAGCATTGTCCAGGATTTTTTTGATTGGACCCGCCGGCCGTACGATCGTCAGGGTGAAACGCCGGGCAAGATGTTTCGGTCCATGGAAAAAATCTGGCTGGCATTCGTGATGCACCAGAGATGTCTCAAAAAATGGGATGGCCGGTCCTGGATCAGAAAACCGCCTTTATCGTGAAGCGATGAATCGAAAGTCTTGATCGACCCGGGGATATTATGATGATATGAAGCCGGGGTGATGATCCCAGGGGAATTTTAGCGTCCGATTTTCCAATAGAAAAATACAGCGGCCAGAAAGGAAATTTTAATGATATTCATCGGCGAATTTTTTCACTTGACAAACCAGGAGGAAATTGAAGAGCGAGACCGGCGCCACGGCGAGTTTAACCTGATCATCGAGGCCCCGGATTCCCAGAGGGCCGTTGACAGTTTTCGGCGCAGAATCGTCGAGTTCAGGCAAAAAAGCGAATTTTTCGAGGGCGACTGCCGGATCTTTTTTGTACGCCTGATGGAATTCGAAAATTTCCCCAAGTCCAGGGCCCTGATGCTGAACTATAAGTCAACCGTCGGCGACCCGCTCGTCCCCTTTATCGGCTGCACCATCCCGTCGGATCAGACCGATGCCTGTCGCATTTACAACTGGAAGGACAATGTGCCGGAAATCGACGGCCGCAACGAGAACCTCTTTATTGAATTCAAGGGCGAAATAAAAGCAATCGAGTAGGTATCCTTATCGTGGATCTTTTTCGGTTTCCGACGGGATGTCATCATTACTTTTTCTTGTCACCTGACAAGAGGTGTTCATTCAGGTGGAAATGCCCAGTCTCGGAAGAATGACGGCTTGCAGCAGGATCCACACACCGATCACGGCGAACAAGATCAGAATTTCTTTCATTGCGCTCCCCTTTTTGCGTATCAGTTGTCGCGTCGGGATGCCCGCTCCCGGTGAGTGGCCATCCAAAAATCCATCTATGGCAAGGAGGCTCGGCCGGATTTTTGAAAGATCGCGGCAAAGCCTGGTTTTTGATCCCTGCTCCCCAAAGCAACTCCCCGTTCCCGGTTCTGCGTTTCAGCACGCTGCTGCGACCCGCGGAACACGCCTCTGGCGTATAGCACATGAATCACCCCCGAACAATGGCCGGCAGTCAAGGCTTTGGCGATAGTTGGGCTGCTGCATCTGCCCGCCTCTTCGAAAAGCCTCGCTACCGACCCGAAGAGGTCAGGTGCCGAGTTTGGCCCGGTACAGGCGCAGGCTGTTGCCGACGACTGAAATGCTGCTGAAGGCCATGGCCAATGCCGCCAGAATGGGGTGCAGCTGCCGCAGAAAATGGGGCAGGCTGTCAAACGGGC
>JBAPWQ010000561.1:0-15422 GCA_049283795.1 Desulfobacterales bacterium | reverse complement strand
GGCAAAAGGGTCCAGGCCCTGACCGAGGCCAAAAACCATGCCCTTGTCCTGCGTGACTGCAAGATCGAGCGCACCGCCAGGGGCATCATCAATGCGTATTGCGGATGTGCCGGTGCCCGCTGCATGGCGTGCCCGGTGATCGTGGTGGAGGACTGCATCGCCGATGAACTGATCGGCTGCCTGAAGAAGTTCGTGGCGGAAATGACATTGGGCCCGGCCTACGATCCGAACACCGGCATGGGGCCCATTATGAATGCCGGCCACCTCAAATTCGTCACCGACTGGATCCAGAAAGGAGTCGATGAAGGCGCCGAACTCATTGTGGATGGCCGCAATCCGGTGGTCGCCGGGTATGAAAAAGGCTTCTACCTCGCGCCGTCGATTTTCGACCATGTTACCGAGGACATGGCCATTGGCCGGGAGGAGGTCTTCGGACCCGTTCTGTGCATCAAACGGGTGAACAACTTCGAGGAAGGATTGGCGATAATGAACGGCAGCCGGTTTGCCAACGGATCGGTGATTTACACCCAAAACGGTTACTACGCACGCCAGTTTTCAAAAAAGACCCATGCCGGCATGGTCGGCGTCAACGTGGGCATACCGGTTCCGCTGGGGATCTTCGGGTTCACCGGGCACAAGGATTCATTTTTTGGCGACCTGCATGTGATGGGCATGGACGGCGTGCGGTTTTTCACGGAACAAAAGAACGTGACGGCAACCTGGTTTCCGGAAGACATGCAGGATTGTGGCAAAGTAGACACCTGGGACGGGACGATTTCATCCATGCCGGTCGAGAAAAAATAGGAATAACAACGGCATCGACCGAAATGTTCCCTCCTCTATGGCTGAAGGCCATGATGACAGGCTCCAACCCGGAAGTCGGCGCGGAGCCTGTTTTTTTAACGTATCCTATGATCATGCGAAACCTCATTACGGAACTTCAGAGCCGGGGCATCCGCGTGCCGGACGTGATCCTGGGACGGTCAGGGGGCGCCGGACCCGCTGAGGGCCGGTCTTTTCTGGTCGGAGGTGTGCCCGTGAACGTTCCCATCTCTGCCGCCTACACGGCGGACTCTCCCTTTACCCTGTTCGAGGAGGGGACCGGCCGCTACCGGCTCCTTAAAAACGACCGACCGCTGGCGTCCATCTCCGTGGTGCCGGTCCCCCGGTTCTACGACCGAGCCGATTCGGAGAAGGTGCCCTATAAAAAAATCGCCCTGCTGCACGGCAGCGACTGTCTGGCGACCACCGTTCTGCAAACATGCGTCAACTGGAAAAACGATCGGCGCTGTGCATTCTGTGCCACCCAGGTTTCCCTTGAAAAGAATGCAACCATCGCGCGCAAGACTCCCGGCCAACTGGCTGAAGTCGCCCGTGCAGCCGCGTCAACCGACGGCGTCGCGCACGTGGTGCTGACTTCCGGCACGGGGAACCCGCCCGGCTCGGAAATTTTATATCTGGCCCAATGCACGGCTGCCATCAAGGCCGTGGTGGCGCTGCCGGTTCACGTCCAGTTTATGCCGCCTGATGATCTCGGCCTGATGGATCACTTGAAAGCCGCCGGGGTGGACACGGTTGGCATTCATATCGAAGCCTTCCACAGGCCGACCCTCGAACGGGTCGCCCCGGCCAAAGCCGCCATCGGTCTTGCGGGCTACGAAAGGGCCTGGCAACGAGCGGTCGCCCTTTTTGGTCCGAACCAGGTGAGCAGTTTCCTGATCGCGGGCCTCGGAGAGCCACCGGACACTATTGTCTCCGGCAGTGAATGGCTGGCCGATCTGGGAGTCTACCCTTTTGTAGTGCCGCTCAGGCCGATTCCCGGGTCCGGGCTTCAAAACCACCGACCGCCGGAGCCGGCCTTGATGTCGCGAATTTACTCGGCCGTGGCGAACATACTGCGCCGAAAAGGGCTTTCGGCGAAACTCAGCCGCGCCGGATGTGTGCGATGCGGGGCCTGTTCGGCCCTTGGACTCTACGAAAGACCGTTCAGTGAAATTTTTTATCACCGCGCGCGCACCGCCGACGAACGATCTCAGGCCCTCGCCATCCGTCATGCGGTGTTTGTCGAAGAGCAGGGACTTTTCGACCGATCGGACCAGGATGAACACGATCGGTCCGGTATTCTCCTGGTGGCCAGAAAACAAGACTGTGTCATCGGCACCGTACGAGTATTTCCAGACACTTTTCAAGGCCGCCGGCAGTGGGTCGGCGGCCGGTTGGCGGTTCACCCGGATTTTCGAGACTTTCGGGTGGGGGCAGGACTGGTGCGAGAAGCCATGCGACAGGTGAAAAAAAGAGGGTGCCGGGTGTTTTCGGCGTATATCCAGGAAAAAAACGTTGCGTTTTTCCGGAAACTCGGCTGGGTGGCCTGTGGTCCCGTGACCCCCTACTGTGGATGCCCCCATCAAATGATGCTGGCCGATTTGAGCCGGGTGCCCGAAGATTTCGACAATGATGGGCCGAGCATCGAGTCACCGGCGGGCAATATCCGACTGTCGGAGGATGAGATGACCAAAGAGGCGCAGGTATGCACGCTCAATTGAAAGACATTGTCAAAAAAATTCGCACCTATCCCGGCCTTCTGCGTAAACAACCGATCCGGCCGGTGGTCGATCTGTTGCGCCAAACGCTTCGTTACGGCGATCAACTTCCGAATTACGGCGACGATGCCGCCATCATTCCCTGGGGGGACGAATACCTGCTGATCGCGGCCGACGGGATGATGACCGGCCTCTTGATCAACGAGCCGTTTGCCGCCGGTAAAGCTTCGGTCATGGTAACTGTCAATGACATCTACGCCATGGGCGGCAGGCCCATCGGCATGGTCAATGTGCTGGCCAGCGGCGACGACTCGCAGCGCCGCCTGATCGTCGAGGGCATCGAAAAAGGGTGCCGCAAGCTCCAAGTCCCCATGCTGGGCGGGCACTTGCATCCAGATGCACCGGTCGACTGCCCGGCCTTGAGCGTAACCATCATCGGGCGCGCCAGGAAACTGCTCCGCAGCCATTTGGCGGCAGCCGGTGACCGGCTGGTGCTGGCGGTTGATCTCGATGGCCGGGCCGGCTGCCGCTCCGTCGTCAGCTGGGACGCCAACTCCGGGAAAAGCCCCGAAGCGTTGCGCCACCGGTTGGAGGCCCTTCCGCTGGTCGCCGAGTCCGAATCGGCCTTTGCGGCCAAAGATGTCAGCAATGCGGGGATTCTTGGAACCGCTGCCATTATGCTCGAAAATTCGGGTAAAGGTGCGGATATCGATCTCGATGCGATCCAATGCCCGAATTCCCTGACCCTCGAGCAGTGGCTGCGGTGTTTTCAAAGCTTCGGATTTATCCTCGCGGTTCCGCCGGAAAATATCGAGCGGGTTTTCTCCTTATTCTCCGAACGCGGCATCACTGCGGCCGCGATAGGAAGCGTGACGGAGAAATCCGTGGTAGACATTCATTCAGGCCTATCTTCGGCGACACTCTTTGATTTCAGCCGGGATATCATCACCGGTATCACGTGTCCCCGCAGCCCGGCTCCAGATTCTTCCGGCGGTGGTCCGGTCAAGCATACCAGAGGTTATCTATAGGCTTCGAGATAAAGATCGACACCCCTGCGCGCCATTCACGTCGGCTGCAGCGCGATGCCGTGCTTTTTCATTTTCTTGTAAAGCAGGGTGCGGTGGATGCCGAGCATATCCGCCGCCCGGGTCTTTTTATAACCGGCTTCCGCGAGCGCCCGCTGGATGGCCGTTTTTTCGACCCGCGCCTGTACCTCTCTGATTGACGCATGTTCCGTTTTTTTCGACCCCTCCGCGGCGCGCGTAATGTAAAAAGGCAAATGATCCGGCTCGATGGTTTGCCCATCCAGGGCGGAAAGGGCACGCTCCAGCACATTCGATAATTCGCGGACATTCCCCGGCCAGTCATAGCCCTTCAAGAGAAGCTCGGTTTCCCTGGCCAGAGTGGTGTCGGGCAGAGTCGCTTCTTCCGCCAGATTTTTCAGGAGGTGGCGGGCAATGAGTATGATGTCGCGCCGGCGTTCCCGCAAGGGCGGAATATGAAGCGAAACGACGTTGAGCCGGTAGAACAGGTCCTTGCGGAAAAGGCCCGTGGCAACCATCTTGTCCAAATCCTGATTGGTTGCGGCAACCAGCCGGAAGTCAGATCGAATCATTGTGTTGCCGCCGATCCTTTCGAACTCCTTGTCTTCCAGCACCCGTAACAGCTTGGGCTGCATCTCGAGCGGCATGTCGCCGATCTCATCCAGGAAAACGGTCCCGTTGCGGGCCAGTTCGAATTTTCCCGGTTTGCCGCCGGCCCGGGCTCCGGTAAAGGCCCCCGATTCGTATCCGAACAGTTCCGATTCGAGGAGATCCCTGGGAATGGCGGCGCAGTTTATTCTTACAAACGCGTGGGGTTTGCGCGAACCGGCATGATGGATACCCTGCGCGAACAGCTCTTTGCCGGTGCCGCTTTCTCCGGTAACGAGCACCGGGAATTGATTGGTCGCGGCCCTGAGTGCTTCCTCTTTCAAGGCGTTTATCGCCCGGCTGCGGCCGATGATGCTGTCGATGGTATAGCGCGTCGAGCGCAGTGTCATCAATTCTTCCTCGTAGAGCTTGACTTTGGATTCCAGCAGCGACAGTTTCCGGGCTAATTTACCGACATCTTTGACATCCTTGAACATGACCTGGCCGAAGACGGCGATGACTTTGCCATCCTTCAGGATGGGAATCCGCTGGACCACCATGTTCTGTCCTTTGATCCGGTGGGCTTGATTGATTTCGGGCTTGCCGGTTTTTGCGACGATATGCATGCGCGTGTTTTCGATCACTTCGGTGCAGTGCCTGCCGATTTGTGCCTCGGGGTCGAGGCCGAGAAATCGGCCGTAAGGCTTGTTGAAATGGGTGATAAAGCCTTCGGCATCCGTCACCATAATCCCGTTGTGAATGCTCTCGAAGATCAGCTCGAAAATGGCCAGCCTCTTTTCCAAGAACGCTGCTTCAGACGTCGGGCGGGTGTTGTTTTTCATTCTGGAATATTATGCCGTGTGTATATGGTATTTTTGTGTGCGGCCAACTAAATGTGTATCAAACCGTCGATATGTAGACAAATAGATACTTATCGTCGTATACACAAAATGACGCCGAGAGTCGAGAAAATTGTCGGGAGCCGGCTCCGTCGTCTTGCACTGCGCACCTGAATATCCACGATCAGGTTTCCGTTCAATCTCCCGCATGTTCCCATTGTGTTGGTCTGCAATTTGCATTACACCGCAAGAATACCCGTTAATCCGATATCATATAGACTGTATGGTAAAGATGTTTGGCAAGGATAGAGGGCGGCGAGTGTATAGTTCACACGCCAACGACCAAGATCTTTATCTGGAAGTCTTTTAGAAGCAACTACAGAGGGAGGTACAAATGGAAATCAGGGAGCCGGCCATCCAGAAAAAAGATATCTTGATCCTGAATGACGAGAATTTCACCGCCGATCATGTGTGCATCGTCACCGGAGCCGGTTCGGGCATCGGCCGGGCGACCGCGGTGGCCGCCGCTGCCAATAAACTTATGACCGTGGGACTTGATATAAACGAGGAGGAAGGCAAGAAAACCCAAACGCTGGCCCGGGACATGGGGGGCCAGATGATCTTTATCAAAACCGATTTGACCAAAGACGGCGACATAGAGCATGCCGTCGCCGAAACCGCCAAACTGGGCACGATCAAGTACCTGGCCAACATCGCCGGCATTCAGCACATCGATTCGATCGAGAACTTTCCCATGGAAAAATACGATCTCATGCAACGGATCATGCTGCGGGCCCCGTTTTATCTGTCCAAGCTGACCATTCCGCACATGAAAAAAAGTGCGGACGGCTGCGGTGCCATCGGCAATATCGGCTCAATTCACGCTCATCTGTGCACCCTCAACAAGCCGGTGTACAACATCACCAAGTTCGGCCTGCGGGCCTTGAGCCAATCGATTTCAGCCGAGGGCGCGGGGAAGGTGCGCTCCTTCTCCGTCAGCACCGGTTTCGTCAAAACACCGTTGGCGCTCAACCAGATTCCCGCCCAGGCCAAGCAGCGTGGCATCACGCCCGAGGAAGTCGTCACGGATGTCATGCTGGGAAGATCGCGTGTGAAGGAACTGATGTCGCCGATTGACGTCGGCAACCTTTTTGTTTTCGGGTTTTCGCGCCACGCGCGTTACCTCGTCGGCGGCGATCTTCTTTTCGACGGGGGTATGGTGCTGACCTACTGATGCCTGCCATCGGCCTTGCGCTTATCGACTTCTTCCCACATCCGGCCATTTATCTGGCCGACTTCTTCTTCATCCGATTAATTCTCACCCCGCACCGATTCGTTGCGGGGTGAAAATTTATTAAGCGACAGCGATCAGTCGATTCCAGAGGCCTCCCTGATGCTTCGGGCGATGACCGAAATGTCCTCGTCGCCGTGGCCGCGGGCGATCAGGCCGGTTTCGGCCTGCTCGACATAGGCTGTCACCGGCAGGGTCACGCCCAGTTCACGGGCCACCTCCAACGCGATGTCGAGGTCCTTGCGGTGGAGACGCAGCTTGAACCCCAGCGGATAGGAATTTTCGATCATGTTGCCGGAGCGGTTGACCATCGCCCAGGAACCGGCGGCGCCGCCGCCCACGGCCTGGACGACCTTGCCCATGTCCAGGCCGGCCTTCAGGCCGAGGGCGATGCCCTCGGCGACACCCCAGTAGGTCCCGGCCACCACGATCTGGTTGATGGCCTTGGTCAGCTGGCCGGACCCGATCGGGCCCACGTGGGTGATGGTCCGGCCCATGGTCTCCAGGACCGGCCGCACTTTAGCAAGGTCGGCGTCTTCACCCCCCACCATGATCGACAACGTGCCTTTTTGGGCGCCTTCGGAACCTCCGGACACCGGCGCGTCCAGCATGCCGACCCCCTTGTCGCCCAGGCGGGCGGCAGTGCGGCGGGTGGCGGCGGGGCTGACAGTCGACATGTCCACGACGATGGTTCCCGGCGCCGCGCCATGAATGACACCGGTTTCTCCCAGAATGATCTCTTCCACGTCCGGGGTATCGCTGACACAGGTAATGACCACCTCGACGCCCCTGGCCGCCTCGGCCGGTGATGCCGCCGGTGCGGCGCCGGCTTTTACAATCGGTGCTTCCTTTTCACGGCTGCGGTTGTGAACGGTGAGCGCATGGCCCGCTTTAAGTATGTTGAGCGCCATCGGGGCCCCCATGGTCCCCAGGCCGATAAATGCTACCCGCATATCATTCCTCCCCTTTCGGCAATGTATCCTCGATTCCCATCATTAGAATATCTTGTCGGGATTCATAAGCCCCTTGGGATCGACAAGGTCCTTTATTTTCCGCATCAGCTCGTAGCTCTCGCCGTGCTCCAACGGCATGAATTTGCGCTTGCCGATGCCGACGCCGTGCTCGCCGGTGCAGGTGCCGCCGACTTCCACCGCGCGTGTGACGATGAGGCGATTGATTTCTTCGAGCGCGGCCCACTCTTTTTTGTCCGTGGGATCCCCGACCAGCACCACGTGCAGGTTGCCGTCGCCGGCATGCCCGAAGACATACCCCACGGCCTGTTCCTGATCGACGAGACGTTGCGAAAAAACGACCATCTGTGGGTAGGCCGAAATCGGCACCGCCGCATCGACGATCAGGGTGTCCTTGCCCGGGTGCGCCCGGTGAATCGTTTCCCAGGCCTCATGGCGCGCGCGCCACAGCTCGGTGCGCTGGCGTTCATCGACACCGGATTTGAAACCAGTAGCGCCGCAGTCCCGGCAGAGGTCCTCGGCCAGTTTCGCAATATCGGACAACATGGCACGGCTGATGCCGTGGAATTCGCAGAAAAGCGTCGGGGTCTCGGTCAGCCCGAGCCTTTTTTCGCGGTTCATGAGCTGGATCAACGGTGGCGGCAGCAATTCCAAGGCCGCCGGCCCGAGTCCGGAGCCGATCAGGAGCGCCACGGCCTCGGATGCCTCTTCCAGGCGATCGAAGGTGACGGTCGCCGCCAGGTGGTAGGCCGGGAGGCCGGTCAGCTTCAGGGTAGCTTCGGTGACGATGCCAAGGGTGCCCTCCGAGCCCACGAACAGGCGTGTCAGGTCGTAGCCGGAGGAGGATTTCGGCGCCTTGCAGCCGGTGTGGATGACGGTCCCGCCGGGCAGCACTACCGTCAGCCGCATCACGTAATCTCTGGTGGCGCCGTACTTGACCGTTTGCACGCCCGAGGCGTTGTTGGCGATCATGCCGCCGATCGTGGCGTCGGCGCCGGGGTCCGGCGGGAAAAAGAGGCCGTGGCGGCCGGCCTGCCGGTTGAGTTCTTTGCGCAGGACGCCCGGTTGCACATCGGCCTGCAGGTCCTGAGGCCTGATATCCAGAATGCGATCCATCCGGCTGGCGTCCACCACCAGGCCGCCGCGAGTGGGCACGGGATTGCCTTCCGTGCTGGTGCCGGCGCCCCAGGGGGTGACCGGTACGTGATTTTCATAAGACCAGGCCAGGATTTCAGCGACCTCGGCGGTGGTCGCCGGCCAGATGACGGCTGCCGGCAGCCGGCCCCGGTGCGGGGAGATGTCGCGCCGGTGCAGTTCGCGATTGGACGGGCCGGTGGAAAACCGGTCGGGGGAAACGATAAAAGACAGGGACTTGATTTGATCGGCGGTGAGGTCTTGCATGGCGGCTCCCAGTATCCGTTCAGAAACGGCATCTTTCCCGCAATTCAGCGCCGGCTACGGGACACGTCGGCGTCAATCCCGCCTGCGGCGTGACCAAAGAGTTGACACGTCTGCCAAACCGCTTGGGCGGCGCATGCGAGGAAGCCTCGGCGCGATGCCCAATCGTTTCCCCGACATCGTCACAGCATAATAACTGTAGCGGCAGACCGGCGTGTCTGCCCTTTATCAGGCACAAATACCTCGGGCGCACCACAGACGAATGGTGCACCAACAGAAGGGCGCACACCCAGGTGCGCCCCTACCGGATCGGAAACCGAACAGTGCCCCGATGAAACAGGGCATCTGCACCGGTTAGGGGGTGATGTCTTGCCGTTTGTTCTCCGCCAGCGCCTCGGCCAGGTGTTTGACTTTTATCCGGCCGCCGCGTTTTCTGGCCCCGCCGCGCAGCTGCATGATGCAGCCGGGACACTCGGTCACCAGGACCGTGGCCCCGGTCTTTTCGACATCATCCAGCTTGCGCGCCAGGATTTCGGCCGATATCTGCGGGAATTTACCCGAATACGTCCCGCCGAACCCGCAGCAGGTCTCTTCCTCTTCAGCCGGCAGAAACCGCATCCCGCCCTTTTCGATCAGGGCATGTGGGGCCTCTCTTACGCCGAGGCCCCGGCAGAGGTGGCAGGGCGCATGGTACGTAACTTTGGTGCCGTGTGGCTCGAAAGAGTCCGCGGTCATGTTGAGCACGTCGTTGGCAAAGGCGCTGAAAGGATGGACCTTGTCCGAAAATTGCCGCGCTTTTTCCGCCATGACGGGATCATCGGCGAAGAGTTTCAGGTATCCGACTTTGAGGTGTGAGGCGCAGGAAGCGCACAGGGTGACGATGGCATCGTAGCTGCCGCTCATAAAGGCCTGAATATTCAGGCGGGCCACATCCCGCGCGGCCTGCTTTTCCCCCATCATGACCACCGGCAGGCCGCAGCAGGACTGTTCCATGGGAAAGTCGACGGCCACTCCGGTATTCGCGAGGAGCTTCAGGGCGGCTTCCAGCTGTTCGGGGTAGACGAAATCCTGCAGGCAGCCGGCGAAGATCGCCACGCGGCTCCGGGGAGCGTCAACAATCGGCTTAATCTGTTCCCAGCGATCGCGGAAGGGCTTTTCGGCGATGGCCGGCAGGGCCCTGAAATTGTGCTCCCGGGCGAAGATGAACGGCAGGTGGCGCAGATACTGGGTTTCGTCCGTCACCGGCCGCTGGGCCACCTGCGCCGACCGCAGCAGGGAGTGGAAGAGCTTGCGGCTGCGCAGCACCTTGGCCAGCAGCAGGCTGGTCAGCGGATGGCCTTCTTCGTCCTGGATGACGGTGTGGATCTCCTTGATCAGGTGCGGCAGGTCGATGCCGGCGGCGCAGACGGCTTTGCAGGCCCCGCAGTTGATGCAGTTCTGTACCAGATTGCGGGCCTTGTCGCGTCCGTGAAAAAAATAGGTCACGATCAGCCCGATGGCACCGATGTAAATGTGACCGTAACGGTGGCCGCCCACCATGCGGTAGACCGGGCAGACGTTGGCGCAGGCGCCGCAGCGCACGCAGCGAAGCACCTGGGAAAAGACCGGGTCTTTGGCCAAAGCCCGCCGGCCGTTGTCGAGGAAAACGATGTGAATCACCTTTTTGCCGGACGGCGCGGACCCGCAGGCATTGGGACCCGTGATCCAGGTGACGTAGGACGTGATGCCCTGGCCGGTGGCGTTGCGCGGCAGCACGCGGTTGATCAGCAGGGCCTCGCGCAGGCTCGGCAATAGTTTGTCCAGGCCGATCAGCGCCACATGGACGCGCGGCAGGGTAGTCACCAGGCGCGCGTTGCCCTCGTTTGTGGTCAGGCCGATGGTGCCGGTGTCCGCCAGGGCGAAATTGGCACCAGAAATCCCCATGTCGGCCTCGACGTATTTTTGGCGCAGTTCCCGGCGGGCGACTTTGACCAGGCGTTCGATTTCTGATTCCTGCTTGTGACCGGTGACCTCGGTGAACAGGTCCGCCACCTGGTGGCGCGACAGGTGAATGGCCGGCATCACCATGTGGGATGGCCCCTCGCCGCGTAATTGAATGATCCATTCGCCCAGATCGGTTTCGGTGACCTCGAATCCCTCGGCTTCCAGATCGTGATTCAAAAGGGTCTCCTCGGCGGTCATCGACTTGGACTTGACGATTTTTTTAACCTGGTTGTCGCGGGCGATGCGGGCGATGACCGCATTGGCTTCGGCGGCCGTCCGGGCCAGGTGGACGTGAACGCCCGCCTTCGACGCATTTATTTTGAATTCTTCGAAAAGCGCATCCATCTGCGCCAGCGCCGCATCCTTGGCGGCGGCGATCTCCGCCACCAGGCCCTCTACGTCCATGCCGGCAAAGGCGTTGGCCCGGCCCGAACGGTAGGCGACCGCGAACTTGTCCATGGCGCTGCGCAGAAAGGTGTTCTGAAGCGCATCGTCGACTTCCTTTTTATAGTCTTTCAGATTGCGGGCTTCCTGCATCAGTTGTCCTCCAGGAGCAGTATATGAAGTTCCAGCGGGCCGTGGACCCCCAGGGCCAGAACCCTTTCGATGTCGGCCGTGCGACTGGCCCCGGTGATAAAGGCCAGGTAACCGGGAGCCGTTTTTATAATTTCCCGCAGTTCGCTTTCGAGATCCTCCGCTCGCGATCTTATTTTAGATTTGGGCAGGATGCCGATGTGGATCTCGCTGACCATCGTGGACAGCCGGACGTCTTCGCTGCGCGAATCGAGCACCAGGGTGCCGGTTTCGGCGATGCCGTAGTCGATGAATGTCAGGCCGATGTCGATTCCGGCCAAATGGTTGCGCAGCCCATCAGTTACCAAACGGAGGCCTCTGGCCGCACACAATTCTCCGAGTAGTTCGGCCTGATCCGGTCGTAAGGCAGGGGCGGCGATAATTTTCTCCTGCTTTAGATCGCACAGCGCTTCGGCATCCGCAGACAGGAAATCGTCGCATCCGGACATCAACAACTGGCAGGCCTCTTTGCGGGTGCAGAGATCCACGGCGTACTCCAAAGCCTTGCGGGTGGTCTTCACGGTCATTACGACGGCGGATACCGATTCGGCTTTTTGTTTGAAGCGTGCGAGAAGGTCTGCTGCTGAAAGCGGTGCTGGTGTCATGGGGAGCATCCTCCTGAAGACGTCATTATCGAAAAAGACTGTGAGGCGGGGATGGCCGAAATAATTGACTGTATCCCTCTGACATTCAGGGTTTCATGGACCGGTCAAGGGCGGCCTGTGCGTTTAAAAACCCGCGTCAAGTCCCTCTGATGCGCACATCTTTTTGTGGACATCAAGAAAAATCTGCATTGACGTCGACAACTATGTACGCAGGGAACGCGACGCCTGGGTGTAAAATTTACTTGAAAATAAAGCTCGGAATATAGGTAATAATAGATGGAAAAAAGATGCAGATCACAACGCCGATAGCTTGCAGAGCGATGAACGGCAGCACCCCTTTGTAAATGTCCATCATCTGGTATCTGCCTGCGGGCGCGGCCCCGGCAAAATAGAAAAGCGCATAGCCGAAGGGCGGTGTCAGAAATGAGGTTTGTAGCACAATGCAGATGAGCATCGAGAACCACAAGGGATTGAATCCAAGCTCCAGGCAGACAGGCATGAAAACCGGGAGGCAGACGAGGAGGATGGCCACCCAGTCGATGAACATGCCCAGCAGAAAGATGGCCGTGAGCATGATGAACAAAACCATTGCGGGCTGAAGATCGCCGCCGATGAGCAGGTCGGTGATGACATCACCTCCGCCGACAAAGAGAAAGGTGGCACTGAAAAGATTACCGAAAAGCACAAGGATCATGACCATGGAGCTGGTCCGGAGCGTCGCCTTGCTGGACTCGAAGACGACCGTCCAATTAAAATTACCACGGGCGATGGCCAGGAGGGCCGCACCTAAAACGCCTACCCCGGCAGCCTCGGAAGGCGTCGCGACACCGCCAAGGATGGTGCCCATGACCGCGAAGATCAGAATGAGCGGAGGGACCATGGATTTTAACACCATCCACATCATTTGCCGGGTCGAATAGCCGGCGGCCTCTTGTTTGCTGATGGGGGGACCGAAGCCTGGCTTTAGCTGGCAAATGATGAACACATAGGCCAGGTATAAAAATGCCAGCAGCAGTCCCGGCAGGATGGCGGCCGCGAAAAGGGCGCCGACCGACGTTTCCTTGAGACCGGTCAAGCCCCCGTAGACCACGAGCATAATACTCGGCGGAATCAGGATGCCGAGAGTGCCGCCTGAACAGATCAGGCCGGCAGCCATCTGCTTATTGTACCCCTTTTCGAGGAGTTTCGGGACGGCCAGAAGGGTCATGCCGACGACCGAAGCCCCCACGACCCCCGTGGTGGCGGCCAGGATAACGCAGACGAAGATCACCGCCAGTCCGAGACCGCCTTTTATACTGCCCATGACCACATAGAGGGCATCGAACAGGGCGTCTGATATTTTTGCGCGATCCATCAGTTGTGCCATCAGAATGAACAAGGGGACCGCCACGAGCACGAAATTGTTCATGGTGCCCCAGGCATTGTTGATAAAAAATCCCAGAAGACCGTCGACGTTGAAACCGTTTTCGATCAAGCCGAAGATCACCGCGGTCCCGGCCAGCGAATACGCCAAGGGGAGCCCGAGGACGATGAATAAAATAAGGGTTGCAAACATTCCAATGGTCAGAAATTCCGGGGACATGGCATCCTCTTAACGAACAGCTTCCGTTTGACCGAAGGTTAAAAAGCGTTTGATCAGATTGGAGAGAACTTGAAGAAAAAGAAAGGTAAACCCGAGGGCCATCAACAGCTTCACCGGCCAGATCGGCGGCGCCCAGGCCGATGAAAGGTCCTCCAGGATACCGGTGGAAATGATTGCATTGTCCCAAGCCCAGATTCCAAGCAAGGCCACCAGTGGGAGCGTTATGAAAAGTGTCAGAACGATGTACAGGATGTCTTGTATTTTCCGGGGAAATTTGCTGCTGAAGATGTCGACCCTCACATGGCCGTCGAACAGTTCGGTGTAGCTGTACCCCATGACGAAGTGTACACCGAAGATAAAGGTTGTAAGTTCCAGCCCCCAGATCGTCGGAGCGTTGAAAAAATAACGCCTGACGACTTCGTAGCACACCAACACTACTAGGACCACCATCAGCAGAGACGATACTTCCCCCTGCCGTTGGACAATTTTGTCGATTATTTGCGTGAGCCGCTTCATAGGCCCCTCCTCTATCTGCCGTGCATGCCCAGTCCCAAATCCACCCAAACCGCTTAGCGGAAGCTGAAGCGAAAGACCCCTGACGCGTTCAGGGCGTTTTAAAAAAAGGTTGGTGATTTCCGGCTGGATCGGCCCCACAAGAGCAATCCAGCCGGTTTAGGTTTGCAGGTTCGCCAGTTGTTTAAGACATTTTCTATTCGTGCAGTTTTCCCTTCACCACCTCATCGAGCGGCCACGGCGTAACACCGGCTCTGGCGGAACGCCAGTCGGCAAAATCTTTCTTCAGCGCTTCCTGGGACTCCAACAATCGCTTGCAGTCCGGGCATCTTTCCTTCACTTTTTCGAGATAGGCCTGCGTCGTCTTGGCGAAATCCACGATGGCACTCTCATCCATCATCACGATTTCGGAATTTTCCTCGAAGCGGCGGATGGCCTCGGCATTGAGGTTGTTGAGCCAGCTGTAACTCCAGAGTTGGGTCTCCTTGGCGGCCGTGTCGAGGATCCATTTCAGATCGTCTGCCAGTGCGTCGTAGGACTTCTGGTTGAAGAAGAAGGCGAATTGGCAGGCGGGCTGATGCACGCCGGGTTGGATGATGTATTTTGTTACTTCGTCAAAACCCATTGGCCAGTTAACCGCCGGTGAAGAGAACTCGGCCGCATCCAGGACGCCGGTCTGCAGTGAAAGATAGACCTCGCCGCCCGGCGTGGCAACACCGGAGGCACCGAGTTCGTTCAGAATGTCGAGGTACCAGCCCCAGGTTCTGACCTTCATCCCCTTGAAATCTTCCATTCTGGATGCTTTTTTGCTGGAGTTCAGTCCCATCTCCTGCCCCGCCTGGCCACCGGGTAGGGCGAAAAGATTGTACTGGCCATAGAGGTCCTGCATCTCTTTCAGGCCACCTCTTTCATAGAGCCAAATGTTGTAGAGTTCGGCATCCAGCCCGTAGGGAACCGAAGCGAAGGCGATAAAGGCCTCGTTCTTGCCCTTCCAATAACCGGGCCAGTCGTGACCGGCATCGAAGGAGCCCTTGCTGACAGCGTCGAAAATTTCCATGGCGGGGACGAGTTCGCCGGCCGAATAGGCCTTAATGTCGAGTCGCCCGCCGGAGGCCAGCCGGACGGTGTCACAGAAATGGACCGCCATGTCGTAGAACAGCAAGCCCTTGGACCAGGGAAGCACCATCTTCCAACGGTGTTTTTTGTCGCTGGTCGTGACCTTGAGATCTTTCACCGCTTCAATTCTGTCGTCAGCGCCGAATTTCTGCCGCTCCGACTTTGTCTTTTTATCCTGGGCCAGCGCCAGGTTCGTCATGAACAAAAAAATTACCGCGAAAATTGCTGCTGTTTTTAGACTTCTTTTCATAAATCCCCCTCCTGGTTGTCGACGCTATGTGGACGCCGCCCGGTTGTTTGTGGTTGTGGTCATTTTCCCACAAAAGCGAGCAATTTTAAAACACCACCTCCTCAATTGTTCGCACTTTTATGATGTATTA
>JBAPWQ010000560.1:0-1888 GCA_049283795.1 Desulfobacterales bacterium | reverse complement strand
CATCAATCCCGGCGCCGAACTCACGGGCGCTTTTTTTTCGATAAAGTAGGGAAAGGTCACTTCGATGTGGGCCGAAGCGGCATTGAGGTGTTCCTTCATCTGCTGCAGCACTTCGGAGATGCGCTTCAAGGACACCTCGGGCCGGAACAGGTGCAGAATCTCGACGAAACGGCTCATGTGCGTGCCCTTGTTCTTGTGGGGCAGGTCGACGTACATGTTGATGGACGCCACCGTGTTCTGAAAGCCGTTTTTGCGGTCCAGGACCGTGATCGGGTATTTCAGGTTCTTGATCCCGACCTTGTCGATCGGAATGTTGCGGTGGTCGCGTTCGTTCTGAACATCTCGCATATGCTTGCGGATTCTCCCGTTTCGCCATCGACCGGAAGCGCTGTCGCTGCAGTGGGTCAGGTGAACAAATATTCCGGCCGGACATGGCTCAGCGACCGGAAGATATTCCCTTTTATCTTGTCGTTACTCGTGTAGAGCCGCTGCAACAGGTCTTTGACGACCCGGCGTTTAGAAACGGCGGCACTCGGGCAGGTGTTGACGAAGTCCGGGAACGCCTGCTCCGCGGCAAATCGTCGGATGAGGCCCTCATCCACATAGGCCAGCGGGCGAATCACCGTGAAGCGTCCCTCGAAAAGGGGCTGGGAGGGCACCATCGTGCTGATCTCGCCGGCGTAGCACATGTTCATGAACAGGGTTTCGATGATATCGTCCTTGTTGTGCCCCAATGCCAGCTTGCGGCAGTCGAGTTCGGCGGCAATCTCAAACAGGCGCTTGCGCCGGTTCCAGGCACACAGAAAACAGGGATTTTCACGGTTTTCGTCGCTGTGAGCCCGCAGGCCGAAATCGGTCCGCTCCACCCTTAACCGATATCCGGCCCGGCGGCAATAGCATTCCAGCAGATCGCCGAATCCATCTTCGAAACCAGGGTCGAGATAGACGGCCAGCAGCTCGTAGTCGATCCGGACCCGCCGCAGGCGTTCGTTCAGAAACCACATCAGCGCCAGGCTGTCTTTACCGCCGGAGAGGCCGACTATAATGCGATCGCCATCGACCAACATGTCGTGGCGGTGAATGGCCTTGCCGAGCAGGCGGTTAATTTTTCGGTATGTGGGGCTGGGGGACGGCAAGACCTATTCGTCGGCCGCGGTGTCGCTGATGTCCTGGAGGGGCTCGTCTATTTCAGCATCGGGCAGCGCCGCGGCCTCCTCAGTTTCCGGCAGCTGCGGGGTGACCGGCGTCAGTCTGATCTTTCCGGCCGCTATTTCCCGCTGGGAAACGACGATGTCCTCGTTCTTCGGGGCGCTGACCAGGTATTCCGATCCTTCGCGTATCTGCCTGACCCGCTTGGCCACCATGTTGACCAGCAGGAATCGGTTCGATACATTCTTCAGGCAATCCTCGACGGTGATTCTCGCCACAGTGACACCTCCATTTTAGGTTCATCCGTCCGGCCGGGTTCAACGGGCCGGCGGGCGGCAAAACCGGTTCCGCCTCGACGGCGGTTCATCTACAGAATATCAACCAGTTCGTACGTGCGCTTGCCCCCCGGAACCTGGATCGTCAGTTCGTCACCGGGCTTCTTGCCGATGATGGCGCTTCCCAGCGGCGAGGAGGTCGAAATCCGGCCGGCCTCGACGTTCGACTCGTCCGGACCGACCAGCTGGTATTCGACGTCTTCACCGGTGTCGGTGTTTTCCAGCACGACCCGGCTGCCGAAAACCGCCTTATCCTTCGACAGATTGCGGATATCGATAATTTCGGCATTGGCCACTTTGTATTCCAGTTCGGCAATCCGGCCTTCGAGAAAACTCTGGCGGTCCTTGGCCGCCGCAAACTCGGCATTTTCCGAAAGGTCCCCGTGCGCGCGGGCCTCCTCGAT
>JBAPWQ010000559.1:0-16701 GCA_049283795.1 Desulfobacterales bacterium | reverse complement strand
ATTATTTTATGAACTCATCCGGATCGTTGGCTTTGTAAAAATCGAGCACCGGCCGCTTTTCCAGCGTCATCCCGGCCTGCCAGTCGAAGAGGTCGCGGGCGTCTTTTTCGAGCTTCTTGGTGAACTGCCTCACCGGGATCCCCACCGGGCAGGCGCGCTCGCAGGCGCCGCAATCCGTGCAGCGGCCGGCGCAGTGATAGGCGCGCAGAAAGTGAAAGGTGCGCACGTCCACCGGGTCCTGGCTTTTGCCGACCCACTGCGGGCGGTTTTCGTCCACGAAACATACCGGGCAGTAGCACAGCGGGCAGGCATTGCGGCAGGCATAGCAGCGGATGCAGGGCGCCAGAATATCTTCGAAGAATTTCCACTTGTCTTCCGGCGCCATGGCTTCTATGCGGCGCACGTCGGCGTAACGGTCCACGTCCGTTTGTTCGGCCACCGGTTCGGCGATCAGCTCGTCGTAGATGACCGGGTTGCGCTGGATGCAGATCGCACAGTTTTCCTGCAGGACCTCACCACGCTCGAAGACTTTCTCGGAGCCGCCGCCCACCACGACCACGCGGCCGTTCTCCTCCCTGACCTCGTCGACTTCCCCGCCGAAAGCGGCCGCGACTTTGCGGCGGTCGATCATCCCCAGGCAGGGTACGCCGATGATCACGAGCTGTTCGCGCTTTATTTTGTTTTCCAGGATGTGGGTGACGATATTGCGGGAATCGCAGCCCTTGGCGACGATGCCGATCTTTTCCTTGCGGTCGCTCAAATAGTTGGCCAGGTTGATGCCGCAGTTGCCGTCCCACACGAACGCGTCGACCTCGGCGGGGGTTTTCGCAAAGCACGGCTCGTTCATCATGGGAACCGTGCCCTTGCGGAAACCGATCACCATCTCGACGGTGCAGTTTTCCAGGAGCCGTTTGGATATTTCTTTTATCTTCGTCGTGTATTCAGAAAACATGTTAAGCGACCTTGGCTTCGGTTTTGACATAGTTGCGGTTGGGTCCCAGTTTTTTGACCGCGGCGGTGACCTTGGTGACCACATCGACAAATTTGGTCGATTCGGCGGAAGAAACCCAGGAAAACTGTATTCTTCCGGGCTCGACCCCCATGTGCTCCATCAGGTTCTGGAACAGGGCGAACTTTCGGCGGGCGTAGTAATTACCTTCCAGGTAATGGCATTCGCCGGGATGTCACCCGGACACCCACACGCCGTCGGCGCCCTCGCGCAGCGCCGACAAAAAAAACTTGGGGCTCATCCGCCCGGTGCAGGGAATGCGGATCACGCGGATGTTGGGCGGATACTCCATGCGGCTGACGCCGGCCAGGTCCGCGGCCCCATAACTGCACCAGTTGCACAAAAAGGCGACGATTTTAGGTTCCCACTCGGACATGTTCACTCCATAAGTTTTAAATGTTTATGGATGGATACTCATCCCACCTCTTCACTCAGCGAGAAGAGCTGGGCAAAAATCTGGTTGTTGTCGAAGCCCTTCAAATGAATGGCCCCGGAGCGGCAGGAGGCGACGCACAGGCCGCAGCCCTTGCACAGGACCGGATTGATCTCGGCCTTGCCGGCGTTCGGGCCGGTTTCGGTGAAAAAGGGCGCCGAATACGGGCAGATGGCGACACACACACCGCAGCGGCTGCACATGAACGGATCGGTCCTGGCCACGGTGCCACTGGTGTGGATCGTTTTCTGGGCCAGCAGCGTCAGGGCGCGCGAGGCCGCCGCCCGGCCTTGGGCCACCGACTCGTCGATCGGCTTCGGGTAGTGGGCCATGCCGCACAGGAACACGCCGTCGGTGGCGAATTCCGAAGGGCCCAGCTTGGCGTGTTTCTCCACGAAAAAGCCGTCATCGTTCATCGGCACCTTGAAGAACTGGGCCAGTTTCTCGTCGCCGGCCGGAATGACGGCCGACGCCAGCACGACCAGGTCGGTCGCGATATCGACCGGCTGCCCGAGGACATGGTCGATCACCTCGACGTGAATCTTCTCCTCGGTCAGGCTGACTTTCGGCTTGCGATCGAGCGTGAAGCGGATGAAGATGACGCCGGCTTCACGGGCCTTTTTGTAAAGGTACTCGCGTTCGCCGTAGGTGCGCAGGTCGCGGTAGAGAATGAAGACCCGCATCTCCGGGTTGCGCCTCTTGAACTCCAGGGCGTTTTCGACCGAATGGGTGCAGCAGACCCGGGAGCAGTAAGGCCGCTGGGGTTCGCGCGACCCGACGCACTGGATGAAGACCGCCGTTTCGAGTTTTGCGACCGCCGGATCGTTTTCGATGAACCGGCGGTCCAGATCGAGACTCGTCAGGATGCGCGGATCATCGCCATATCCGTACTCATCGGGCTTCAGGGGGCTGGCACCGGTGGCCAGAACGGCCACGCCGTAGGTCAGGCTGTCTTCGCGGCCGTCGGCGGTCAGCAGGGACTTGAAGTTGCCGACAAACCCCTCGACCGTTTTCAGGGACGTATTCAGGTGCACTTGCAGGTTTTCCTGGTTCTGAACGTCGTCGATGAGGCTCGCGAGTTTTTCCTGAACCGCTTCGCCCTGCGCGGTGTGGTATAGGTTGAGGGCCTGCCCTCCGAGCCGCTCGCTTTTCTCGATCAGGTGGGTTTCGTAACCCTGGCGGGCCAGGCTGCGCGCGACCGTCATGCCCGCCACCCCGCCGCCCAGCACCATGGCGGCCGGCGCGATGTCGAGTTCGGCCTCTTTGAGCGGTTCCATCAACGCCACCTTGGCCACCGCCATGCGCACCAGGTCCTTGGCCTTGCGCGTCGCCAGTTCCGGGTTGTTCTTGTGAACCCAGGAATCGTGGTTGCGGATGTTGGACATCTCGAACAGGTACTTGTTGAGGCCGGCGTTGATCAGGGTCTCCTGGAACAGCGGTTCGTGCGTTTTGGGCGTGCAGGCCGCCACCACCACCCGGTTGAGGTTTTCGCGCTTGATGATCGAGGCCATCGTCTCCTGGGTATCCTGCGAGCAGGAATAGAGGTTGTCGGCCACGAACTCGACGTAGGGCAGCGTTTTGGCGTAGTCCCTGACGGCCGGAACATCAACCACCCCGGCGATGTTGATGCCGCAGCGGCAGACAAAAACGCCGATGCGGGGCCGCTCGCCCGTGACGTTGGTCTCCGGAATCTCTTCCTTGGTCTTGGTGGCGCTGAAGCGCGCCGATGCCAGAATCTCGCCGGCCGCACCGGCCGCCGCGCTGGCGTCCACGACCGACTGCGGAATGTCCTTCGGTCCCTGGAAGGCGCCGCAGACGAAGATCCCCGGCTTGGAGGTGGCCACCGGTTCGAAGGTTTGGGTCTTGGCGAAGTGCCCTTCGGTCAGCTCGATCCCCAGGTTGCGGGCCATGGCCACCGCTTCGGGCGCGACCTCCATGCCGATCGACAGCACCACCATGTCGAAGGTCTCAGTCACCATCTCGCCGCTTTCGGTCACGTAGCGCAGCTCGAGGTCGCCGCTGCCGGTCACCGGATCGATGGTGTGCACGCGGCTGCGGATGAAGCGCACGCCGTGCTTATCGCGGGCGCCGTCGTAAAACCGCTCGAAATCCTTGCCGGGGGTCCGCATGTCCATGAAAAAGATGGCGCAGTCCAGGTCGCTGCCGCCGTGCTCCTTGGCGATGACGGCTTCCTTGATGGCGTACATGCAGCACACCGATGAACAGTAGGCGTTGTCGCAGCGGTTCAGGTCGCGGGAGCCGACGCACTGGAACCAGGCGATCTTCTTGGGCTCATTGTGATCGGAGGGCCGCACGAGGTGGCCGGCCGTGGGACCGGAGGCCGACAGGTAGCGCTCCATTTCCATCGAGGTGATTACGTTGGGGTGCCGAGCGTAATTGTAGGCATCGAATTTGGACGGGTCGAAGGGCTTGAAGCCCGGCGCCAGGACGATCGCGCCGACATCGAGTTCGAGGATTTCATCCTGCATGCTGTGATCGATCGCGTTGACGCCACAGAATTCGGCACAGATCTTACACCCGCCGGTCTTGAAATGAACGCACACGCTGTCATCGATGGCCGGCGTATTGGGCACCGCCTGGGCATAGGGAACGTAGACCGGTTTGCGGCCCTTGAGCCCCATTTCGTATTCGGAGGCAATCGGCCGGGTCTGGAGTTGGGTGTGGTGCCGGTTGACCCGGTCAAGGTTGATGTGGCCGGTGGGGCAAACAAAGGCGCAGGCCCCGCAGGCGATGCAGGCATCCGTGTTGTCGGCGTAAGGTGTACCGACCTCCATCTCGACCCCGCGGCCGGTCAGGCTGATGGCGTTGGCGCCGATGCGCTCGCAGGTGCGGGTGCACAAGCCGCACAGGATGCAGGTGTCATCCTCGGTCTTGAAACGGGGCTTGTCGATGCCGTATTTCTTGGCCAGCTTCTGCAGCAGCGGCACTTCGGGGCAGCGGGCCATCAGCAGTTCGACGATCAGCTTGCGGCCCTGATGGACGCCGTCGCTGTCGGTGCGAACTTCCATGCCCTCCCAGATCGGGTAGTTGCAGGCGGTGACATAGCGGCTTCGGCGGCCGTCGAACAATTCGACCGTGCACAGGCGGCACATGCCGGCCGGTTCCAGCGCCTTGTGGTAGCATAGCGTCGGGATATCGACCCCGTACTTCTCGGCCACCTGAAGAATGTATTGGCCGTCTTCGCCTTGAACTGTCTGACCGTTCAACTTGAATGTAATCATTGTCGGCATTTCCTTGTATTAACGGATCTTGACCGCATCGAACTTGCAGGCGTCGTAACAAATGCCGCATTTGATGCATTTTTCCTGGTCGATGGTGTGGGGCTTTTTCTTCTCACCGGAAATCGCGTCCTGGGGGCATTTCCGGAAACAGACCTGGCAGCCGGTGCAGGCGTCGTCGTCGATCTGGTAATGGTACAGGGCCTTGCAGACGCCGGCCGGACATTTCTTTTCGCGGATGTGCTTCTCGTATTCGTCCCGGAAGTAGAGCAGGGTCGTCAGGACCGGGTTGGCGGCCGAGGTCCCCAGCCCGCACAGGGAAAAGCGCTGCATCATCACCCCTAATTCCTCCAGCAGGGGAATGTCAGACTCGGTGCCGCCGCCGCCGCAGATGCGGGTCAAAATCTCCAGCATCTGCTTGAGCCCCTCGCGACAGGGATTGCACTGACCGCAGGATTCCTCTTTGAGAAAATCGACGAAATAGCGGGCCACATCAACCATGCAGGTGTCCTGGTCCATCACGATCATGCCGCCCGAACCCATGATGGATCCCACCTCGGTGAGCTTCTGATAGTCGACCGGCAAGTCGAGAAAGCGTTCCGGAATGCAGCCCCCGGAGGGCCCGCCGGTCTGCACGGCCTTGAACTTTTTCTTCTTGGGCACGCCGCCGCCGATTTTGAACACGATATCGCGCAGGGAAATCCCCATGGGAACTTCGACCAGCCCGGTATTTTTGATTTTCCCGACCAGGCTGAACACCTTGGTCCCCTTGCTGTGTTCGGTGCCCATTTGGCCGTACCACTTGGCCCCCTTGAGGAGAATGGCCGGCACATTCGCATAGGTTTCCACGTTGTTCAGGTTCGAGGGCTGGTCGCGAAAGCCTTTTTCGACCGTGTGAACGTATTTGGCCCGCGGCCGACCCACGTTGCCTTCGAGCGAGGCCATCAGGGCCGTGGACTCTCCGCAGACAAAGGCCCCGGCCCCGGTGGATATTTTGACGTCGAAGGAAAAATCGGTCCCGGCGATATTTTTGCCCAGCAAGCCGCAGTCCTTGGCCTGCTTGATGGCCGTCACCAGGCGCTTGACCGCCAGGGGATACTCATTTCTGACGTAGATGAAGCCCTGGTGTGATCCGATGGCCACCGCCGCGATCAGCATGCCTTCGAGGACACTGTGGGGATCGCCTTCCAGAATGCTGCGGTCCATGTAAGCGCCGGGATCGCCTTCGTCGGCGTTGCAGATGATCATCCGGTCGCCCTTGTGCTTGGCGCAGGTGGCCCATTTGATTCCGGTCGGAAACCCGCCGCCGCCCCGGCCCCTCAACCCCGAGGCCTTGATGACGTCGATAATATTGGACGGCTGCATCTCCTTGAGCGCGTTGAGAAATGCGACATAGCCCTTGCGGGCGATATACTCTTCGATGACGTCCGGATCGATGTACCCGCAGTTTCGCATCGCCACTTTGACCTGGTCGCCGTAAAAAGAAATTCCTTCCAGGACGGGGATGCCATCGATCGGCTCGACGCCGTCGAGCGGATTGGCCACGTCGTTTTCCAGGACACTGCGCGGGTCCTTCATTTGGCCCAGGATCATCTTCAGGTCGAAATCATTGGCCTTGTATCCTTCGATGACCTTTTTTATCTTGTCCGCCGTGACCTTTTTATAAATGATGCGGGGTTTGCCGGCGGCCAGCACTTCCACGAGCGGCTCGACTTCACAGTAGCCGATGCACCCGGTTTTGCAGATGTCAACGCCGTTCTTGCCGGAATATGCTTCGACGGCCGTTTCATAGGCCGCTTGCGCCCCGGCGGCGATACCGCAGGATGCCATCCCGATATTGACCTTCAGGTCATCGGGCGCATAAATTTTCTGGCCGTAGTCCCGGCTGATTCGTTCTAAATCAGCGATCGACTGGATTTTCATCGTTTGTGCCCCATGTCCGCTCTATTTGTATTGCTCCAGAATGTTTCCGATCTTGTCCGATTCGATCCTGGCATGCATGTCCTCATTGATCTTGACGACCGGTCCCAGGCTGCAGCAACCGATACAGCGCACCGATTCAAGGGTGAAGCGCATATCGGGGGTTGTTTCACCGTCGCAGATCGCCAGGGAGTCGTGAATTCTCTCGCGCACCCGTTCGGCGCCCCGCACGTGACACGCGGTTCCCAGGCAAATGGAAATGATATTTCTGCCGCGCGGTTCGAGGCTGAAGGTGCTGTAAAAAGTGGCCACGCCGTATATTTTACTCAGCGGCATCCCAATTTTGGTTGCCAGATACTTGAGTGCCGGTCGGGGCAGATAATTGAACTGTCTCTGAATGGCCTGAAGGATCATGATCAGGTTTTCTTTGTCGTTGCCGAAATCCTCCTCGATGATCCGGTCCAGCTCCTTGAAGTCGATATCATCGACGGGTTGTTTTTCTAACGCCTGGGCGACACTCATCCGCCAAACTCCTGCTGTAATGTCGGTTGGTTGAAAATGTGGTCCGCTCGTCTTACAAAGATACCGGATCTGACACCGGAACCTGCTGTTGAACCACCGGACAGTTTTCGACGCAGGCGCCGCAGCCGGTGCACAGGTCCTCCCGGATGTACCGGGCTCTTTTTCTGACTTTGACCTTGAAATTGCCGGGCGTGCCCGCCACCGATTCAAGATCCGCGTAGGTGATAAGCTCGATGTTCATGTGCCGGCCGACCTCGACCAGTTTGGGCGAGATGATTCACATGGCACAGTCGTTGGTGGGAAAGGTCTTGTCCAGTTGGGACATGACCCCGCCGATGGACGGAGATTTTTCGAGCAGGTAAACGTAATAGCCTGAATTGGCGAGATCGAGCGCCGATTGCATCCCGGCGATACCGCCGCCGACGACCAGCACCGACCCCTTGACATCGTTTGCCATGATAGCTGTCTCCTGATGATGACGCCTCGCAATGCGCCGTGCCCCATCGATTTGTCGATGGGTCTTAATACCGAAAAAACAAAAGTGCTTTTGTATAGAGTGTACCGGATCTTGTCAACGAATTTCGGTCCTCCAGAGTTGCGGAGCCGAAATGTTTTGGGAATATACTCATAATTAATCGCCGATGCAACCTAAAAATCGGTTGGGTCGGGGTCAGTTGAGTCAGTTGGGTCGGTTAGGTCTGTTGGGTGGGTTGGTGACGTTGGTGGGTTTCCTGAGTTTACCGCCTGCCATCGACCCCGACAACCCCGTAGGGGCAGGCCTGTGTGCCTGCCGTTTTCGTCGATTCGTCTCCGATCGTTCCAGCACCCGGAACCTTCGGCCTTTCCTGAAATAAAAAAAATCACCCGGTCCACGAGGCGGCCCGGGTGACAAACGGCGGGCGGGATTTACTGGAGCAGCTCTATCAGGCGGCCAAGCGCAGGGCGTTGTCGGTCGCGCTGCGGATTTCGTCCGGCGTAAACGGCTTGGGAACATAGTCCACGGCGCCCATGCGGGCGGAGTCGACGGCGGTTTCGATGCTCGCGTAGCCGGTGATGATGATCACCCGGGCCCGGGGCTGAACGTTGCGGATCGCCTCCAGGAGTTCGAGGCCGTTGACGCCCGGCATTTTAAGATCCAGCAGCACCAATTGGTAATTTCGCCGCTCGATCTTTTCGAGCGCTTCCGCCTTGCTGGTCGCCTGATAGACCCGATATCCCTTTTTATTCAGTATCTTGCGAATGTTGTTGTTGACCGCCACCTCGTCGTCGACCACCAGCACGTTCAGGCCGTCGGCTTCGACCGCGATTTTTCTCCGTGCGGCTGCACGGCCGGCCATCTCCGCATCGAACCGGGCCACGTTGGCCTTGACCTCATCGTAAGGCACCATGACCGTTTCGTCGTGATACAGGTGGCCGGCGTATTCGGGACCGGTCGCGGCCACCACCTCCTCGTAATCGAAAGGCTGATCGATGCTGATGAGTCGTGTCAGGTCGCGGGCCGGCGTGAGATCGGCGCCGCGGGCTTTCTTGGCCTTTTTCTGCGGGCAGGCGCCGCTCTTGGTGCCGGCTTTGCAAGTCGCCCCCAGCTTTTTGAAGATGTCGCACACCATGCCGCCGACCTCGCAGAAATTTTCCAGGGGCTGGTCGGCGATGATCTCCACGACCGGCACATCGGATCTCGTCAACTGCTCGGTGTATTTATCGCCGGTGTAAGCCGCCACTTCATCGCGATCGAAGGGCATATCGACATCGATGCGCCCATTTTGCATCATGCGGGCCACATTTTGTTTCAGTTCCTCGTAAGGGACGAAGGCCACCCCTTCGCCGTCAAGGGCCCGAACATACTCGGGGCCGGTTACGGCCGAGACCTCCGCGTAGTCGAAGGGCATATCGATCCCGATCAGCTTCTTCGGGTCGCCTTTCGCGCGGGACGCTTGCTTTCCGGTTTTTTTGGCCTTTTTCTGGGGACAGGCGCCGGACTTGGTGCCGGCCTTGCAAGTGGCTCCCAGCTTTTTAAAGATGTCGCACACCATGCTGCCGACCTCGCAGAAGTTTTCCAGTGGTTTGGATATCTTGACCTCGACGATCGGCATATCCGAGCGGCCAAGCATGTTCATGTACTCTTCGCCGACCTGCTCGGCGACTTCCCGGGCCTCGAACGGCAAGTCGATGTCGATGACATTGATCGCCTCGCGTTCCTCCGGCGCAACGGGCGTCTCGGCCAATTCGCCGCTGAGGGCCTTTTCGACCGTCCTGCGCATCTCATCGGGGGTAAACGGCTTGGGAAGGTAGTCGAGCGCCCCGAGCCGGATCGCCTTCATGGCCGTGTCCGTTGAGGCATAGGCGGTCATCATGACGGCCTTGGTCAGGGGCCACTCCTTTTTGACCAGCTTGAGCAGCTCCAGCCCGTTCTGGCCGGGCATGACGATATCGGAAATCAGCAGTGCAAAGGATTCCCGTGCCATTTTCTCCAGAGCTTCCTGTGCGCTGACGGCCTGGGTGACCTCGTAATTGCCTTTTTTCAGGATTTTTTCGACGTTTTCACCAATGCTCTTTTCGTCATCGACCACGAGAATCTTTGTCGTTGAGTCCATTTTGCCCCTCCCTCGTTGAAGTCATTGAACATGATTTCAGAGTTTTTTCTTTTGATGAAGGAGTGGACTGCAGGGAGCATGCCAGGATTTGCTTCGTATTAAATACTTGCAATTATTAATTTTTTTATAACACAATCGATTTAACCCGTTAAATACGTATTATTTTTTTATACGGATTGCCGACATGGCGCGACTGTGACCGCACCTGCCGGCCCACTCCTCAACACCTTGCCCCGCCAGGCTTTCAACCGTCTGCGGCGCATAATATCTCTCATCCCGACACGGCTAACCGGTAATTATGAGAAAAATATACAGTGTATGTTTCGATAGCAGGGAAATGGCGGCGGGGGCGACGGAGATTACTACAGGGAGGGCCTTCTGATTGCGTGCTTTTTCATCATGGCTTGAAAATTGGTCCGCTGCAGGCCTGTTTCGCGGGCGGCACGCGTAACGTTCCAGTCGCATCTTTCAAGCGCGGCGCGCACAAAATCGGCTTCAATCCGGTCGGTCGCTTTTTTACGGATCTCCTTCTTGACCCGCTTTAATTCCTCGTTGGTGCCGGGAACGGCGTCGTTCAGTTGATCGAAGCACTGACTGTCACTTAAACTGGGCAGCTCTTTGAGAGTGATTTGATCGGATTCGCTTAAAATGACGGCTCGCTCGATGACGTTGCGCAGCTGTCGAACGTTTCCGGGCCAATCAAAGAAGGTCAGCCGCTGAACGGCATCCTCGTCGAAACCGATGATATTCTTACCGAGGCGGCGGCCGAACTGATGCAGAAAATGGTAGGAAATGGGCAGGATGTCGGACTGTCTTTCCCGCAGGGGCGGCAGGAAAATGGGATAAACGTAAATCCGATAATAAAAATCTTCCCGGAACTCGCGGCTGTCGACCAGGTCCTTGAGGTGGCGGTTGGTCGCGAAGATAAGCCGGATATCAACCTTTTCGATGGTGGTGCCCCCGAGCGGAATGAACTCGCGGTTCTCGAGAAAGCGCAACAGTTTAGCCTGAACCTCCAGGCTGATGTTGCCGATCTCGTCCAGAAAAACCGTTCCGCCGTCCGCCCGCTTGAACATCCCGTCTTTTTCCCGGTGGGCGCCGGTGTAAGCCCCCTTCACATGCCCGAAGAGTTCACTTTCAAGAAGCTCGCCGGACAGCGTGCCGCAGTCGACCGCGAAAAATACGCGGTCCTTTCTCAGGCTGTTGGCATGCACGGCCCGGGCCACCAGTTCCTTGCCGGTTCCACTTTCACCGTAAATCAGCACCGTCGCATCGGTGGCCGCCACCTTTTCCACCATCTGGACCACTTTTTTGATTTTGGCGCTGCGGCCCACGAGCTGATGAGATATGGTTCGCCGGCTCTTGGGCTGCCCGATCAATTCCGCATTCTGCCGGCGCAGGTCTCTTTCGGCCAGGGCCTGCATGACCACCGCCCTGAGTTCGTGGGGGGTAAAGGGTTTGGGCAGGTAATCGAAGGCGCCCGACTTCATGACCTCGACCGCCGATGAGACGGTTGAGTAACCGGTGATGACGACCACGACCGTTTCGGGGAAACCCGCCTTCACGCGGCGCAATACTTCCATGCCGCCCAGGCTGCTCATTTTCAGGTCGGTGATAACGAGGTCGTATGCCTGGCTTTCCAGCCGTTTCAGCGCGTCGTAGCCGTTAAGCACATATTCGGCCGTGCACTCCATCCGCGACAGGATCTTGACGCAGTTCAGGCAGATCTTTTCCTCGTCATCGACGATCAGGACGCGGGCCGGTGCCGGCCGCCGGTCGAGGTCAGCGCCCATCCCGCCCTCCGAGGTCCAACGGAAAACGCAGGAAAAAACAGGCGCCCTTGCCGGGTTCGGTCATCACGTCCAGGGTGCCCCCGTGCTGTTCGAGGATGCCGTGGGTGATGGACAATCCCAATCCGCTGCCGGATTCCTTGGTGGTGAAAAACGGATCGATAATCTTGTCCAGGATATCGGGCGCGATCCCGCCACCGGTGTCGCTCACCGCGATTTCCACCAGCCGGCCCTTGGGGATATACCGGGAAGAAAAGGCCACCCGGCCGCCGGCCCCGGTCGCTTCGATGGCATTGATGGCCAGATTGATCAGGGCCTGCTGCACCTGGTCCTTGTCCACCTGGACTCTGGGGATGCCCTCTTCCAGGTTTTTTTCGAGGCGGATGTCCTTGAAGGCGGCCTGCTTGTTGATTAGCATCACGGTTTCCTCGATGATCTTGTTCAGGCCCTGCAATTCTTTCCTGGGTGTCTTCTGCCGCGCGAAATCGAGCAGGCTGGCCACGATTTTCCGGCAGCGCAGGGCCTCGCTCGATATGGTTTCCAATTCCTGCTGCATCGGGTCCTGCGCGGGCAGGTCTTCGAGCAGCAGCATGGCGGTGGTCAGAATCGTTGTCAGGGGGTTGTTGATCTCGTGGGCGACCCCGGCCGAGAGACGTCCGATGGAGGCCAGCTTCTCCTGCTGCATCATGACCTTCTGAACGTTCATGTCCTTGGTGATGTCGCGCGAGATTTCAATCGCCCCGGCGACCTTGCCGCCTTCGACCAGGGGATAGGTCGAAATCGAATAGAAAATTTCACGATTGTCCTTGTCCTGGTGGATATGGGTCGTTTGAGAGGGCTTTTCGGTTTTCAGGGTCTGGATCAGCGGGCATGGGTGCTGGTCCCCCGAACAGGGCTGATGGCGGCGATGGGTGATTTCGTAGCAATAGCGGCCGATCACCTCGTGCCGCTTGAGACCCAGTTTGGCCAGGAGGCTGTCATTGACATCCAGGATGCGGTAATCGACCCCGATCACCAGGATGTCTTCCTGAATGAGTTCGTTGATGACCGTGCGGTACATGGCCCGCGTTTCCTCGAGTTTCTCGCTGCAGCGTTGCTGCAGGCTCGACACGCGGGCGATCTCCCAGAAGAGGTGGGCCGTCCGGGAAGCGATGGCGCGCACGTCGAAGGCTTTTTTCCGCAGGATGTCGTTGTAAATGTCCATGCTGCCGGTCATTTCGATGATCAGGTCGACGTCATCTATCGTGAAAAAATCGTTGTAATCGGTCGTGACGAAAAGGTCCTGATGTAGCGCCTTCAGATATCCGGGGGCGTTCGGGTTCAGATCGGCCACCGCGACCACCTGCGGGTGAACCTCCTCGAAATGGTGGCTCTCGAAAAGCTCCATCAACCGTTTGCAGCGTTCGCCGCCCCCCACCACCGCAATCTTCATGTCCGCCTCTCCTTCCATGGTATATTCCGGTGCCGACCGGGTTCCGCCGCACGGGTAAACCCGCCCGGCGGCAATTACAGGCGTAGCATGTCTGCCGCGAGGATTGCAAGAAGTGAGAACCCGAGGCCGGCAGCCCGCGGCCGGGCCGACGCCGGGGCCCCTGGTCACCTGGATGTGGTTATCATTGCAAACCGGAAACCATAGCCGGACGCATACAAGGCTTTAAGATAAAGATTTTGACAGACCGGAGGACGGCGGCGCTGGTGTTCCGCCAACGAGCGCTACCAGCAGCCGAAATCTTTACCTTGAGCCTATCGCAGGCAAACGGCCACTGGATTCCTTGCAGCCGACGCAATTAATTGCATTTTCGAAAATAATTTTATATAGATGATGACGCACGCAACAGGGGCACCGCAAAAAGAAATATCGAGGCAAAGGAGGTCACATGGCCGAAGAAAAAGGCTGGGACTGGGAGACCGGTGAGAAACGGATTCCTTTCGACTCTTGGAAGGAGAATTTTCGCTGGGTCGAGGAGCCTTACGTGAGCCCCGACGGCGAAAAAATCGCCGCCATCGTCAACATCGATGAGGGGCAGTTCAGCGTGTGCGTCAACGGCGAAGCCTGGGATGCCGTCTTCGACAAGATCTGGCACCTCCGCTTTACCTCTTCCGGCCGTCCGACCGCCATCGTCTCTGAAATGGGCGAGTGGACAATGGCCGATGACGGCGTGACGTGGGAGAACAAATTCGGCTACGTCTGGAATCCGATCTACGGTGCGGACGGCAACCACATCGCCGTCGGATTTCAGCAGGATATGAAGTACGGCATGGCGCTGAACGACACGCCCTGGGAAGAAACCTACAGCAATATGACCTACTTTGCGCTGAGCGCGGACGGTGAAAAAACCGCGGCGGCCGTGCAGGTGAGCCCGGCGGATTCCGGGGAAGTGCACAAGTTCCAGGAAGGCACCTTCTCGGCCGCGCTGGACGGCAAGGCCTGGTCCACGCGGTTCGTCAACGTCTGGAACCTGGCCATCAGCCCGGACGGGAATCATTTGGCGGCCGAGGTGCGGCTCAACCTCTACGATTACACCATCGCGGTCGACGGCCAGCCGTGGGGCAAGACCTTCGGCAGTGTCTGGGAACCCGTCTTCCACCCGCAACGGCATTCGGTCATCGCACCCGTCCGGGTCGAGGGCAAGTGGACCCTGGCCGAAGACGGTCAGCTGCTGTGGGACCGCCGGTTTGCCCAGCTCTGGCATCAGCTGTTCAGCCCCGACGGCAGCCGGCTGGCAGCCATCGTCGCCGTCAAATACGGCCAGTGGACGGTGGCCGTGGACGCCAGTCCCTGGTCGACTGTCTTCAACGAAATGGTCACCGATCTTACCTTCAGCCCCGATGGCGGCCGCGTCGCGGCAGTCGCCAAACAGGACGGGAAATACCGGATCGTCGTCGACGGCAACACCTGGAAAGACGCCTTCGACATGGCCTGGAAGCCGGTGTTCAGCCCGGACGCGGGACACATGGCCGCCAAGGTGCAGCACAACGGCACGTATAGCGTCGCGGTCGACGACCGGCTGTGGTCCCATCGATGCGATGCCGTCTGGGACCCGGTGTTCAGTCCCGACGGCCGGAAGATCCTCCTGAAATCCCTCGAGGGCGGCTCCTATTATCGGCGCGTCATACCCCTAACCGATCTTGCAAGCTAGGAGGGCGCAATAATGCGTGAGATTTACACCTTCGTCAGCGGTCCCCTGGCATGGCTGGCATTCATCCTTTTTTTCGGCGGCTGCCTTTTCCGCTTGATCCGATTGCTCATGCTCGTCAAGGAAAAGGAGCCGTTTATCTTCACGTACATGAGCTGGAAATACAGCCTGCGCTCCATTTTTCATTGGCTCGTCCCTTTCGGAACGGTCAACTGGCGCCGACACCCGGTCCTGACCGTGGTCACGTTTGCATTCCATTTCGGCCTGGTGCTGGTGCCGATATTCCTGCTGGCGCACGTGATCCTATGGGACCGGGCTTTGAATATCAGCTGGTGGACGCTGCCGGATGGGTGGGCGGATGCCCTGACCGTGGTGGTCATCATCGGGTGCGTTTTTTTCCTGATTCGGCGTCTGACCCAACCGGAAGTCAAATACGTCACCTCGGCCTCGGATTTCGTGATCCTGGCCATCGTGGCGGCGCCATTTGTGACCGGCTTCATCGCGTATCACCAGTGGTTCAATTACCCGTTGATGATGGTGCTGCACGTCGTGGCCGGAGAGGTGATGCTGGTGGCGATCCCCTTTACCCGACTGAGCCACATGATTTTCTCACCGTTCACCCGCGCTTACATGGGCTCCGAGTTCGGCAAGGTCCGGCATGCCCGCGACTGGTAACAGCACCGGCCGCCGCAATGGCGCACGCCGCGGACACCCCCGGCCGGGTCGAAAAGAATCGCTGACAGGGTGCGCCGCATCTTTCAACCGCTTACCGGACCAAAAAATGACCTCCGGGCATCGAAACGGTATCATCGAATAGTGAATGAGAAAGGCTCTCATTCTTTGAAGGGAGAAATGAAATGGCTGGACCTGCGGAAGATAAGTCGCCATCCGAGGATCAGAACAAAAAAATCGTCGATCAGGGAATCGAGATCGGCGCTTCGCGCCTGACCCCCGAGCGCATCGAAAAAGTGATCAACAGCGTCATCAATGGTGAAACCGGCGCCCGCCTGAAGACATACGTCGAAACCTGCATCCACTGCGGGTTGTGCTCGGAAGCCTGCCACTACTACCTGTCCCACGACAACGATCCCCGTTTTTCTCCGGTAGGCAAGGTCAAGCAGACGATGTGGGAAATGCTGAAGAAAAAAGGCAAGGTCGACGTCGAATTCATCAAACGCGCCGCCGAAATCGCCCACACCGAATGCAACCTCTGCAAACGCTGCGCCCAGTATTGCCCCTTCGGCATCGACATCGCCTACATCATGAGCGTGGTGCGGCGCATCATCCACCGCCTGGGGGTCACGCCCCTGTACATTCAGGACACCGCCCACAGCCACTCGGTCACCATGAACCAGATGTGGGTCAAAGGCGACGAGTGGCCGGACACCCTCCAGTGGCAGGAAGAAGAGGCCCAGGCCGAAATCCCCACTTTGCGGATTCCCCTGGAAAAGGAAGGGGCCGATATCATGTACTCGGTCATCGCCCCCGAGCCCAAGTTTCAGGCCCAGCTGATCTATCAGGCGGCCGTCATCATGGATGTCGCCGGTGTCGACTGGACCATGCCGGCCACCATGGGCTGGGACAACAGCGACATGGCGATGTTCACCGGCGACAACGAACTGATGGGGCGCATCAAGCGCACCCATTTCGAAACCGCCGCACGCCTCAAGGTCAAACGTATCGTCATGGGGGAGTGCGGCCATGCATTCCGCTCGGTCTACGACATGGGCAACCGTTGGCTGGGCTGGGGCATGCCCCCGATTCCGATCGTGCACGCCATCGAATTCTACTACGACCTCCTCAAGTCAGGCCGGATCAAAATCGTTCGCAAATACGACAAGCCGATCACGCTGCATGACCCCTGCAACGTCGTCCGCGGCGGCGGCCTGCATGAAATGGCGCGCTACGTAGCGCATGCCCTCTGCGACAACGTGGTCGAGATGATCCCCAACCGGGAGCACAACTACTGCTGCTGCGCCGGCGGCGGGGTGATCAACTGCGGCCCGCCGTTCAAGATGAAGCGCATCGAGGGCAACCGGGTAAAGGCCGAACAACTC
>JBAPWQ010000558.1:0-3719 GCA_049283795.1 Desulfobacterales bacterium | reverse complement strand
GTGATTCCCAAGACCGCGGCGACCGTCGCCGAAGTGCTCAAGGAGTACGGCTACCACACCTCCGCCTTCGGCAAGTGGCACAACACCCCGGCCATCGAAATTACGGCGATGGGGCCCAAGGACCACTGGCCCAACGGGTATGGATTCGAGCACTTCTACGGCTTCCTGGGCGGCGAGACCTCCCAGTGGGAGCCGCGCCTGACGGAAAACTATACCCACATCGAACCCCCCCAAGACGAAAAGTACCACCTGACCGAGGACCTGGCCGACAGGGCCTTGGGGTGGCTGGACGACCATCAGGCCTTTTCGCCCGACAAGCCCTTTTTCATGTACTGGGTGCCGGGGGGCGTGCACGGCCCCCATCACATCTTTGCCGAGTGGGCCGACAAGTACAAAGGCAAGTTCGACGATGGCTGGGACGCCTATCGCCAAAGGGTCTACCGGCGGCAGCTCGAGATGGGCATCATCCCGCCCGGCACGAAACTGACCGAACGGGATGCCAGCCTGGAAGCCTGGGACGCCGTCCCCGAAAACCAGCGTGCTTTTCAACGGCGGTTGATGGAGCTGTATGCCGGTTTCGTCGAGCACACCGACCATCAGGTCGGCTGCCTGGTTGACGGACTGGAAAGGCGCGGCCTGAGGGAGAACACCCTTATTTTTTACATCTTCGGCGACAATGGATCCAGCGCCGAAGGGCAGCGCGGCACGGTCAGCGAACTGCTGGCCCAGAACAACATCGCCAACACCGTCGATCAGCAGCTTGCAGCGCTCGAGCGGATCGGCGGCATCACGGCGCTCGGCTCGCCCAGGACCGACAACATGTACCACGCCGGCTGGGCCTGGGCCGGCGGCACCCCCTTCAAGGGCACCAAGCTGCTGGGCGCCTACTTCGGCGGCACGCGCAACCCGATGGTGGTTTCCTGGCCCAGGCGCATCAAGCCGGACGGGACCATGCGGACGCAGTTCCACCACGTGGTCGACATAGCGCCCACCATCTACGAACTGCTTGACATTCCCCACCCCAAGGTGGTCAACGGCTACACGCAGTTGCCCATGGACGGCGTCAGCCTGGCCTATACCTTCGACAACCCGGCCGCCGAGACCCGCAAGAAAACCCAGTTCTTCGACAACAACGGCTCGCGGGCGATCTATCACGACGGTTGGATGGCCAGTGCTTTCGGGCCGTTCATTCCGTGGGACACCCCCGGCTCCGTCAAGCGGGTGGCCGGCTGGGATTCGGCCACGGATAAATGGGAACTGTACGACCTGCGCGCCGACTTTTCCCAGGCCACGGACCTGGCCGCCCAACATCCTGAAAAGCTCGCGGCCTTGAAAAAGCAATTCCTGGAATTGGCCGAGGAGAACAAGGGGTTTCCCATCGGCGCGGGCAACTGGCTGCGGCTGCACCCCGCGGACCGGATTAAAACACCTTACACCAGCTGGACTTTCAGCCAGAACACCCGCCGGATGCCGGAATTTGCGGCCCCCGGTGTCGGACGGGAGAGCACCCGCGTCGTCATCGAGGCCGAGATGGGGGAAAACGCCGACGGCGTGCTGTACGCGGTCGGCGGCGCCGGGGGCGGACTGACCGTGTACATGGACAAGGGCTATCTTGTCTACGAGTACAACATGATGATCATCGAACAGTACACGGCCCGGAGCGCGGTACCGCTCGGCGCCGGTAAGCACACCATCGCGGTGGTGACGGACATCAAGGGGCCGGGTCAGGCCGGCAGGGCCACCCTCATCGCGGACGACAAGGAGGTCGGCAGTGTGGAACTGAAGCGGACGGTACCGGCCGCCTTCACCGCCACCGAAACCTTCGACGTGGGGGTCGATCTCGGATCGACCGTGTCGCTGAATTACATCGACCGGCGACCGTTCCCCTTTACCGGAAAAATCGACCGGGTAAATGTCGAGCTTGTAAAATGAAGCTTACAACGTCAACCGGAACGTCCATGTTGACGTCAACAGCCGCGGTTATTATCATAACAACGTCGGTGGGGCCATCGTCGCCGGCGCGGTTACGGGGCTGGTGGTCGGCTCGATCGTGGCGGCTTCGGCGCTGCCGCCATCCTGCACGGTGATGGTGGTCAACGGCATCATCTACCAGCAGTGCGGCAGCACGTGGTATCAGCCGCAATTTGCCGGTACCCAGGTCAGCTATGTCGTGGTCAATCCGCCGCGGTGAGCTGCGGCGCTTCGGAAAGTGAGCCTAAAGACCTGTCCGGCTGTCGCCGCTTCTTACCGGCGGGGTTCGCGGGTGCACGTAAAATCCCGGTATTAATCTTGATATTTTCCCCGCATTGGACTAAAGTCCAATATTTATTTACGCTGGCATTATTATTATTTCTTTACAGTTGAGGCTGAATGTTGTTAAGTGGCCTGTAAATAGGAGACATGGGGTTTCTTGAGGATGAGGCTCCTGGTAGGGTGCGCTACCAACGGGCCGAAAATCAATCATGCCTGCTGCAGACAGCGGGGGAAAACATCAAGGAGGATAGAGATGGTTAAACATGTGTGGACAAAACTTGTGGTGTTGGCGTCGGTCGGGGTATTGATGAGTTGTGCATCAATGCAGCCCGAACCCAAGAAGGCTGAACCGGCTTTTACCCCTCAGTCGATTTCATCGACCTGCTACCAGCAAAAGACGGATAACTTCCTGATCCTTCTGGACGCTTCGGGCAGCATGGGGGAAAAGTACAAAGGGAAGACCAAGTTTGCGACGGCTCAGGAAGTCGTCAGCCGGATGAACAAGACCATCCCGGGCGGCATGAACCTCAATGCGGCCGTCATTACGTTCGGCGCCGGCTTCAGTAGTGACGCCAAAACGGCCGTGAAGCCCGGGCCCTACTCTCAGGAAAGCCTGGCTTCCGCCCTGGGAAAAATCAATTACGGCGGCTTCACCCCGATCGGCAAAGCCGTCAGCGCCAGTGCGGACGACAAGGCCGCGTTGAGCGGTGTCTCGGCCGTCATCCTGGTCAGCGACGGCAAACAGAACGTCGGTGAGGACGCCGCCAAGGCCGCCCAGACCGTGAAGCAGCGTTTTGGCGACAAGGTTTGTTTCTACACCATTCAGGTGGGGGACGACCCGGGCGGTAAAGCCCTGTTGGAGAAAATCGCGTCCATCGGCGACTGCGGCTTTGCCACCACCGCCGACGCGGTCTACTCCAGCGAAGGAATGGCCAAATTCGTGCAGTCGGCATTCTGCAGTGGGAAGGCCCCCGAACCGGTGGTTGTGGCTGTCATTGGAGACAGCGACGGAGACGGAATACTCGACAACGTCGACAAATGCCCCAACACACCCAGAGGGGCCACGGTCAACCAGTACGGCTGCTGGGCCTACCAGGGCGACATCTTGTTTGATTTCGACAAGTACGACATCAAACCCGCTGCCTATCCGATCCTCGACGAAGCTCTGATGGTTTATCGGAAAAATCCGGGCCTCAAAATAGAGGTGCAGGGCTTTACCGACAGCATCGGGACGGAAGAATATAACATGGGATTGTCCAAGAGACGAGCTGATGCGGTCAGAAATTACCTGGTTGACAAGGGCGTCGATCCGAAGGTCATTTCCACCAGAGGTTTTGGAGAGTCGAACCCCGTGGCCTCGAACAGTACCAAAGAAGGCCGCGCCCTGAACCGGCGGGTCGAGTTCGCAGCCACCGAAAACTATGATTGATTGAATCCGACCTCGATACGTCAACCGTTCGAGAAGA
>JBAPWQ010000557.1:0-2087 GCA_049283795.1 Desulfobacterales bacterium | reverse complement strand
CGGCGATGCCGTAGATGTAGTACTGGTGGGTGGCCAGAGGGGCCAGCAGGGCCTGAACCTCGTCCGGGTGCTCGAAGGGCAGGTAAACGAGCACCTTGTCGGCCGCGACCGGCCGGGCGCCATCGAGGTGCTCGGGAATGATGGGGGGCAGGATCGGCTGGCCGAAAGTGTGCCAGTGGAGACCGATCGGATGGTCCGCCGGCGCGAATGCCCGCAGCAGCCAGTACGTGAGAGGGTTGGCGCCGGTCACCGGAATATCGAAGCAGAAGGCGTACTGGTGCCCGATGCCGATGCTTGGAATGCGCAGCCGCCGGGCGATGCGGGCACTGATCGGCTCGTAGTCCGTTATCACCACGTCCACTCCCGAGGCGTCGTAAGCCAGGATGTCCCGGTAAAACAGCGGCAGGTTGAGGGAAAAAGCGGTTTTTAAAACCTGCAGGCGGCCGTGTGAGGTCTTGAAGGTGAGCCCGCGGCGAACCTCGAAAGGCTCGAAAACCTCCGTTTCCTTGAGGCCCGAGGGGTCGCGGCCGCTGAAGAGAACCTGAATGTCGTGGCCGCGTGAACGCAGACGGGCGATGACTTCACGCGATCGGCTGATGTGCCCGTTGCCGGTGGCCTGGACCCCGAACAGAATATTCATGAAGTGCCATTTTCCCGGCCGGCAGGGCCCCTATACGATGATTGCCAGGCCGCCAGAACCGCACAGCAGTCCGATGACGACGCCGGCCAGCACGTCGGTGGGGTAGTGTACCCCCAGAAAAATCCTGGAAAACCCCACCAGGAGGGCCCAGATGAAAACGGGCAGAGCCAGGACCGGGATAAAGTAGCTTACCAGCGTGGCCGTCACCACGGCCGCGGCGGTGTGACCCGATGGAAAGCTGAAGCGGTCGCTGGGCACGATTCGTCGGTGTACGGTCGTTATTGTTTCGCAAGGCCGGTCTCTCCTGACGCATCTTTTGACGAGGATGAAGAGCGGCACCTCCAGGGCGAAGGCGGCCAGGGCGGCCAGCAGAAACTGCAGGGCTTTCTCCGGGTCGAAGAAAAAGATCACCAGTGGCAGGGCCGGGTAGTAGTAGCCGTTGCCGCTGTGCGATATCCAGGGCACGAGGATAGAAAGCAGTTTTTTTCCATCCAGGCCGAAAATTTTGTTCAGGCAGACCACATCCCAGTAAGTTACGCTGTTTACCAAGGTTCGCATGGTCACCTCCTTCTGTGAACCAATGGTAAACGTTAAAAATTAGGCCTTTGCTAGGATAATGTGATTTTTTGGTTACCTTCGCTGAATCGAAGCGTCTGCAGTGTGCGTCTGCGGTTTTATTTAGAGCCACTGAAAAGTGCCCGATCCGGCAACGAGCAATTTTCCGCAAGTACCAGGCAGTAAGAGAATTGCGCGGAGGCAGACATTTGCATGCCGCCCAAAAATTTCGCAGACCTGTCAAATCTTTACTTAACGTAATTGATGCCGACCTGTTCCGAAGCAAGCGGGGAATTGCGGGAAAGGGCTACTTGTGGATGTTACCTCGTGCCTGTTCAGAAACAATACATATTTTGTTTCAAACCAAGGCCGCAGCGCACTTGAAACCGCAGGCTTAGTCACGCCCGGGTGTGATCGAGGATTTCTAATAAGTGAGAATGCCTGACTGGGCCTAAAGATGCTGCTTATGGACGGGCACGGCTTATAGCCCCGAGCGTATCACCAGATCCGTAATCGGCCCACGCGACTTGTCGCCCTTCAACACCAGGTGGGCATAAATCTTACTGCCCTTGAACTTGTCCACGACCCAGTTCATGCCGTTGTTGTCGACATTCAAATACGGGTTGTCCACCTGGTGGATATCTCCCAGGCAGATGCACTTGACGTTCTCGCCCATGCGGGAGAGCAGCGAGCGACATTCGTTGCGGGACATGTTTTGCATCTCATCGATGACCACGACCGCATTTTCGATGTTCATGCCCCGGATGTAGGCCAGCGGCAGGAGCTCGAAGCGCTTCGAATTGAACTTCGGCGGAATGTCGGTCGAGTCGACAAAAATGCGGTTGGCCGGACGCAATTGGTGCAGTTTCAGGATCAAATCCGACATGTAGCG
>JBAPWQ010000556.1:0-10518 GCA_049283795.1 Desulfobacterales bacterium | reverse complement strand
ACCCGATGAACAGTTTCGCTCACCCCGAAGAGAATCCGGTCGCGAACATCCGCCGTATTCGAGGTGTGCGGACATGGTCGAGAAAATCAACACCGGAGGAAAGTGGGCCTGGGTGCTTTCACCGATCGGGGTCCACAAGGCCGGGCAGCGGCGCTCCAAGAACAAAGGGCGAGGTTTTCGAGAAGATCTCGAAGACCGGTATGCGGGCAAGGGGCGCGAAGAGTCCGGAAAACCGCCGATTATCGCCGAGCCCGCCGCGGCCAACGACCCTGAGACGGCCGATGAAACCCCGGACAGCGCCCGCTCGCCTGAAAGGGGCCGGTGCATCGATGTGCATGCCTGAGCTTTGCGTTAACGCCTGTAGACTTCACGGTAAAGATCTTGGCCGGGTTATCGGTCGGCGGCGTATTGCCATACAGACGCCACCCTCTGGCCTTGCCGAATACTTAACCTTAAGGTCCGGATCGAGGTGGAGATGATGCCGAGTTTTATCACCTTTTTCAGTGACTCCTGGCGGGAGGGATTTGTCGTCACGGTGTGCCTGCTGATGCTCGTGTACCTGGCCTACAACCGCATCCGGTACCATCAGTACGTTCTCGACCGCCGCCTGACCGCCCAAAGAGGGCCGGGCTTTTCAGCCCAGGTGATGGCCCGCATGGTCGGACAACAGACGGAAAGGTCATTGACGACCGTTGTCAGGGCCATTGTCGATGAGCGGGAGCGACTGCAGCAGTGGGTCGAGGAGAGTGTGCTGCAGGCCGAAGGCCAGGACCCCGGTGAGCCGGCCGATGACCGCGTTGCGCCGGAAACGCCGCCCGTGGTCAGCCTCGAGGCGGTCCGCGATGTCTGTCCGTCCCACCGCTATGCAGAAGTTCCGCAATTGGCCGAAGACGGCAAGACACCCACCGAAATTGCGGCCGCCATCGGCCGCCCTCTGGCCGAAGTCGAATTGTGCCTCGCGGTGGCGCGGCGCCGCGCCGCGCGCGTAACCGAAGAGAAAACGGAAAAAATTGCCGCCGCGGGCAAAAATTTCCGCCTGGTGCCGATGCGCCGGGTGATTTGACAAACGAAAAGGGTGAAGGATCGAGGCTGAAGAAGAAAGGTATAAGGCGGGGGAGGAGCGACTAAGGACAGATGACGGAAGATAGACGACAGACGACAGATGACGGAAGACAGAAGATAGACGACGGATGGCGGGCTATTGAGCGGAAGAAATAAAAATCTCGCTGGACGGGCAGGTGCGGGGAGAACGGCGCATGATACCTTACGGTAGTAAAGCAGTTGGTCTTGATCGTCTGGCCGAATCGGGGAAGAACTTTTGGAAGATGGTATGGGTCTTGCAAAACCGGAACGTGGCAACGGCCGCAAGGCCGGTCTTTAACCGAACGACACCGGAGTAAACGACATGAGCGACTCGATATACATGGCGACTTCCGGTGCGCTGTGCAACCAGCAGCGCCTGGAAATCCTGTCCAACAACCTGGCCAATATCAATACGACCGGGTTCAAGGAAGAGATGGCCTACATCCGGGTGACCGAGGTGCCGCCCGAAGTCAGGGAAAGCCTGGAAAACACCGTGCCGGGCGCCACCGAACCGACGGCCCCGCTGTGGCAGGAACTCGAAAGCCGCACGGTCTTTTCCCAGGGCGGCCTGCGGACGACCGGCAGCCCGCTCGACGTGGCGATCGACGGCGAAGCGTTCTTCTGTGTCCAGACCCCCGATGGCGTCGGTTACACCCGCAACGGCAGCTTCACGCGCAGTGCGCAGGGTGAGTTGACGACCCACGACGGGTATGCCGTTCTCGGTGAGAGCGGCCCGATTCAAATCGACGACGGGCGCAAGGTCACGATCGACGAGACCGGCAACGTGTCGGTTGACGGGGCCCAGGTCGCCAAGCTGCGCCTGGTCGAATTGGATCAGCCGTTATTGCTGCAGCGCCGCGGCGGCTCGCTTTTTGCGGCCCGTGAGGGCGCGGCCATCCAGGAAACCCCCTCCGAAAGTGCGCGGGTCATTCAGGGTCACCTGGAGTTGTCGAATGTCGAGGCCGTGCGGACCATGACCGAAATGATCGATGTGCTGCGCGGGTTCGAGGCGTATCAAAAGGCGATTAGGCAGATCGACGAAACCGAGGCCAAGGCCATCAACGACGTCGGCCGTCTCGCCTGACAGGCTTTAAGATAACGGTTTTGGCGGCGTTATCGGTCGGCGGCGTACGACCTGTACAGCCACCTTCCTCTGGCCTTGCCAAAACCGTCATCTTAAAGCCTGTCTGACGGGCCGGTGAGGGTTTGGCGGCGTTATCGGTCGGCGGCGTACGACCTGTACAGCCGTCTTCCTCTGGCCTTGCCAAAACCGTCATCTTAAAGCCTGTCTGACGGGCTGGTAAAGGGTTTGGCGGTGTTTGACTTTTACGGCCGCCTCAAAGGGCGGGTGGTAACGCTACACTAGTGGCAGCAGCAGGAGGTCATATGATCAGAAGTCTATGGACGGCGGCAACGGGCATGCAGGCCCAGACCCTCAACATCGATGTGATTTCCAACAACCTGGCCAACGTCAGCACGGCGGGGTTCAAAAAGAGTCGCGCCGAATTTCAGGATTTGCTGTATGAGACGCTGCGGCCGGCGGGGGTGGCATCCTCGGAGAGCACCGAGGTGCCGACCGGGATCCAGGTGGGACACGGCACCCGGCCTTCGGCCGTCAACCGCATTTTCATTCAAGGCGATTTCCAGCAGACCAAAAATGAACTCGACCTGGCGATAGAGGGGGGCGGATTTTTTCAGATTCTGCAGTCGAACGGCGAGACGGCCTATACCCGCGACGGCGCTTTCAAGCTCGACAACGAGGGGCGTATCGTCAATGCCGACGGTTTCCTGCTCGAACCCGAGATCTCGGTGCCCAACAACACCATCGCCATATCGATCGCGATCGACGGGACGGTCTCCGTGCTGCAGGCCGGTCAGGCGGAGCCGAGCGAAATCGGCACCGTCGAGTTAGCGCGCTTCATGAATCCCGCCGGGCTGCACAGCATCGGCCGCAATCTGTATACCCCGACCGCGGCCTCGGGCGATGTCATCGTCGGAACGGCCGGTGAAGATGGATTCGGCACGATCGCCCAGGGGTATCAGGAAGGATCCAACGTCAGCGTGGTCGAGGAAATGGTGAGTATGATCGTCGCCCAGAGGGCATACGAAACCAACAGCAAGGTGATTCAGGCCTCCGATGAAATGCTGCAGATGGCCAACAACGTCAGGCGATAGGATTGATTAGCATGCGTCGTGCAAGCGGAGATTTTTTTTCCACCGGCCGGAATTTCCTGGCCCTGTGTTCTCGGGCCGTTGTCTTGCCCCTGCTGATGCTTTGGCTGATAGCGTCTGCTGCGGTGGATGCCGCGGCCGGGCACTCGATTCTGCTGCGTTCGGAGGCCAAAGCCCTGGGGGCCGAGATTCTTCTGGCAGATGTCGCCGAGGTTGCCTGCACCGACCCGGACCTGCGCCAGCGGCTCGAGCAGTTGGTCATCGGCAAAGCGCCCCTGGCCGGGCAGTCACGCCGCATCTCGGCCGACTACGTGCGGCTGCGGCTGCGGCAACTCGACAGCGGGGCGGCCCCACTGCTTCTTGCCGGAGCCGAGCAGGTCGAGGTCACCCGGCCGGGAGCGGAGATCAGTGAAGAACAAATTCGGCAGATCGTCACGGAGTATATCCAAACCAGCGGCATATGGGGCGCGGCCGAGGTGAGGATCGCCGAACTCAACATCAGTGGCGACAGGACGCTGCCCGAAGGCCGGGCCACTTACCGGGTGTTGCCGCCTCGCCACATGCGCTCGCTGGTCACGGTGCCGCTTTCGGTCGTCTTCGATGTCGAGGGCCGTTTTCAGAAAACGATCCGGGCGACCGCGCGGATCGAGGCACTGGCCCCGGTCGTGGTGGCCGCGCGGCCGATCGGCCGCCTGAAGCCGATCGAAAGCGATGATCTCAGAATGGAAAAGATGAATATAGCCGAACTGCCCGCCGACGTGCTGACCGATGAAGAAGAGCTTATCGGCATGCGCGCCCGCCGGAATATCGACGCCGGGGATATTTTGCGGCCCGACCTGATGGAGATGCCGCCGCTGGTGAAACGCGGGGACATGGTCATGATCGTTGCCGAATTCGAGGGCATCAAGGTTACCGCCACCGGTGAAGTAAAAAGCGACGGACTGCGCGGCGAACGGGTCAAGGTGGTCAACCTCGACTCCAATAAACGGTTTTTCGCCCGGGTCGTGGACAAGAAGACCGTCATGGTCGATTTTTAACGGCAAATAAGGGAGTACTTCATGTGGTGTGACAAAGAAACCCCTTTTCGGCACATTCTGGCCGTGACGGCGTTAGGAACTTTTCTGATAATCGGGGTGACCGGTTGTACCACCGCAACTACGGGTCTCGCCAAAAGCGGCGGCCGACCGCAAGCCTATCGGTTGCCCGCAACGGCCTTGCCGGAGGCAACAGCGGCCAGCCTGCCGGACGAGGAGAACGGGTCGCTGTGGCAGGATGGCGGCGTGTTCAGTGACATGTTCGACCTGCCCAAGGCACGCCGGGTCGGCGATATCGTGACGATTAAAATCGTGGAATCCTCGAAGGCCACCAATCAGGCCAATACCCTGACGGAGCGGGACTCGAGCTTGACGGCAAGGATAGATGCCTTCCTGGGTTTGGAGAAAAAATATCTGGACCCCAACAACCCCGGTTACAGTGCGGGGCGGAACTTCAATCCGTTCGGGGAAATCAAGGGCGGAATGACGTCAAAGTTTGACGGAACGGGCGCCACCAGCCGCAGCGGCGATTTGACGGCATTCATCACGGCCAGGGTGACCGAGGTGCTGCCGAACGGTAATTTGATGATCGAAGGCTCGCGGGAGATAGAAGTCAACAACGAGACGCAGTTCATTACCCTGGCGGGGGTCATCCGTACCCGTGATGTCGCGGCCGACAACATTATTTTATCCACTTACATCTCCGGCGCCCGGATAACATACTCCGGATCGGGGATCGTCGACGAACGCCAGCGGCCCGGGTGGATGGCGAATTTTTTGAACACGGTCTGGCCCTTTTGATCGGCAGGGGCGATCAAACGAGCGGTCGGGACGGAAAGCCGTCGCCGGCCAAGCGCAAACAGGTTAACGGGCCAGCGGCCATGGTCCCACCGATCAATCGGGAGTCAACATGAGACGCTCTGCGAAATACCGGCCCACGGCAAAGATCGCCGCACCGGTCTGCCTATTGACACTCGGCCTGATGCTGTTCTGGGTGACGCCGGTTCAGGCCGCGCGCATCAAGGATATCGTCGACATCAAGGGGGCGCGGCCGAACCAGCTGGTCGGCTATGGCCTGGTGGTCGGGCTTGCCGGTACCGGGGATGGCAAAAGTTCCGTGTTCACGTCCCAGTCCCTGGCGGCAATGCTGGACAAAATGGGGGTCACGGTTAACCCCGAGCAGTTGAAAGGAGACAATGTGGCCGCCGTCATGGTGACGGCCGATCTGCCGCCTTTCGCCCGGGCCGGCAGCCGGATCGACGTGCTCGTTAGTTCCATCGGCGGGGCCGAAGCCCTGCAGGGCGGAACCCTGCTGCTCACGCCGCTGCGGGCCGCCAATGGACAGGTGTACGCGGTGGCCCAGGGACCGGTCAGCACGGGCGGCTTTGTTGTCAGGGGCGCCTCCGGCGGCGTCGCCAAGAACTTTCCCACTGTCGGACGGGTGGCGGGCGGCGCCTTGATCGAACGGGAGTTGTCGGTGGCGTTCAATGAAAAGGAACGGTTATGCCTGGCGTTGCGGGAGCCGGATTTCACTACCGCCGCGCGGGTGGCTGCGGCCATCAACGCCACCGTTTTCGAAGGTGCGGCCTCGACGCCTGACGGGGGGACCGTCGATGTCATCGTCCCCGAAAATTACCTGGGCAATGTCGTCGCCTTCGTTTCCATGATCGAAAGCTTGGATGTCACCCCGGACGTCGAATCGAAGGTGGTGATCAATGAGCGGACCGGGACGGTCATCATGGGAGAGAACGTGCGGATATCCACCGTCGCCGTCGCCCACGGCAACCTGAGTATCGAGATCAACGAGTCCGCCACTGTTTCCCAACCGCTGCCGTTTGCCGCCGGCCGCACGGTCGTGACCCCCCAGACGGACGTGGCGGTTCAGGAAGGCCGCAACCCGATCTATCTGATGAAGCAAGGGGTGAACATCGGCGACGTCGTGCGGGCCCTCAATGCCCTCGGTGTTTCCCCGCGCGATCTGATTGCCATCTTTCAGGCCCTTAAAGCGGCCGGTGCCCTGCAGGCCAAACTGGAGATCATCTGATGAGCGACACCTACCTGTTGCCTGGGTCCCTGCCGGCCGCGCGGTCGATTTCCCCGGCCGCATCGGTCGGCAGTCGCGGCGGCACCGAAGACGGCGGAGGCCTGAAGAAGGCCTGCGCCGAGTTCGAGGCCCTTTTTATCAATCAACTTCTCAAGGAACTGCGGGCAACGGTCGACAAATCAGGCCTGATGGACGGCGGGCAGGCGGAAGAGGTCTACACGGGCATGATGGACGCCGAGGTCGCCCGCGACCTGGCTTCCAAGGGCGGCATCGGCTTGGCCGCCATATTATACCGGCAGCTGAATCCGGCAAGTGCCGAACCGGTCGGAACGGCAGCGGCAGCGGCACCGGTCCGGGACCGGCCGGCGGCGGAAGAGGGCGGCGGCCCTAAAGTTATGACCTCCCGCCGCCGATAACCCGTCTAAAGCGCCCCGCCAGCCGTGCGGGTCAGGACCGGTGCGGCCCGCGGGAGGGTTCTGGCCGAGAGGCGTCGAAGCAGTTTGGCACAGCGCCGTGCCGGCCATCAATTTCAGAAGGAAAAGGTCCGTGAAGATCACCCTCAAGCAATCGTTCAGCGGCTCGATCACCGGAGCCGGCCATTCCGGCCAGCGCCGCAAAAAGGATGGGATTCATAAATTGCCGCTTCCGGAGGGTCGCCAGGGGGACAAAGTGGTTCTGTCGGGCGGAGCCCGGGAAACCATGATGGCGCTGTGGCGAAGCCGGTCGGTTTCCGCGGCCGCCGGTGACGCGGTGGTATCCCTGAAAGAACAGGTTCAAAGAAACGTGTACCTGTTTGACTATCCGGTCATCGCCCGAAAACTGGTGACCGAAAACCTCGTGAACCAGGCTGTTTGAGGCGCGTGAGGTCCGGGCCGCTTCAGGAAATGAGATTATGCAGGACACCCTGAAAGAATTGCTGGTGGTGCTCGACAAGCTCGACCGACTCTACCGGTCGCTGAATGGCGCACTGGAAAACGAGCAGGCGGCTTTGAGCACGGCCAGCCTGGCCGGCTTTTTGGTGGCCAAGGACCGCAAAGAGGCGTTGCTGAGCCGACTCGATGAGCTTGCCGGACACTGCCGCCGGCAGGTCGATCTCCTGGCGGCAGACAGCGGCTTGCCGGTGGCGGAATTCACCGTCAGCCGTCTGATACGGCATTTGCCTGCGGAAGACGCCGGACGGCTGAAAGCCTGTGCCGAAAGGCTTGGGAAGAGCCTGGCGCAAACCGGAAATCTTAACAAGGCCAACCGCTTCTTAAATGAAGCGTTTCTGGAATTCACCCGTCATGCGCTTGAGGTGCTGCAGGGCCTCCGGCGTCCGGCGGCGGTGTATCGTTATAATGGCCGGATGCATGGCCCGGCGTGCAGCGGGACCCTTCTGGCCGACGATTTCTAAGGGGAGACCCAGGAGAAAGCGAATCCTATCATGGCCAACATCATCGGTCTGCTCGACATCGGTAAAAGCGCGCTGCTGACTCATCAGCAGTCGATTAACGTCACGGGTCACAACATCGCCAACGTGAACACCCCCGGCTACACGCGGCAACGGGTGAACCTGGCCGCCAACTCGCCCCTCGATGCGTCACCGGGACAAATGGGTGACGGTGTCGTGGCCGTCGGCATTCAGCGCATTTATGATCGCTATGTCAACGGCCGGATCACCACCGAAAAGCAGGCGTTCGGCCGTTGGGAGGCTCAGAAAAACGCGTTGGAGAGGGTCGAGATCGCCTTCGACGAGAGCGGCGGTTACGGGCTGAGCGGGTCCATGACGGCCTTCTGGAACGCCTGGCAGGATCTGTCCAACAACCCCTCGGGCCACACCGAACGCGTGTCACTGGTGTCACAGGCTCAATTTTTGACGAGCGCCTTTAACAAGACCGCCGCCGACCTCGACCGGCAGCAGGTCGACCTGGATACCGTCGTCAGGGGCGGCGTCGATGACATCAATCGCCTCGCGGCGGAAATCGCCGATCTCAACCAAAAAATAGGTGAAATCGAAACCGGGACCCAGAACGCCAACGACCTGCGCGACAGTCGGGATGTCCGGGTGAGCCAACTGGCGGAGTTCATCGACATCAACGCCTTCGAAGACGGGCAGGGGCGCATCAGCATTTCGGTCGGCAACGGCCGGCCGCTGGTCGACAACAGCCGGGCGTGGGCCCTGGGGACCATGCCCAACGCCGCCGGCCATCTAAACGTGACCTGGATCGATGCGAACAATACACCCGCCGACATTACGGCAAGTATACAAGGCGGCCGGCTGAAGGGCTGGCTGGCTGTTCGCGATGCCGCCATTCCCGATTACCGGGCGCGGCTCGATGAAATGGCCGGAGAATTGGCGGATGCGGTCAACACGGTTCACGCTGCCGGCTACGATCTGCATGCCGCCGCCGGCCAGCCGTTTTTCAGCGGTTCCACCGCGTCCGACATCGCTGTGAACCCTGTCGTTGCGGCGGACCCCAGCCGGATTGCGGCCGCCGCAACGGCGGCCGGCGTTCCCGGAGACAACGCTACGGCGGTGGCCGTGTCCGATCTGCAGCATGCCTCCGCCATGGGCGGCGGCACGACGAGCTTCGATGATTTCTACCGCGCGATCGTTGCGGACATCGGCAGCCAGGTGCGCTCTGCGACCGATTTCAGCGAACACCAGGCGGTGATGCTGACCAGCCTCGACAATTACCGTGAGTCGGTTTCGGGCGTGTCGCTGGACGAAGAGATGCTCAACCTGATCAAGTTTCAGCATGTGTTCGACGCGGCCGCCAAACTGGTCACCACCGTGGATGAAATGATTCAGACGATGATGGACATGACCCGTTAGTCTTTTTCCCCGGCCGGAAGGCTTGACCGGCTCCCGGCGGGCAGTGATGATTACTTTCCCGGGCGCGATGAAAACTTTTCCGCTTCAAAAAAGTGATCACAGAGTTGCTCACAACCCGATAATCGGCCAATCCCGCTGCAGCGGGACAAACCGTTCGGAGGCTTTATGCGCGTAACCAGCAACATGATGACAGGCGGCATTGCCGAGAATCTTCACCGCCAAGCCGAACAGCTCTTGAAGTCCCAGAAGACCGTAGCCACCGGAAAGCGTATCCAGCGGGCATCGGATGATCCGGCCGGAATGGGGGAAGTGCTCGCCTACCGCCGCAGCCTGGCCAATATCGAGCAGTATCAGCAAAATGTGGCCCGGGGCAAAATGCGTCTCGAGTTGAACGAGACCGTCCTCGATGATGCTTCCGGTCTGCTCAACAGCGCCGCCCGCATCGCGGCGGAAGCGTCTGCGGGTCCGCTCGACACTCGGCCGGTGCTCGCGCGGGAGGTTCAAAACCTGCGGCTGCAGCTGGTTCAGCTGGCCAACAGCAAAACAGGGGACGCCTATCTGTATGCCGGCCACCAGACCGACGCCGCACCCTACTCGCATCGTTTCGAAGTAGCGGGCGGGGCACCGGGAACCATCACCTTCGGCCTGGCGGCCGATGCCACCGATGTCCGGATCGACATCCACGATGCCACGGGCGCGCTCGTGCAGACCCTCACGCAAGGTGACGGTTTTACCACCGGCAGCGGGGGAACGGCCGGCACCAACAGCATCGCCTGGAACGGTCCCGACGGTGACTACAGCTTCACGGTTTCAGCCGGGTCCGCAGGCACGCCCGTCGTGGCTTACGAGACCTACAACGGCGACAGCGGCGACATCCGGCTGATACTCGGTGACCGGACCAATATCGTCATCAACGCCGACGGCGGCGAGACCTTCGGCGACATGTTCGAACGGCTGGCGCAGCTGCAGCAGGCGCTGCAGGACCCCGATCCGGTCGCGGGCACAGCCGCGGCCGCCACCACCGTCGATTCCCTCAACCTGGCGGCGGATCGTCTCGAGCGCGTGCGGGCCGAGGGGGCCGTGACATTCAAACACCTGGAATTGACCGAAGACCGTTATGCCGGTCTGAAACTGAATATCGAAGACATGCTGGAAAAAACCGAAAAAGTCGATTTGGCAACGGCTATCGTCACACTGCAGAAATTCGAGAGCGACTATCAGACGACGTTGGCCACGGCGGCCAGGGTGCTGCAGCCGAGCCTGATCGATTTTCTATAGGCTTCGAGATTAAGGTTTTGGCTGCTGGTATCGGTCGTCGGCGTATGACTTATACAGCCTTCTCCCTCTGGGCCTTGCCAAAACCTTAATCT
>JBAPWQ010000555.1:0-3907 GCA_049283795.1 Desulfobacterales bacterium | reverse complement strand
GCCATGGTTTCGAGGAAGCCATGGCGGAAACCGTAGACTGGTATTTGAACCATATGGAATGGGTCGAATCGGTGCGCAGCGGCGGGTATCGGGAGTGGATCGAGCAAAATTATGGCACTCGCTGATGGCTGATTGCCGTTTACAGCCGATGTTTATCAATTTTTATCTCATTGACCATGGTTAATGACTATAGTAAGCCCTTGTTGAACTTACTTTGTTTGTTGGGCGGGGATTGAAATGATTGATGAAAAAGTAACCATATCCAAATTCAAAGCCACGTGTCTCAGTTTGCTAAAAAAAGTCAAGCAAACCGGTCGGCCGGTTCTTGTCACGCGCAGAGGTGAACCAGTCGCCTTGATTGTTCCACCTCCGGTGCCTAAAAAACCGGAAACATGGCTTGGGATATACAAGGAAAGAGGACGCATTGTCGGTGATATCATTTCGCCTGCAGGTGCACTTGAAGACTGGGAAATATTGAACCATTGTATAATTTTAGCATAGAAGAGATAAAATTTTATCCCGACAATCCGCTGGTTTTAATCGCAGGCCCCTGCGTCATCGAAAGCAGGGACCACTGCCTGTTCATGGCGGAGACGCTGAAGAAACTCGCCCAAAAATTCGGCGTTCCGCTCGTTTTCAAGTCCTCCTTTTTAAAAGCCAACCGGAGTTCCATCGACGCCTTCGCGGGTCCGGGCATCGATGACGGGTTGAAGATCCTGCAGGAGATCAGGACCCGGATCGAAGTGCCGGTCATCAGCGACATCCATTCGATCGAGCAGGTCGCGCCCGCGGCCGAAGTGCTCGATATTATACAGATTCCGGCATTTTTGTGCCGCCAGACGACGCTGCTCGTGGCCGCCGCCCGAACCGGCAGAATCGTCAATGTCAAAAAAGGCCAGTTCCTGGCGCCCGGGGATGTCGGCAACATCATCGGCAAAATCCACAGTACCGGCAATCGCAAGCTCCTGATCACCGAACGGGGGGCATCTTTCGGGTACAACAACCTCGTGGTCGACATGCGCTCCCTGGAGATCATTAAAAAGCTGGGGGCCGCGGTCGTCTTTGACGCCACTCACAGCGTGCAGCTGCCCGGCGGCCAGGGGACAAGCTCGGGCGGTCAGCGAGAGTTCGTCGATCCCCTGACCCGTGCGGCCCTGGCCGTCGGTGTCAACGCCGTGTTCCTTGAAGTTCACGACCGGCCGGAATTCGCCAAATGCGACGGGCCCAACATGATCACCCCGGAACAACTTTCCGCCTGGCTGCCGCTGTGGCTTGACATCGACCAGTTGGTAAAAACAGGAATGCCCCAGTGACCTCACCGATCGACATCGCCAAAAGCGTCCTGAAAATCGAGGCCGATGCCATCTTAAACCTGATCGATCGGCTGGATGATGAGTATGTCCGGGCGATCGAGCTTATTTTGAAGCACAAGGGGCGCCTGCTGGTGTTGGGTGTCGGCAAGTCGGGGCACATCGGACGCAAGATTGCCGCGACGCTGTCCAGCACCGGCCAACCGTCGTTCTACATCCACCCGACCGAGGCCATTCACGGCGATCTGGGCATGATGGTGCCCGGCGACATCTGCCTGATGATTTCCCACAGCGGCAACACCGACGAGCTTCTGGCGACAATTCCTTCGATAAAACGCATCGGGTTGCCGATCATCGCCATGACGGCCAATATCGACTCGAAGCTGGCACGCTATGCCGACATCACCCTCAACACCCATGTCAACGAGGAGGCCTGCCCGTTTAATCTGGCGCCGACCAGCAGCACCACGGCCGCCCTGGCATACGGTGATGCCATTGCCATCACGCTGTTGACCATGCGGGGATTCAGGGAAGAGCATTTCGCTATGTGCCATCCCGGTGGGGTTCTCGGGAAGCGGCTGTTGACGAAAGTGGACGACATCATGATCAAAGAGGGCCTGCCGACGGTACACCGGCGGGCGACGTTCAGAAATGCGCTGTCGGCCATGACCCGCGGCCGCCAGGGGATTGTCATCGTCGTCGAAGAGGACGGGAAAAGTGTGGGGGTCTTAACCGATGGAGACATCCGCCGCACGATGGAAAAATACGACCGGATCAGCGACATCATCCTCGATGACATATACACCCGCCAACCGAAGACGATCAGGCAGGACGCCCTGGCCACCGAAGCGCTGAAGAAAATGCAGAGCAACAAGATTACATCGCTGATCGTGACCAACGGCGGCGAGGAGATCGTCGGGCTGATTCACATTCATCACCTGTTGGAGCAAGGCTTCTACTGATCGACGACCGCCTGGATGAAACAGCCGCCCCCGCCCCCGCCACTGTCGGGTACCGGGTTGCCCGCCGGGGTTATCGTGACGTTGACACTGTCCTCGCCGACAAGCCCGTCATTGTCCCTGACGGTTAACTTGAACGTGAGCACATCGCCGTCGGCATCGGCGGCAGGGGCCGTGAAATCCGTCGTCAGCTCGTCAGGGGTTGTCAGGTAGACCTGAGTTTTGCCGGCGATCTGCTCCCATTGGACCGAAGAAAATGATCCGTCCGGATCATCCGGATCAATTGAACCGACACCGCTGAGTGTCACGACACTTCCTTGAGTTACCGTCTGGTCCGCGCCCGCATCGGCCTCCGGCGGTGAGAGAGCATCCACGATGTCGACCACAACCGTATCGCTGTTCTCAAAGCCGTCGCTGTCGGTCACTGTCAACTTGAAGGTGAGTCGCTCACCGCTCACTCCGACCGCCGGCGCTCTGAATGTGGGTTTCTTGATCGTTGGATCGGACAGCGTGACGCTGGTGCCGGGTGACATTTGGCGCCACAAATAAAATAATTTAGTGCCATCGGGGTCTTTCGAGTCCGAACCGTTCAGGGTCACCAGCGTTTTTTCATTCACAGTCTGATCGGCTCCGGCATCAGCCTGAGGCAGAGTGGTCAAAAGGCCGTCGGCAAACCATTTGGCGGCCATCTTTGCATATCCGGTGGCGTTGGGGTGGATCGGGTCGGCCATGTCCGATAGATAATCAAGGCCGGCGCTGCACTCCATATCGACCATGACGATCCGGTCAGGCCGGACCGGATCGGTGATTCTGTTCAGGGCCATCGACCGCACATGGTCATTGAATGTCGTTGTCGTGGATGGATTCGGACAGACGTGGCCGCTGCGATTGATAATTTCGGCCAGCACCACAACCACGGTCTGGCCGTGGTCGGTTTCCCACCGGTCGATTTCATTGAGAATGGCGGTGACATCGGCCGGATTCGTATACTCGGGATCGGCCGAGATATCGTTTGTTCCGATATGAAGCAGGACGATTTGCGCCGGATGGTTGGTCAGAAAGCCATAAACGCCGGCCGCAATCTGTTCGTCATGCCACCCGGGATGGCCTTCGTGCTGTTTGTCGGTAAAATCAGGATCGCCGTTGGACAAAGACCCGACGAAATCGATGTCGTATCCGGATGATGCCAGCAAATCACCCAACTCACGCCGATATCCGTTCAACTCGTTCACGGGCGCGGCGGGTCCCACCCCCAGGGTAATCGAATCCCCCAGCGGCATGATGGCAATCTTGGCCGAAAGAGTGTCGGCAGCGATCAGGCCTATCGCACAAACCAGAAATAGCGTGATGATCTGTTTCATACGATTTAAGGTGCAATGCAAATTCGATACAGATTGTATAAACCGAATGCGTTTTCCTGAAAATGCCAAATGTTAACCGATGGCAGACCGAATATAAACAATATCGCTCAAAAAAACAAAGGGTCAGTTGATTTGCGATGCGTCTTAACGTGTCGCTGGGCTTAAAAAAAGGTAAAGACTGGGAAGAGAAGTCCGGAAGTGATTATTTGCGGGTGTATTCTTTGAGGAAGTGTCCTGCGCCAATCATTGCCGCGCCGGTAATGAGCAGGTGCACGGG
>JBAPWQ010000554.1:0-2009 GCA_049283795.1 Desulfobacterales bacterium | reverse complement strand
ACGCGGTGCTGACCGAGCTGACCAACGACGCGATTCGCATGGTGGACCCGTCGCGCTCGATCGACCTGACCTCAGGCCTGTGGTTCTCGATCGTTTCGGTCCCCTTGCTCGTGCTCGTGATCGGGCTGATCACCGATCGCGTCATCTCGCCGCGGCTGGGCAAATTCGATCAGGGCCCGACCGATGGCACCGAGACCAACCCCCAGGGTCTCGGCCTGACGCCGGCCGAGTCGCGCGGACTAACGTTTGCCGCGATCGCCCTGGTTCTGGTTCTCGCGGTTATCGGGCTCCTGACCCTTCCGTCGAACGCTCCGCTGCGAAATCCGGAAACCGGCGCGCTGATCGGCAACTCACCGTTCATGAACGGGCTGATCGTCGCGATCATGGTCGTTTTCCTTGCCACCGGCGTCGCTTACGGCCTCGGGACCGGCACGATGAAGAGCAGCGCCGACGTCATCGGCGCCATGACCAAAGCGATCAGCGGGCTTGGCGGAACCATCCTGCTGTTTTTGGTCATCAGCCAGTTCATCGCCTATTTCAACTACAGCAACCTGCCGACGCTGATGGCGGTCACGATGGCGGACGCCCTCAAGGCCGCGAATATCGGTTCGATCTGGATGCTTTTGGGGTTCATATTGGTGGTCACCTTGCTGAACATTGTGTTCACGCCCGCGATCGCCAAGTGGGCGATCTTCGCGCCGGTCTTCGTGCCGCTGTTCGTGACGCTGAATGTGGACCCCGCGGCCGTGTTGTCGGCCTATCGCGTCGGCGACTCGCCGACCAACACGCTCACGCCGCTCAATGCCTATTTCGCGCTGGTCGTCGGATTTGCCCAGAAGTACGTCAAGGACACCGGAATCGGCACAATGGTGGCGCTGCTGCTGCCGTACGCAACATGGATGGCGATTGCGTGGACGGGTCTGTTTACGATCTGGTACCTGCTCGGTCTGCCGTGGGGCCTTTAGCGGCGGCCGCCATAAACATGTGAAAGGAGAGCGCGATGAAAAACGTACCGCTTGATGAGAGTGCCGCTGAAGCCCACTTGATGAACTTTCTGGCGGTGGAAGGCATCACCGGCGAGGAAAAGGCGATCGGAGAGGCCGTCGCCGACGCACTTCAGAAGGTCGGGGTGCCGGCGGCCGCCATCCGGTTCGACAACGCCCACAAGAAGATCCCGCTGCCCACCCAGACCGGTAACCTGGTCGTGGAGCTGCCGGGGACGCGCACGGGGGACAGGCTGCTCTTCTCGAGCCACCTGGATACGGTCGCGCTGTGTGCCGGCGTCAAACCGATGCGCCAGGGCGACCGGGTCGTGACCGACGGCAGCACCGCGCTCGGCGGCGATGCGCGCACGGGGTGCGCGGCGATCGTCGCCATGGTCGAGACGCTGCTGAAGCACCGGCTGCCGCATCCGCCGCTCACCCTGCTGTTCACCGTGCGCGAGGAGAGCGGTCTGCACGGCGCGCGCGAACTCGACCCGCAGGATCTCGGCGGCGCCAGGATGTGTTTCAACGTGGACGCCACCCACGCCAACAAGCTCACCATCGCCGCCGTCGGCCAGGAAAACTGGGAGGTGGAGATCAAGGGCAAAGCGTCGCACGCCGGAGTGGCCCCGGAACAGGGAATATCCGCCACGCTCGTCGGATCGATCGCACTCGCCGACGCGCATCGTACCGGCTGGTTCGGCAAGGTCACCAAGACCGACGGCGCCGGGACCAGCAACGTGGGCGTGTTCGGCGGCAAGGAGGGCAAGGCGGCCGGTGAGGCCACCAACGTCGTCACCGATTACGTCCACATTGTCGGCGAAGCGCGCAGCCACGATGCCGCGTTCGCCGCTAAAATCGCGGTGGGCTACCGCGACGCGTTTCTGAAGGCGCGGGAAGCGGTGAAAAATTCGGGCGGTGATATGGCCGAGGTCACCTTCGACGCCAAGACCTCCTATCCGCCCTTCAAGCTCGACGAGGATTCCCCGGCGCTGCAGTATGCCCGGCGCGCGGTCGAGTCGCTCG
>JBAPWQ010000553.1:0-5522 GCA_049283795.1 Desulfobacterales bacterium | reverse complement strand
GCGGCGCATATCGAGGTGTCGGTGGATGTAACGCGGTAGACGGGCCGAAAGACAAGCAAGCTGTGGAATTATTTGTGGCCGCGACCCTAAAGCCGCCGCTCTCAGACCAGCTTCAAGTGCCGGGCCTGTTCCCAGAGTTGCTGCGCCAGCCGCACGGTAGCGCGGTCGACCATGCGGCCGTCGACCGCGGCGGCGCCGCGGCCGGCCGCCTGCGCTTCCTCGTAAGCCTGAATGACGCGCCGGGCGCGGTCGATGTCGGCCGGTGCCGGCGAAAAGACGGTGTTGATGGCATCGAGCTGCTCGGGGTGAATCGCCCATTTGCCGTCGAAGCCCAGCGCCCCGGCCATGACCGCCGAACGACGCAGCCCCTGCGCATCTTTGAAATTGCCGTAGGGCGCGTCGATCGCCAGCAGGCCGTGGGCCTTGGCGGCCATGACGAGGCGGCTCATGGCAAAATGCCAGCGGTGACCGGGATACAACTCTTCTTCTTTCTCACCGTGGCCGGAAATAGAGGCCAGGCGGGCGCCGATCGAGGCCGAATAATCGGCCACCCCGAACACCAGGGTCACGAGGCGGTTGCTGGCCCCGGCTATTTCCAAGACGCCCGCCAACCCCTGGGCCGATTCTATGATGGCTTCCAGCCCGATGCGGTGAGTGTAGCCTTTGGCCAACGCGATGCCGGTCAACATTTTGTCGGCAAAGTAAATGTCGGCGCAGTGATCGACCTTGGGAACGACGATGGCATCGAGCCGGTCGCCGGCCTCCTCGCCCAGCACCAGCAGGTCGCGGTAGCCGAAAGCGGTGTCCAGGGCATTGATGCGGGCCGTGATGATTTTCTCGTTCCAGTCGATGGTCTGAAGGGCCGTGACCACCGCGGCGCGGGCAGATTCCTTGGCTTCGGGCGGCACGCTGTCTTCCAGATCGAGCATGACGACATCCGCCCGGCTGTCGTGGGCCTTGCGGTGCATTTTTTCGACATGACCGGGGACCGATAAAACGGTTCTGCGTGGTTTCATGGGAAGGGTCCTAACGAAATTCGATGTTGGACGTTCGATGTTCGACGTTCATCTGTTCGAAATATTAATGCCTCGTGGCCACCCGCAGGCCCATGCAAACTGGCCCGAACCCGCGGCGGACTCGACGACCTGACGTCCCGACTCGGGTCGGCGGGGAATTGTGGGAAAAGGGCCTTGAGAAAAAACCGGCTCATGGATTTCACCCGGCTCCTTTGTAGATAATCAGCGGCCGTTCGTCAACTGCGGCGGTCCGGTCTACCAGAATCGACATGTTGGCCGCGGCCGGGCAGGGGGCTGACAGGCCGGCAGCGAAGAGGCGGTGCTTGTAGTCCGGCGACGGCGGCACTTCGCTGACCCACGGCAACGTGAAGATGATGACATCACCGTGGGTCACGGCCACCACCTGCCGGCCGGTGAATTTTAATTAGTAACAAATTTGTTATAATATATTATATTATTTACATAAAAGTAAATAACAATGGCAAAGCATCTACCGGCTTGGCGTAAGATATTGTTGTAAATCCAAATTGTTATCAGATAACCATCCCCTTTCCGCATTTGGCATACCCTTTGCCTTAGTACCCATCCGCAATGGACCCGTTTTAGCTGAAGCTGCCCGCGGAGGTGTGCGGGTTTCAACCTGCACCGGCGGTATTTCGGGGCCGGCTTATATAAATTTAAGATAAATTTTTTGGCAAGTCCTGAGGGAGGCGGCCATACGAGGCATGCGCCACTGACCGATGCCATAGCCCCTACCAGCGGACGTAATGGGGCGGAAAAGGAGGTGATCGAGGGCCAGATAAAGAAATTCCGGCTGCGGCCGGACGACTACCGGACGTCCAACGAAAAACGGAAAGAAAAACACTGCTATTTTTTTACTTTCACAGGAGGAAAACAGATGAAATCGTTTCTTTGTGCAGTCATGGCTCTGATGCTGACCATAGCCGGCCTTGGTTGCGGTTCCGCTTCGGCCCTGGCCGATGACACCCCCGGATCGGTATTCGATCCGGCCAATTTCAGTGCCACCCTGACGCTGGCCACCGACTACGTGTTTCGAGGCATTTCGCAGACCGATCAGAACCCCGCGGTTCAGGGCAGCATCGACTACGCGCACCCGCTGGGGATCTACGTCGGAATATGGGGCTCGAACGTGAATTCAAACATTTCAGCGGGCGGAGTCGAAATTGATTACTACGCCGGTTACCGGCGGGAGCTTTTTCCGAATTTCGGATTCGATATTTCGGCCATTTACTACAGCTATCCCGGTGGCGGCGGCGACCCTGACCCGGACTATTTCGAAGGCCACCTCGGGTTGAGCTATCAGTTCAAGGATCTGCCACTGAGTCCCAACCTGGGGGCGGCCTATTTTTATTCGCCCGATTTTTTCGGCGAGGACGGCGCCGGGCATTATGTCAACGGCAGTCTCGCCCTGAGCCTGCCGTATGACGTCACCCTGTCGGGCCTGGTCGGTTATCAGAACGTCGAAGGGGATAAAACGACCGGCTTCGGGCAGGGAAAAAACGGCGGGGACGGCTTCGATTACGTGAATTGGCGTATCGGACTTGCGAAAGAAGTATTGAAGTTCGTGCTCGACCTGAGCTGGACGGACACCAACGAATCGGATTTCCTGGGTGACGACATCGCCGGTTCACACGTGGTGTTCAGTGTTTCAAGGACCTTCTAATCCACACGAGCCGCTGCCGATCAACCGCCCGGCCAGACCGCAGAAGCCACCCGGGGGAGACGGGCCCGTCTGCCCGTTTCCCTCGCCCCCCCTTTTCTTCAGCCCGATTTTATACCGCCGGATTGACATGCCGCACAATAGCGAATATAGTGCGCCCACGCTTTGCAGGGGTGAAACTTTTTCTTTAATTAAAGGGAGTTAAAAGGGGACGCCATGGGCTTGCTAAACAGGACGGTTGACAAGTTTGCGCGGGAGCAGCGGGATTTTTTCGAAGGCAGTCTGACCGATGAAGACAAGGAGAAGCAGGTTTCGATACCGGTCGTGACGGTCGCCATGGAGCCGGGCAGCGGCGGCTACCTGGTGGCCGAAGAACTGGCCCGGAGGCTGGGCTTCAACCTGTATCACAAGAATATTCTCAATGCGATCGCGCACAGCGCCGACACCAACAGCGAGGTGCTGGACATGATCGAAAAAGAGAGGTTTTCGAAGATCCAGGACTTCGTCTCATCCCTGCTCCAGGACAATTATGTCTACTCCGGCGCCTACGTTCAGCACCTCACGAAGATCGTCAATTCGCTGGGGATCATCGGCCGGGCCGTCATCGTGGGCCGCGGCGCGAATTTCATCCTGCCGCCCGAAAAACGGTTTGCCATCCGCATCATCGCGCCCGAGGAGGTTCGGGTGAAAAATGTCGCCTTTCATTTCGACGTGTCCCTGGCGGAGGCCAAAAAGCGGATCAAGAACAGGGAGAATCGGCGTAAGGCATTTATCAAGAGCACCTTCCAGAAAGATATCGACGATCTCGAGGCCTACGATCTGATCATCAACACCGCGCGGCTGGACCTGCCGGCGGCGGTCGAGACCGCCATCGGGACCATATTGGGCGCCCAGAAGAACCGGGTTTTCGAGAAAGCGACCACCTTCATCCTGCGCAGTGAAAAATGACGGCGGTTGAGGTCAGGGACCGCGAAAGAAGGCGGCGGCCGCATCATTTCGGCAACCTCTTGCCGTAGATCAGCGATTCCGGGTGGCGTTCGAGATAGTCGGCCAGGTCGCGCAGCGACCGAGCCGCGGCCGACAGCTCACGCAAGGCGCCGTTCACGTTGACCTGCAGCGGCGCCTCGGACCCCAAGGCGGCTTCGACCCGGGCGAGCGCCCGTTGCGCCTGCGCCAGGGTGGCGGTTATTTCCGGTGTCACGCCGGTTCTCAGCTCGCCGATAAACAGTCGCATTTCATCGAGGATCGTTTTCAGGCTGCGGGCGGCTTCCTGCAGTTCGGGCGCGGCCACCAGCCGTTTGGTGCTGCGCAGGGTATCGCTCAGGTCCTTTCCGATCTGTGCGATGGGCAGGCTGTCGATCTTGGTGAGGATCTGGCTCACGCGGGTGCCGATTTCCTCGATAGGCGCCGGCACGGTGGGCAGTTCCGGATAGGGTGTTTTCCAGGCGATTTTGCGTGGCGGGGCGCCGGGAAAGAAATCCAGCGCCACGAGCTGCTGGCCGGTGATCAGGTTGCCGAGCTTGAGCTGAGCCCGCAGCCCCTTTTCCACCAGGCTGTCGAGGATCTTGCGCTGCGCCGCCTCCACCTTGGCCATGTCCTCTGCCGTTATGAACCGTTGCGGTTCGATTTCAATCAAAACCGGTATGCGGAAATCCCGTTTCTGCGGATTGAACTCCAGATTGACGTCGATGACCCTGCCCACGTTTATGCCCCTGAATTCCACCGGTGCACCGGTGGCCAACCCGCTTAACGACCCATCGAAGTAAAGCACGAAATAACTTTTTACCGTATACGTTTTTTCCTGGCTGGCGGGATAACTCTCATAGAGCGCAAAAACCTGGCCTTCGGGGGCCGGCCCGCCGGACTCGAGATAGTTCGGAACATCGAAGGCGATGCCGCCCACCAGCAGGCTGACCAGGGACTCCATATTGAGCCGGATGCCCTTGGTGTCGATCGAGACGTCAATTCCGCTGGCATTCCAGAAGCGCGTGTTTTCGAAGATGTACTGAGGGTAGGGGGAATTGATGAAAATCTTGATGGAAACCGCTTTCCCGCCTTCGGCCAACTGGTAGCCGACGACCTGCCCGACCCTGAGCTGCCGGTAGTAAACCGGTGAGCCGATGTCGAGCGAACCGCGTCGTTCGGCCCGCAGAATGAAGTAGCGGCCCGGCGAATTGGTGGTGACGATCGGCGGCTCTTCCAGGCCGGTGAAGTGCCGGGCGGCCTTACCGGGCTGGCCGGGATCCAGGCCGATATAGACGCCGGAAAACAGGGTCTGCAGCCCGGTGACGCCGCTGACGTTGACCCGGGCGCGGACCACCCAGAAGCGGGTGTTTACGGAAAGAAGTTTTTCCGCCTGCCGGACGAGTTTGGCCGTCACCACCACGTGGCTCAGGTCCGGGCTGAGGCGGATCTCCTCGATTTGTCCCAGGTCCACGTCCTTGTATTTGATCCTGGTTTTACCGGCTTCGAGTCCCTCGGCCGTCTGGAAGCTGATCGTAATCGTCGGACCCCTTTCGGCCTGGGCTTTGTAGAGCAGCCAGGCGCCGATGATAGCGGCCACCAGCGGAATGATCCAGACAAATGAAAACTGACGTTTCCGCGACTGGACCTCGACCTCGGGAATCGTGTCAGCCGGCGGTGTCTGCGCTTCCTGTGCGCTCATGGCGAAACTCCTCGTTGTCCCATATCAGGCGGGGATCCAGGCTCATGGCGGCCAACAGGGTGAGCACCACCACCGCGGCAAAGAATACGACCGCCGGGCCGGCTTCGAATTTGGCAACGGCCCCGAGCTTGACCAGGGCCACCGAGATCGTGATGACGTA
>JBAPWQ010000552.1:0-3228 GCA_049283795.1 Desulfobacterales bacterium | reverse complement strand
GCTGAAAAAGGTTGCCGAAGACCTTTGTAAACGGCTCCGGCAACTCAAATTTATCTTTGGTTATGGTATGCAATTTTAATCCGCCACGTTTAAGACATTTTCGGGCCGCCACTAACAATCTTAACATTTGGTGTTTAATTAAAGATTTGACATTGTTTTTAGTTTGTTATAACTTTTCCGTAATTCCGAAAATCGGAATTTACTGACAAATATTTTTTATCACCAATTTTTTGCACCTCCCAAAAAAAATGCAAGGAATCGAATATGGAACTGGTCAAAATTCAAAATAAGTATCAAATAACTCTGCCAAAGGCTGTAAGGGATCTTTTCGGCCTGAAGGTGGGTGACTATATCGAAATTGACAAACGTGGAGGCAAAATTTTGCTGAAGCCCGTCAGCGTCATTCCCAAGGACCAAAGATATTTCCATACTCCGGAGTGGCAAGAGAAAGAGGAACAGGCGGATAAGGACATCGAGAAGAAAGATGTAATCGGCCCTTTTGACAATGCCGAAGACGCGATCGCGGCGCTTAAAAAATAGGAACCGATGCAGATCTTTTTTATCAGGAGCTTTAAAAAAGATTATCAGAAGCTTTCCGCCACTATCCAAAAAGCCGTTGACAAACAGCTGACCTGGCTATTGGAAAATCCCAGTCATCCCTCGTTAAATCTCAAAAAGATGAAAGATCCCCGCGATATTTGGGAGGCCATGGTAACTCGCTGTTATCGCATAACTTTCCAGATTTAAGAAGATCTGTATATTATGCGCCGAGAGGGTATCGTGACACCGGAAAATTTCGGACAACCGGGCATAACCGATTACCGTAACCCAAATCTGGCAGAAGCGATGAAAGTATTAGGGTTTGTACAACGATTTGGTGTCGGCATCGCAATGGCCGCCAAAGCCCTGCTGGAAAACGGCAATCCACCGGCGGAATTCAAGGTTAACTCGGAGGCAGTTCTCGCAATATTGCGAAGGAAACCATGAACAGACCGGTATTGACTTTTTTCAAACATTACCGAAGCCTCGTTCCGATGGCGCAGGAGGTGCGAAAACCGATATTCGAATTGACCCCGGCAGATGGCGCCATCGGCAGCCATGCGGCAGCGGTGCAGGATGCCTGCAAGGATTTCGAGGTTCTGGCACGAAAGATTTTGGACACGATGAAGGGTCAAAGTGAACCAAAATGCCTGAAGTGAGCTAAAGGAGAAAAATGGCCAAGAGGAAAATTGATATATCTCAAAAACAGATAGCCGATTTTTGCCGTCGCTGGCAGATCGACAAACTCGCCTTGTTTGGATCGTCCTTGCGGGACGACTTTGGACCGGAAAGCGACGTTGATATTCTAGTCACCTTCGCACCGGGTGCCAAATGGGGTTTGCTCGATCATGTGGAAATGGAGCAGACATTATCTCGTTTATTGGGTCATAAGGTGGACCTTTTCACGAGGCGAGCGGTTGAACTCAGTCCCAACTGGATATTGCGCAAAGAAATCCTAGATACGGCAGAGGTGATCTATGGTGCGGGATGAGGCCATTTTGCTTGACATCGTTCGGGCTGCGCGGCTCGTGCTCAAGTTCAGGGAAGGTATAGATAAGGCTTCTTTTTTTGATGACCTTAAAACTCAGTCAGCAATTTTACATCAGTTAATGTTGATGGGGGAAGCCGTAAAGCGGTTGTCAGCCGAATTTCGTGTTCAGCATTCCAAGGTGCCGTGGACACTTATTGCAGGAATGAGAGACAAGCTGATTCACGGCTATGACGTGGTGGATCTGGATCAAGTCTGGCAGACTGCGGTTAAAGATGTGCCTGAATTGCTTTTATTGATTGAGCCTCTAATTTCAGGGCAGGAATAGGACTATGACGGCGCGTTATCAAGACAGGTATAAGCGTGGGTGTGTGGGGGCAAATGAGCAACCACCATCACTAAGCCTCACGCTGTCTGCGCAGGCGTCTGATCACATCGCCGGCGGGAAAGACTTTGCCTTTATCTACCTGGTTCATCCCGCGCGCCAAAATCTTTAAAAGGGCCATCTTTTGCTGGGTTTTCTCGTAGCTCTCAATGTCCTGTATGACGACCTTGGCTTCGCCATTCTGGGTAATGACCAACGGCTCCCGCTGTTCGCCCAGCTTTCTTACGATTTCAGCCGCATGGGCTTTCAGGTAACTGATGGGCTTAATCCGGTTGGACAGCTTCATGGCTTCAACTCCTTTTTCTATGACTTGATTTAGCCCACAAACAGGTCAATCGTCAACAATCGATGACCGTAAGAAAAAGGATTACAATATGAAAAAATCGCCCGCCGGCCGTCGGTGAATCGGCTTTAAAGTACACGGCTCGAGTGGGGTCGGGCCACACTAACTGTTCGATATTAAGAAGATTGTTAACAAAAGAACACTCCATTTAGCGGCTATAATGCGTTTTTAACCGGTAAAAAGGGAATTATAAGAATCGTAGGGGAAGGCAGGAGGAATGATCTTTCAAAGCCGGTAGTCAATATCGCACTTTTGGATCCCAAAAAGAGCAAAATATGCCTCAAAATCACCTTTAATATGGACTATTTTCAATAAATATCAAACAATTAAGATAGCCCGACCCCCAATCGGCTTCCAAAATTGCGAAAAAGGGCCATTTATGGACAGAAACTAATGAATCAGCAGTTCTGAAACTCCTTCACCCACCGATAATGATCCCGGAACGCCGGTGGTCACCATCCGGCGGCGTAGCGCACGATTTCAAGCTCGGTACCGCCCTCCACTTTTACCAAGACATCATCTACCCAACGCAGAATCTGATCATTAATAAGATAGTCGGGGCAATTAGTGCATTGAAGAACCGGGAGACCCTTCACAATAACAATGGTACCCTCTTTGATTTTGAAGGGCAAATCCGTCGCTGCCGTCTTTAGTTCACCACCACATACGCCGCACTTCATAGTTTTTTCCTCCTCGTTTTCATGTCATCTAACCACTCGCCTGTTTCTGGCCGGTATGCCGTGATGATACGCAGATTATATCCTGCTACATCCGCTGCAACAACCATATGAAAAGCATCGGCACCCATTCGACCAAGGACGAGATAGCTGGGGAGGTACTTATCGCCTGGATATGCCTCAACAATTTCAAGTGTATCGACGCTTTTTAAAGCAGGATTCGGCGATAAGGTCCTGCCCGGTTACGTGATTCATCCTGGTGAAATTCGACTGCCGCCAGGCTACATATCATTGA
>JBAPWQ010000551.1:0-7653 GCA_049283795.1 Desulfobacterales bacterium | reverse complement strand
TATTTGCCGTTGTCGACGTGTTCGACGCCCTCACCTCCCGTCGTCCGTATAAAATGCCGCTGAATTATGATGTGGCTATCGAAATCATGCTCAAAGGCCGCATCAGCCATTTCGACCCCGCCATTTTCGACGTGTTCGTGAAGATTTCCCGTCCCCTTTACGACAGGTATGGTTCGGCCGACGCGTCCCGGGCACGCGCGGACCTCAAGGCCGTCATCGACCAGTATTATGATTCAAACATGACGGCATTTTTCAACTAGGCCGCGTCCGGCTTTCCAATGCTCGTCGCCAGGCCATGATGTATCCTTGGGCGGTCAGCCGAGGCGTCGCCGAGTTCAATCTTTGTCGATTTTTTCATCCTGGCCCTTCTTTTCCCCCGTCACGCGGACGCCGGCGGCCGCGGCGATCTTTTCGACCAGCGGTCCTTCGCGGCGCCAGACCCGGCAGGTGTCGACCAGGTAATGCTCCAGGTGCTCGCCCGAGATCCGGCGGCGCTCCGGCTTGCGGTCGTTGTGCACCCAGTACCCCTGCAGGGCGGCCGGCACCATGGCCAGCAGCAGGGTCGTCAGGTGGATGCACCCGCTGCGGCCGCCGATTTTCTTGCGAACCCGTGAGGAAAACCCGCGCGACAGCGTAAAGCCCTTGATCTCCTGCAGCGTCCGGTACATGTCGTCGCACTCCTCGTGGGGGGTCCGCGGCAGTTCGGCCTCAATCTCCTCGATGACGAGCGTACCGACAGCCACCTTCATGCAGATGCGCATGTGGTGCACGGCCGCCGGCTCCCGCGGCGTTCCCTCCAGGCTGTAGGTTTTTACCAGCCGGCGGTCGTGCAGCTCGCCGCAAACGATGATGTGCTCGTCGTCACACTCGTAGGAGGTAATCTCGATGCTGCGGCTCTGGAGTTTCGCTTTCGGGTCGACTTTCATTCTCAGGCCATTTGTCGAAAGGATGTCAGCAGGTCCGGCAGGTCTTTTTGAAATTTCCAGTTATCACGGGTGCATGGACAGCCTCATCCATGATCTCTTTTCTCACTGCCTTATGGACGAAGCCCCGCCCCGCAGGGCCAACTTCGCATATGGAGGGTTTGTAAAAAAACTATCGCTGCTTTATAAAAATGTCAATAAATTCAATTGATATTAACTGTGCCGCTCGCACGAAAAAAGGGTGTTGCCGTCCCTGATGTCTGCATGGTGCAACGGCGCAGACCGACCGGTGTCGATGCGGCCGCCACGCTTCGCTCAGAGAGGCGGCTGCGGTTCAGGCCCCTTTTATCGTGAACAGAAACCGATCGCCGGCTCAAGGCTCCGCCATGAACGGCCGTTTTGTCGGGTTCCCTCCGCTGTGCTCCGACTCCGGATGTTACTTGAAATCGGTTCGTCACTTGTTACTTTGTAACACTGTCCACATGCACGACTAAAATCAGAATTGTCGAGAAGGTCATTTCCGGAACGGGATTTTTGTTCACCGCGCCGACACCTGAAGAGTGCCGGCTGTTTTTATTATAGATCGAGAGGTGTGAGGTGAAACTGTCCGCTGTTGGAGCCGTTGTTCTGGCAAGCTGGCTTCTGTCGTTTTTTCCGGCGGGGGCGCAGACCGCCGATTCAGGCCTTTTAAAAAGTCCCGATCTCATCGTCACCAACGGCACCGTCCTGACGATGGACAACAGCCGGCCGCGTGCGGAGGCCGTCGCGGTCGAAGACGGCCTGATAACGGCCGTGGGTAGCACTGAAAAGATCGCGGCTCTGCGGGGGCCGGATACCCGCATCCTGGATCTCGGCGGCGGCACCATGATTCCGGGATTTATCGAGGCTCACGCCCATCTTCTGTATCTGGGCCGATCGTTGCAGGAGTTGAAACTGGCAACAGTCTCCACATGGCCGCAGATCGTCGAGATGGTGGCCAACGCCGCCCGGCAGGCGGCGCCCGAGCAGTGGATCATCGGATCCGGATGGCACCAGGAAAAACTGGCGCAGATCGAGCCGTCGGCCGTCGAAGGGTATCCGATCCATGACGATCTCAGTCGGGTATCCCCCGCGAATCCCGTGCTTCTCTTTCACGCCAGCGGCCACGCCGCTATCGCCAACACCCGCGCCATGGAACTGGCCGGCATCGCCCCTGATTATCAGCCTCCACCGGGAGGGCGCGCCGTCATCGACCCGGACGGTCGGTTGACGGGAGTTTTTCTGGATGCGGCCATCACGCCCATCAGGCGCGCCGCCGAGCGGGCCGAGCGCGCAGGAGACCCGCGCCTGAGAGAAGATCGCCAAAGGGCTTTGGTCGAGCGCGCCGTTGACCATGCTCTTTCGCGGGGGATAACCAGTTTTCAGGATGCCGGTTCGTCTTTCGCCACGATCGATCTGCTCCGTCAAATGGAACGGGAAAACCGGTTGCGAATGCGGCTGTGGGTGATGGTCGGCGAATCCAATGAAAACCTGGAAAAACATCTCGCCGATTATCCCGCCGGCGACACCGGCGGCGGGCGACTCGCCGTTGGATCGGTGAAACGCTTCATGGATGGCGCCCTGGGATCGCGCACGGCGTGGCTTCTCAAGCCATACGACGATGCACCGGAGCAGACCGGACTCAATGTCGAGTCGCCGCAACTGATTCTGGAGACGGCCCGCATCACCTTGCGGCACGGCTACCAGCTGAGCGTGCATGCCATCGGCGATCGTGCCGTCCGGAAAACCCTCGACATTTACCAGCTCGTTTTCGAGGATCGCGGCCTGCCGACCGACCTGCGCTGGCGGATCGAACACGCCCAGCATATCAGCGGCCACGATGTGGACCGTTTCGCACGGTTGGGGGTGATCGCCTCCATGCAGCCGGTCCACTGCAGCTCCGACGGGCCATGGGTAAAAAATCGCATCGGCTCGCGGCGGGCCGATACGGGAGCTTATATCTGGCGAAAGCTGATCGATTCGGGGGCCGCCGTCGCCGTGGGCACGGACGCCCCGGTTGAAGATGTGGATCCGATCGCCAACTTTTATGCCGCCGTATCGTGCCGCCTGCCCGACGGTTCCATGGCTTCTCCGGACCGGCGCATGAGTCGTGAAGAAGCCTTGAGAGCCTACACCCTGGGAAACGCCTATGCCGCCTTCGAGGAAGACGTCAAGGGATCCATAGCTCCCGGCAAATACGCGGATTTTACGGTCCTGTCCCAGGACCTCACCCGGGTCGCCGAGGAGAAGATACGCGAAACCCGGGTGCTATATACCCTTGTCGGCGGCGAGATCGCCTATGCGGCCCCCGCGGTCGTTGCTGCAAAGACCCACAGACCGGCTGCAGGCCAAAACTAAAGGGGCACGGCAAAAAAACCGCAACCCCTTTGGTTTTCTGGTAGGCACGACTGGATTTGAACCAGCGACTTCTACCGTGTCAGGGTAGCGCTCTCCCCCTGAGCTACGTGCCTTTAAGAGGCTTCGTTGTTAGCATCGGAGAACCTGGCTGTCAATCAGATTTTGCGGGCCAGGGCGTAATCGGCGATATCGAGCAGAAGTTCCCTGGCCGGTGACGGCTCGAAAATCTCCAGCGCCTGTTTGGCCTGCCGGATGTGGTCGGCCGCCTTGGCGCGGGTGTAGTCGAGGCTGCCGCTTCGATCGAGCAGGTCGACCAGTGCCCCGAATTCAGCCGGCGAGAAATCTTGGTCGCGAACGACGCCCAGCAGGCGTTCCCGGTTTCCGTTGCCGGCATGTTGCAGGGCATGAATGATCGGAAGGGTCAGCTTGCCTTCGCGCAGGTCCGCGCCGACCAGCTTTCCAAGTTCGGTGCTGTCGGCCGTGTAATCGAGCAGATCGTCGGCCATCTGAAAGGCGAGCCCCAGGTTCAGTCCGTAGGCGCCGAGCGCCGCCTCTTTCGGCGGCAATTGATCCGCCAGGATGGCGCTGGCCCGGCAGGCGCCTTCGAACAGGACCGCCGTCTTGCGGCGGATGACCTCGCGGTATTCGGCTTCAGTCAGATCGAGCGCCCCTTTTCGCATCAATTGATGGATTTCGCCCTGGGACATGTTTTCGGTGATCCCGGCAATCACCCGGATAATTTCGGGCCGGCCGGTGTCGGCCGCAATGGTCAGCGAGCGCGCCAGCAGGAAGTCGCCGACCAGAACGGCGCTGGAGTTGTCCCAGATGGAGTGCGCCACCGGCCGTCCGCGGCGCATCGCGGCGCCGTCGACCAGATCGTCGTGCAGCAGCGTGGCGGCATGCAGGTACTCGAAAATAGTCGCAAACTTGTGCGTGTCGGCCCCGGTGTAACCGCACATCCGGGCGCTGATGACCATCAGCAGGGGCCGCAGCCGCTTTCCACCGCTGAACAGGATGTGGCGGGCGATGTCCGAGACCAGCGCCAGATACGGGCTGAGGTTCTCGGCCAGCTCGGATTCGATCCTGACCAGGTCCCCGGCTACCCGCTCGATAATGCGCTGTTTGAGATCCCCGGTCATACCGCTTGCCCTACCAGATCGTATTCGAGTGTGTCGCCGATGACGACTTTCGCAAATTCACCGGTCTGCAGCCGGTCGGCGTGAACGTAGGTCACGCCGTCGACTTCGGGGGCCTGAAATTCGGTGCGGCCGACGTACAGCCCCTCCTCCGGATGATCTTCGACCAGAACGGCCAACGTTTTCCCCCGGTAATTAAGATTGCGTGCAGCCGAAATTTCCTGCTGGCGCGTCATCAGGGTGCGGTGGCGCAGCCGCGCGGCTGCCGGCGGCACGTGATCGGGCACCTTGTGGGCCGCCAGGTCCTCGGCGTCGGAATAGACAAAGCACCCCAGGTGGTCGAAGCGTTCGGATTCGACGAAACGCAGCAGCTGGTCGAAATCCGCATCGGTCTCCCCCGGAAAACCGACGATGACCGTGGTCCGCAGGGCCGCCTCAGGCATCAGGGACCGGATGCGGTCCAACAGGCGCCGCAGGTCATCGGGTCCGTAATGTCGCCCCATTTTTTTGAGGACCGCGGCACTGGCATGCTGGATCGGGATATCGAAATAGGAACAGATATTCGCGTGCCGGGCCACCGCCTTCAGTAAATTGTCATCGATACTTTGCGGATGCCCGTACAAGAAACGGATCCAGAAGTCGTCGGCGCCCGGACCTACCGGCAGGGCGGCCAATCCGGTCAGCAGGTGCGCCAGATCGGCCGGCGGCTTAAGATCGCGGCCGTAGGCGGTTGTTTCCTGCGACACCAGGACCAGTTCCCTGGCACCGGACGCCAGCAGCTGCCGAGCCTCGGCCACCACATCTGCCACGGGCCGGCTCTTCTGCCGGCCGCGCAGCCGGGGAATGATGCAGTAGGTGCACCGCCGGTCGCAGCCCTCGGCAATCTTCACATAAGCCATACCGCGGCTGCCGCGTTCCCGCGGCACGCCGGTGCCGGCCGGCGGCAGGGCGTCCGGGTCCGGCAAAAGGCAGCGGTCGGCATCCAGTTGGCCTTCGGCCGCCGCGACGATGCGATCGAAGGCGCCGGTCCCCAGGAAAACATCCACCTCGGGAATGGCCCGAACGATCTCCCGCCGGTAGCGCTCCGGCAGGCAGCCGGTCACGATCAGCCGCCGGCAGCGGCCCTCGCTTTTGTATGCCGCCAGGCCCAGGATCGTGTCGATCGATTCGTCGGCCGCCGATTCGATGAAGCTGCACGTATTGACGATGATCACCTCGGCATCTTCGGGCGTGTCGGTGAAAAGGGCGCCGGCCGCTTTCAGGCGCCCCAGCATGACCTCGCTGTCGATCTGGTTGCGGGCGCACCCGAGGCTGGCGAGATGAACGATCATTATGCCTGGCGCTTTTTAATTTCCTCGGTGATCAGCGGCACGATCTCGAACAGGTCGCCCACCACGCCGTAATCGGCCTTGGAAAAAATAGGCGCTTCGACATCCTTGTTGACCGCCACGATCACCTTGGAAGATGACATGCCGGCAAGGTGCTGAATGGCGCCGGAGATGCCGCAGGCGATATACAGCGTGGGCGAGACCACCTTGCCGGTCTGGCCCACCTGCTCGGAATGCGGGCGCCAGCCTTCGTCGACCGCCGAGCGCGACGCCCCCACGGCCCCGCCCAGGACTGCGGCCAGGGCTTCGATCTGACTGTAATCCGCGCCCCCCATGCCCCGGCCGCCGGAAACGATGACGTCGGCTTCGGTCAACTCGACCTTCTCTGTTTCCAAGGTTTTTTCGACCAGCTTGAGACGGCTCTCACCCGGATCGACGGCGCTTTTTTCGATCGCGCCCGCTTTGGCGGATTCGGCAATGGCGATGGCGTTCGGCCGTGTGGCCACGATTTGAGGTTTGCCGGTCAACGCGACTTTTGCGAGCACCTTGCCGCCGTAAAGCGGACGGGTGGCGACGATGTTGCCGCCCTCGACCGCCACCGCCACGCAGTCCATGGCCAGCCCGGCATCGAGACGCGCGGCCAGGCGTGCGGCCAGGTCCTTGCCCTGGGTCGAGGCGCCTGTAATGACCACCAGCGGATCGGCAGCGCCGATCACCCCGGCCGCCACGGCAGTGTAGGTGTCGGTCAGATAGTCCGCCAGGCGCGGGTCGTCGGCCACAATTATTTTATCGGCCCCGAATTTGGCGAGTTCGCCGGCGGCGGCCTCGATCCCGGATCCCAACACCAGCGCGGCCAGCTCGGTGCCCATGGCGTCGGCGATCCGCCGGCCTTCGCTTAGCGCTTCATAGGTGACTTTTCTAAACTTACCGTCTCTTTGTTCGGCAATGGCTAAAACGCTCATATTCTTCTCCATATAAATTTTTTTTCAAAAAAATTTATTAAGATGCCGTTTATGGCTGGGCACCGTCAAATGACCTTGGCTTCCTCGGCCAACAGCCGCACCAGCTCGGCCGCTTTCTCGGCGGCGGTTTCGCCGGCGACCATGCGGCCGCCTTTTCTTTCCGGCGGCGGCTGCAGGGAGACGATTTTCGTTTTCGGTTCCCCCAGGGCGGCCGCATCCAGGCCGATGTCGGCCAGGCTCTTGGTGGCCAGCGGTTTTTTCTTGGCTTTCATGATCCCGGGCAAGGAGGCGTAGCGCGGTTCGTTGATCCCGCGCTGGGTGGTGAAAAGCGCCGGCAGCGGCGCTTCGATCTCGACCACGCCGCCTTCGATCGTTCGTCGGCACCGGATTTTACCGTCGCTGATCTCCTGCTTGTTGACAATCGAAATGTTGGGGATCCCGAGCAGCTCCGCCACGGCAGTGCCCACCAGAAAATTGTCGTCATCGACGGCCCGCTGCCCGGCAATGATGACATCGTGCGGAATCTGTTTGAGCGCGGCGGCCAGGATCCGGGCGACACCTAATCCATCGCAGCCGAAGGCCGCGGGATCGTTGACCAGAATCCCTTCGTCGGCGCCCATGGCCAACGCCGTTCTAATGGCCTCGCTGGCCTTGTCCGGTCCGACGGTGAGGATGGTGACCTTGCCGCCCTGGGCTTCCTTGATGCGCAGGGCCTCCTCGACCGCAAATTCATCATAGGGGCTGATAACCCATTTGATATCGGCGGTTTTGATTGAAATCCCATCTTCGGCAACACTGATCATCGACTCGGTCGCAGGAACCTGTTTCAATAAAACGACAATTTCCACTTGTTCTTCCTTTCCCTTTGTAAAGTGTTGACGGGCGGGTTCAGTCCCCAATCACCGATTTCATGTCGTTTGTTCACAAA
>JBAPWQ010000550.1:0-9536 GCA_049283795.1 Desulfobacterales bacterium | reverse complement strand
GATGCTTGATTTCGTCGGTAAAAGCGACCGGCTGCCGCAGGTGGTCGCCCATCAAGGCCGCCGCGCGTTCGGCGTCGGCTGGATAGGGTCCGCCGGTCGTGTTGGAAAAAACAGGGATCGCCGTCGGTGCAAGGGTGATCGATCGCAGGGCTTGTCGGAAAGGCGGGAGGGCTTTTTCCATGTACGTGCTGTGAAACCCCGCCGCCACCGGAAGGCTCACGCAGCCATAGCCTTTTTCGCGGCAAAGCGCTTGGGCGGCCGCCAGCGCAGCGCTGGAGCCGGCCAGCACGCCTTGCCGCGGGGCGTTGCGATTGGCCAGGACGATATCGAGCCCGTGGGAATCGACGAGCGCCTCGATGTCCGCCAGCGGCGCCTGAACGGCCAGCATCCCGCTGGCGGCGGCGCTTTCGCCCGAACCGGCGGCGGCCATCGACCGGCCGCGGGAGAGGGATAGGGAAATAAAGGCCTGGCGGTCGAGCCACCCGGCGGCGTGCAGGGCGGTCAGTTCGCCGAAACTGTGACCCGCGGTGGCATTCGGCCGAACGCCGAAGCCGGCCAGCACCGCCAGCATGGCGAGACTGACCGCCCCGATGGCCGGTTGGGCCATATCGGTGCGGCGCAGGGCGGCGGCCCGCAGCGCGGCGTCCGCCGCAGACGGTGCCGGAAGAGGATAAACGGCGCGGCTCAAGCTCCTTTCGCCGTCGAGCGTGCGATCGGCGGCGGCAAAGGCTTCGAAGGCCTCCGGGAACCGGCAGACCAGATCGCGACCCATCCCAGGATACTGGCTGCCCTGGCCAGGAAACAAAAAAGCCAGCTTTCCGGCCGGCCGGCCTTCACCATAAAACAGGCTCGGGCGGTTAGCGGGGGTTTCGATCCCGCGGCCATCAAGAAACGCCAAAGCCTCCTGCAGGAAATCGCCGGGCGGTGAATCCGGCCGCGCGTCGTCATCGGCGGGCTCGACGACCCCCAGCAGGCGGCAGGCATCGTCGGCGCTAAACGCCCGGCGCGACTGGAAAGCCGCTTCGGCCGGCGGCATTCCGCCCTCAATCTCGCTTTTCAGGCGCAGGATTTTTTGGTGCATTGCGTCTTTGGAAGCGGCGGATAGCGCGACGATATCGACCGAACCATCCCAGGCGGCGGCCGTTTTTTCGGGGCCGTACTCTTCGAGGACCACATGAAAGTTGCTGCCGCCGAACCCGAAGGCGCTCACACCGCAGCGGCGCGGGTGGTCCGGCCGCGGCAGCCACGGCCGGCTGACGGGGTTGAGGTAAAACCGGCTGGAATCGATACCCAGCTCCGGGTCCGGCTGCTCGGCTTTCAGTGTCGGCGGCAAAATCTTGTGATGCAGGGCCAGAACGCTCTTGATCAGTCCCGCAGCGCCGGCGGCAGCCTTGGTGTGGCCGATCATCGATTTGACCGAGCCGATGGCGCAGTCCGGTTCGGGGGTTTTGCGGTCACCGAACACACGGGACAAGGCCTGAAATTCGACCTTGTCACCGACCCGGGTGCCTGTACCGTGCGCCTCGATCAGTTCAACGGTATTCGGGTCGATGCCGGCGTTCGCATACGCGTTTTGTAACGCCTGGGCCTGGCCTTCGGGCCGGGGGGCGTAGATGCTCTGGGATTTGCCGTCGCTGGCACTGCCGATGCCGCGAATGACGGCATAAATCCGGTCGCCGTCCTTTTCGGCGTCGGCCAGCCGTTTGATCACCAGAAGGCCGACACCCTCGCCGAGGACGGTTCCGTCGGCATCCTTCGAAAAGGGCCGGGCGTCGCCGGTGGGGGAGAGGATGCGCGTTTTGGCAAAACACATGTGCATGAAAATGTCGTTCAGTGTATCGACACCGCCGGTGACCACCATGTCGCTGCGGCCGGCGGCGAGTTCCAGAACGGCCATGTGAATCGCGCTCATCGAACTGGCGCAGGCCGCATCGACCACGCAGTTGGTGCCCCCAAGGTCGAGACGGTTGCAGATCCGGCCGGCGACCACGTTGCCGAGCAGGCCGGGAAATGAGCCTTCCTGCCAGGAGACGTAGGAATCGGATATGCGGGAAAGGACATCCTCAATCGTTGCAGCCGACACGCCCGCATGCTCGAGCGCGCGCCGCCAGTGGGGAAACCCCAGCCTGGCCCCCAGCGGGATGACCAGCTCCTGGGTTCCGGTGACCCCCAGAATGACGCTGGTTTTCGCGCGGTTAAACGTTTTACCATCGCCGTAGCCAGCGTCCGCAAGGGCCATCTTGGCCGCCATGAGTCCCAGCAGCTGCGAGGTGTCGGTCGCTTCGAGCAATGCTGGCGGAATGCCGAACTCGGTCGGGTCGAACATCACCGGCGGCAGAAAACCGCCGCGTTTGCAATACGTGTGGTCGGGGGCGGCGGGGTCGGCATCGTAATAATCTGCAGCCGGCCAGTGGGTCGCGGGAACCTCGTCGATCGCGTTTTCACCATTGAGGATCAAACGCCAGAAGTCTTTTAAGCCCGGTGATTTCGGGAAAAAACACCCGATGCCGATGACGGCGACCGGTGTCGCGTGCAGGTTTAATTGATTATCGTCGGTCAAATTTCAACCCTTTTGTGTCTCAATAAGATTCTGCCGGAGTACGGAAAATGATGCACGAAGAACCCAAATGCGGGGAAAGGCGGAATAGGAACAATCCGCACAGAATCAATGTCGATTAAAACTACTTGGTTTCCATTCTCATGTTTATTAAAGATTTATATTACATGGTCAAAGCAATTGCAAGGGATTCACGCCCACTAAAAACTTGTCATATTGGTATAACAACTATACAAGGCTACACTATGCTTCGATTTTTCACCAGCCGCGAATTAGCGACCATGTTGTCGATATCTCCGGCAAAATGGAAGAGATGGTCGCGCGAGTTCCTGCCGCCCGATCCGTTGGGGGGCCTGCAGTCCGGCGTCGCCCGGCAGTTCAGCGTGGATGAAGCCCTGACGGTTTTCACGGGCGGTCACCTGGTGGCCGAGCTCAAGGCCAGCATCCCGGCGGCCAGACAAATATTGATTGATCTGCAGTCGCTTCTTCAAAACATCGGATTTTTTGCCAACAGCCGAATTGATCGACGATTTTCGTCCGGTTCAACGGATCCGATCCTGGAGTATACGATCCGCATTTATCGTGATCGCCACTCTGCGTCCGGCGAGGCGCGATTTTTCTATGTGTTGCGCGGGAATTTATCCGGCACGTCCGAGGAAATAAATGGCCGTAAAGTCTACACGAAGCGGTATATCGAGGAATTCATTTTACCCTCGCCGGCGTCCTTGCCGCAGCGGTTGAGTCATCGCACCCTGAATCTTTCGGCCCTGGCCGATTTTTTCGCCACGGCCGTGGGGGTAGACAAAGGTCATTTCCCGATTTTAAACGGAAGGCGATGAGCGCCGGTCGAGCAGGGAGACGAGGTCTTCGGGCGGCAGCGGGCGAAATGCACCGGCCGCGGGCGGCAGGGCGAGCCCCTGGGACCTCAGCCAATTGAACCGCGTGGCCACGGCCGCGCCCAACAGCAGGTTGAGGGCCACCGTCACGACCGCGCGGTTTTCGGGCGCGGCGAGAAAGCTGCCGCGCGTCCATTCGTTGAAGGCGCCCATCGCCGGGCCGCACCAGATCTGATAGTCGATTTTACGGGCCGGGTCGCCGCTGTTGGCCCAGTTCGAGGATTGCCCCAGATAAGAGCGGAAGACCAGCGCCATCTTGTGTTTGGGGTCCCGCTCGGCGCGTTCGATCTGCCGCGGGTCCCTCAACCGGAAGAAGGCCTTGGTCTGCTCCCATTCCTCGTCGAGGCCGCGGCGGAAAAAATCGCGTTCCAGGACCAGCCGCTCCTTTGGCGGTATGTCCTCCAGCGAGTCGCAGCGGCAATAGATATCGTAGAGTTTGGCGGCACGGAAGGGAAACAGGGTGCCGCGTTTCAACACCTGCACCTTGACGTTCATTTCGAACATGTCGGCCGCCGGTGCCATGGCCACGTCGGCCTGGCTGGCTTCGGCCAGCATCGCACGCACAGTGGCCGACGTGCCGGCCTCGATGCAGGCCTGGTTGACCGAGCCGGTCAGAACGAAGGCGGCACCGAGCGCAAAGGCCGCCGCCACGGCCGCCGGAGTGGCGATACCGCCGCCCAGGCCCACGCACAGGGGGCGATCGTAGCCGAAGGTCTCTGTCATCTGGTCCCTGAGGGCCAGGATGGTGGGCAGCAGGGAAATGGCGGGCTGGTTGTCTGTGTGGCCCCCGGAATCGGCTTCGGCCGTCATGGTGTCGGCTACGGGAATCCTCCGGGCCAGCTCGGCTTCGGCCGGCGTGATCGAGTGCCGGTCCAGCAGCTGCCGCAGGATCTTTTCCGGCGGCGGCGAAAAAAATTTGCGGGCGACTTCGATGCGCGAGACCTTGGCGGTCACGTGCCGGGGGCAGACGATCCGACCGTCGGGGCCGCGATGAATCCCCCTTACGCGGTAATGCACCAGGGGCAGGGTGAGATCCAGGTAGGCCGAGGCGCTGATGCGGCCGATGGCGTGCTTGAGGTAAAGATCGACCGTGGCCGCCTCCAGGTCGGGTTCGTTGGGGCTGTGAATGAGATTGACCCCGAAGGGCAGGTCGGCCAGGTTGCGGCGTAAGGTGACGACGGCGGCTTCGATGGCCTCCAGGGACAAGCCTGCGGCGCCGAAAAACCCGATCATGCCGGCCCGCGCCGCGGTTTCAACCATTTTGATCGAGGTGATGCCGTTGGCCATGGCGCCGATCACATAGGGATAGCGCAGCCGCAGGGAACGCTTGAAGTACGGGTCGCCGAAACCCTCGGGGTGCAGCGCCGGGACATAGCCGAGCACGGGAAGGCCGTCCGAAGGGCCGCCGGCCTGGGCCCGGTCGCATCCGAGGACGATCCGGCCTCCGCGGCCGACCGCGGGCCGGCCGTCGACCGCGACCACGCAGACCGGTTCGCCGACGCGGCGAATGGCTGCCGTGAGGGCCTCGGCGCCCATCTCCGGCGGTCGGTCGGCGGGGGTCCACCAACCGATCGGGGGCACGGTTGAATTCAGTGTCTGCATGGAAATCCGTCGTCTTCCGGGCGGTGTCGGCAATCGGTGTGCTGTTTACAGGTCGATGGGCCGCAAAGCCGTCTACTCACTGCGGTTTAAGCCGTTTTTATTACGTCGAAGCGCCGACGGGTGTCAAGCGATATAGCGGGCCAGGCGACTATGGTGTGTCATCTTGGAACTGCCTGGAAAGCTGGGCGCGATGCAAGTAACCGGCGCATAAGGCTTAAAGGTTCAAGGTTCACGGTTCAAGGGGCACAGTTCAGGTTCCATACGAGCGACGCCTCTGGCCGCAAGCGGTCAGCCAGATCGATAAAGCAACTTTAATGTAGTTTCATATAAGGTTCAGATGTTCAATTGCCAGTATCGGATCGGGTTCGCATTCCTATTTGCGAGTTTCCAGTTTCCAGTATCGTTTCGCCTCATTCGCGTGGGTGGAACTTCTGGTGCAGGTACTTGAGGTGATCGCGCGCCACGTGGGTGTATATTTGGGTCGTGGCGATATCGGCGTGGCCCAGCATGGTCTGGACCGCGCGCAGATCGGCGCCGCCTTCGAGCAGGTGGCTGGCAAAGGAGTGGCGCAGGGTGTGGGGAGTGATGACTTTCCGGAGACCTGCCTGCCGGCCGTAGCGCTTGATCAGCTTCCAGAAGCCCTGGCGGCTGAGCGGTTTTCCGGCGCGGGCGATAAAAAGATAGACGCTGGCACGGCCGTTGAGAAGCGCCTCGCGCGGCCCGGCGGTGTAGCAGCGAATTTTTTCCTGGGCGTACTGGCCGATCGGCACCACGCGTTCCTTGGCGCCCTTGCCGAAAACGCGGACATACCCGCCGGTCAGGTTGACATCCTGGAGCTTGAGGCCGATCAGCTCCGAGACGCGCAGACCGGCGGCATACAGCAGCTCCAGCATGGCCGCATCGCGGCTGCCGGCCGCCTTGGCGCCCGCGGGCGCATCGAGCAGGCGCTTGACCTCCTCGATCGTCAACACATCCGGCAGCTTCAAGCCGCTCTTGGGCAGATCGATCAGGCGCGACGGGTCACTGCCCAGGATGCCTTCCTGCACCAGAAAGCGGTAAAATCCGCGGATGGAGACCAGGTGGCGGGCCCGCGAACGGGCGTTCAACTCATCCGTGCGCATGGAGATCAGGTACTTGAGGATCAGCGGCGTGTCCGTTTCGGAGACGCCGACCTGGCCGCTGGCAGCCAGAAACCTCATGTAACGGATTAGGTCTCGGCTGTACGCTTCTATGGTCTGAGCCGCCAGCCCTTTTTCGACGATCAGAAAATCGAAATACCGGTCCAGCAGAGTGTCGCCGGATGCCTGCATGGGACGACCTTTCCGTTGAGAGGTGGTCTTGGTCTTTGATACAGCAACGGCCGGTTTGCACTCCGGACTTGCAGGCGGTCGCGCGCCGATGGGATCGATGAATCCACCGCCCTCCCGGAGCGGTTGGAATCGCTGCGAATCTTTCATCCCATCAGAGGCGGCAGGCGGCCGGGTCGAGGCGGTTGAGCACCTCGGCGCCGTCCTCGCACACCACGACCATGTTTTCGAGACGCACGCCGCCCCAGTCGGCCAGGTAAATTCCCGGTTCGACCGTCGTCACCATGCCCGCCTCCAGTACCGTATCCTTGAGGGGGCTGAGGCGGGGCGCTTCGTGGATGGCCAGCCCGGTGCCGTGGCCCAGGCCGTGGCCGAACTTGCCGCCGAAGCCCTGTTTTTCGATGAAATCGCGCGCGATGCCGTCCACCGTCCGCGAACTCACGCCGGCCCGGATCGCATCGATGGCCCGGCGCTGGGCCTCGAGGACGGTCCGAAACACCTTCCCGAAGGTGGCGTCCGGTTCACCGATGACGACCGTGCGGGAGATGTCGGAGCAGTAGCCGTCGAGACGGGCGCCCCAGTCGAACAGGAGCGGTTCCCCGGTTCTGATCGGACGCTCGCCGGGAATTGCATGCGGCAGGGCGCTGTTGGGCCCGCCCGCCACGATGGTCGCAAAGCTGAGGCCCTCGGCGCCGGCTTCCCGCATTTCTTTTTCCATGATCCAGGCCACTTCCTTCTCCGTCATGCCGGGGTTGATTTTGGCGGTGCAGGCCGTGAACGCCGCTTCGGCAATTGACAGGGCCCGGCGCAGGGTGTCGATTTCGCCGGGCGCTTTGATGATCCGCAGTCGTTCGACCAGGTCCTCGACCGGCTCGAGGCTCACCGCCAGACCGGCGGCGGCCACGGCCGCCGAGATTTTTTGGTGTTGCTGAACCGACAGGCGCACGCTTTCGAAACCGAGGACCTTCGTGCCCAGGGACGCCAGGAGCGCGGGTAGCTCTTCGGCCAGGCTCTTCTTGTAGCACACGATCTTATAGAGAGGGGCCTCCTGCTGCGCCTGTAGCTCATAACGCGTATCGGTCGCCAGGATCAAATCGGCGCGGCTGACGAGCAGGGCGCCGGCGGATTCGTCGAGCTGGGTGTCCTGGCCGGTGAAACCGCTCAGGTAGCGGCGGTTTTCGTTTGTAAGCACCAGCAGGGTATCGGCTCCGGTTGCGGGCATCAGCTCACGCAGTTGCGCGATGCGCTTTGCGATCAAATTTTTCACGACAATCTCCTCATGTTGTTTTGCGGTGGTCGGTGAGCAGTCATGAGAGTTCGAGGAGTATATCACATCGCCGCCATGGATCAAGGCGGCCGCTACCGGCGGATAAAGTCGGCGGGTCCAAGAACGGCCCCGACAGGACCGGGCCACCGGATGTTGACCTGCGGTGGGATGGATGCGCTGCAAACTGGCGCCGCCTTAATACCCCGGTCGCCCGGCACCGCGGACGGAATCGCCTGCGGCAGCTGCCGCCGTCACCGCCGAGGTGGCGTATTGACACGGCGGCATCCGCTCTGGTAAAAAAAAATCGTCTAGTCGCAGAGTCGCCAATACGGCATCCGGGCGAAGAAACGGTCGTAGTATGAAGTAACGGTTATCGAAGTCATGAACAAGCAAAGCGTCGATCCATATGAACAGTACATCCGGGGCTTGATGGACATCAGCCGCGCCATCACCTCCGATCTGTATATCGAAGACATTCTCAAGCTGATCGTCATGGTTACGGCCAAGGTCACCGGGGTCGAGATCTGTTCCATGTGGCTGATCGACGAGAATTCCAGTCCGATCAAAATCCGCCTCAAGGCCACCCAGGCCATCGATCCGGACTACGTCAAGGATCGCGCCCTGAACCTCAATGAGGGGGTTGTCGGCTACGTCGCCACGACCAAGAAGCCGCTGACGATTGCCGACGTCCTGCAGGAGCCGCGTTTCAAGGAAAAGGAGATGGCCGCCAAGCTCGGGCTGGTGTCGATGGTCAGCGTCCCGCTGCAGGTCAAGGACGGCAAGGTCATCGGCGTTCTCAACTGCTTCACCGCCGAAAAGCACGCCTTCACCCAGACCGAGGTCAACCTGATGTCGACCGTCGCCAACCAGGCGGCGGTGGCGATCATGAACACCGAATTGATGGTCAAGACCCAGGTGATCCAGGAGGAACTCGAGACCCGCAAGATGGTCGAAAGGGCCAAGGAAATCCTGATGAAACGGCGCAACAAGAACGGCGAGGAGGCCTATCGCTGGCTGCAGAAGCGCAGCATGGACATGCGCACCTCGATGCGCCGGGTGGCCGAAGCGATTCTGCTTTCAGAAGAAATCGAATAAGACCTCTCTGATTGGTGCCTGAATGGCAGATCCTTTTCTCCATAATTCCAACATTCCATCATTCCATGTAGGCGGCATAAAACCTGTGCCACTTAAACTGCATGATTTTAATGTGTTATAGAACTTCCGAGACCGCGACGTAAGTAGTGCTCATCCTCGATCGATTTGTTCAGGCCCTCCCGTCCCTATCTGTCTTTTAAGCCAGATGATCACCCGCTGCCGCCACTATCGGCCATATCTGTTCCCGCCCGGTTATTCGTTAAACTTAAAAAGGTGACCGTTTTTAATAAATACTCTTGACTTTGTTGTTTAGTAAAACTAAAAAGGCCGCAAATTTATAATTTTCGATTCGCACAACGGCGTGTGAGTCGGTGTGTTGATCGGGTATTGGACAAAGGCGTCTTTTTCATCCGGGAAAAGACGCCTTTTTTTATTCACTCAATGGACGCTGAGGAGACCGCCATGAACTTGCAGCAACCAAATTCGAACGAAGCCCTGGAAACCAAAAACCGCTCCCGCAGTGTCGCCCCCCAGTCCGGCATCTGCAGCCGCTGCATCGATGGCTGCAAGGGCAACTGCGACCTGTTCAAGTCGACTTTCCGCGGGCGCGAGCTGCTCTACCCGACGCCCTTCGGTAAAGTCACGGCCGGTGCGGACAAGGATTATCCGGTGGACTACTCGCATTTGAACATCATGGGCTACGCCATCGGCGCCGAAGGCATCGAAGCCGATCCGGACCATGCGATTTTTCCCAAGGTCGACACGACCGCCTGGTACGGCGCCACCGAGAAAGTCAAGATGCGGATTCCGAT
>JBAPWQ010000549.1:0-6550 GCA_049283795.1 Desulfobacterales bacterium | reverse complement strand
TTTTGGCGTTTCATGGGAGGTCGGGTTGTGGGTTTCGGGTTGCGTGTTGCGGGTTACGGATTGCTGGTTTTGGGTTCTTCGTCCGGAGTTTCAAGTTTCGAGTTTCAAGTGTCCTTATCCGATTTCGCCCCATCCGGGCAAAGTCTTCTGTCCTGTTCGCATTCCCCCACGCTACCCTCCTGCTACAGGTAGCGCAGAGGTGCGAAGTTTTTACGCTGTTTGATGCCCCGGTACCACATGCAGAGCGGATACAGGATCAGCAGAACGGTCAGGGTGGCCGCCAGGGTGTCGATCAGGCCGCCGTTGTCCCGCAGGCCCAGCAGCCAGGCGCCGAAAGCCAGCAGGTGGACGTGCAATAGATAAAAAAACAGAGGGGTCTGGCCGAAGACCGCCAGCGGGTTCCAGCGGCTGGTCGATTTGTCGCGATAGCAGGCGCAGAGCATTGCCAGGCAAAGGAACATAATCCCCAACTCGAGGGCGGCAAATGAAAGGCTGACATCGATGGCCGCCAGCCGCTGCGCCTCCGCCGGCGGGGGCGCCCGGGTATTTGCGACGTCATTCATTCAAGCTTTCTTCCCATTTGTGTCATAACTCATTTTTTTTAGCAACACGAAGGCGGCCCCCGGCAGGTGAGGTTCCCGTAGGGTGGTAAAACGTGAAGGGCTTGTCAAGCCTTTGACGTGAGCACAGGAGTTCAATGCGGTTGAAACCCGCCAGCCAGGCCTGCGGGGACGGGCACAAGGATGACGCCGGCGGGTCTTTTCAAGAGATTAAATAGGTCGCCGTATCCGGGATCTGAGAAAGCTACTGCCCCTGCTCTCGCGCCCTGACGATCATCACCGAACACGGCGCCTTGTGGGCAACCCGCTTGGCGACGCTGCCGAAGATGACCAGGCCCATGCCCGACAGGCCGTAAGCGCCCAAGACCACCACGTCGATGGGGTTTTCATCGAGAAACCGGATGATTTCGGTCGAGACGTGGCCGTCCAGAACGATCAGGCGGTATTCTGCCTTTCCGTCTATGCGGCTGCCGTATTTCCGCGCCATCAACTCCTCGATTTGCTGCACCATCGCCTCCCGGGGCTCTTCCGGCATGATCCAGCCGGTGTCGGCCAGCGTCGGGTTGATGGGCGGCGGCAGGACGTGAAGCACGGTCAGGTCGGCCGCATACTTTTCGGCCATCTCGAGGGCGGCATTAAAAGCGGCCTCGGAATTCTCGGAAAAATCGGTGCTGCAGACGATTCTTTTGATCGGCATGGCCCTTTCTCCTTGGCTTCGGTGTGGCGGCCCGCATCAGATCGACAGGCCTGATGGACAGGGCCGATGAAAACGACGACGGGACTCTTCTTATCGCGACGCCCCGGATGCAGGTAAAACAGAAGCAACGGATATGCCAGACGGTAAAATTTTGTGGCGGAGACGCAGCCCCGGCGCGCGTATTTGAAATTCCGATCTGTCGTGCGGCCCCAAACACTGCGGACAGTAACCCTGGCGGTATTCAAAAACGCAACGGCTTCGGGGCACTTTCCCGAATGATGAAGTGGAAAGCAAAGCGCCGGCATCTTACAGGCGCTTTTCTGTTAAACCCTTTTACAGCTTGTAAAATAGTCCGACGGCAAACGGTTCCGGCCAGCGATGGTTATATCGCAGGCGTGAAATAATAGTGAGATAAAACAGCCGTATTGCAAGGCTGGCATGACGCTTGCCTGAAATGAGAGTGGCTCTTCCATGGATGATCTTCCGGTCGCGGCCATCCGCCACACCGGAAGGACGACAATACCGTCGGGAGCGGGGGAGGGGGAATGGGCGATCTTTTCGCGGACTGCGGACTGAACATAACCCATGCGGCCCTGGATCGACAGGTGGAAAATGGGAAGGGCGACCGTGTGGCCCTGCGATGGCCGGCGGCGAACGGTCGGCGCAGGGAGTTGACCTACGCCGACCTGCGCGAAGAAAGCAGCCGCTTCGCCGGCGTGCTGACGGGGTTGGGGGTAAAACCGGGAGAGGTGGTGGCGACTTTCATCGGCCGCGCTCCGGCGCTGTATGTCACCGCTCTCGGCGCCTGGCGGGCGCGCTGCGTGTTCTGCCCGCTCTTTGCAGACTTCGGTCCGCAGCCGGTCCTGCATCGTCTGAAGATCAGCCGGGCCGCCGTCCTGGTGACGACCGGCGCTCTTTACAGCGCGACGGTGGTCGGCCTGCGGGACCGCCTGCCCGGTCTGCACCACGTCCTGCTGGCGGATCCAGACACCGCCCCGCCGACGGACACGCTGTCCCTGCCGCATCTGATGCGCGCGGCGCCCGGCTTTTTCCCCATCGACGCTACCGGTCCGGAAGACCGGGCGTCGCTGCATTTCACCAGCGGCACGACCGGGATGCCTAAGGGCGCCGTCCATGTGCATGACGCCGTGCGGCATCTTGCCCGGACCGGCTGCGAGGTGTTCCAGTTTCACGAGCGGGACGTTTTCTGGTGCACCGCCGATCCGGGCTGGGTCACCGGAACATCTTACGGCATCATCACGCCGCTGGTGTGCGGGGTTACCGCCGTCGTGGACGAGGCGGCGTTTGACGTGACGCGCTGGTACCGGATATTGACGCAGGAACGGGTGACCGTGTGGTACACTTCGCCCGCGGCCATCCGGCGCCTGATGCGCGCCGACTTGAACCCGCGCGAGGCCGGCGACCTCAGCGCGCTGCGCCTGATCTGCAGTGTCGGCGAACCGCTGCCTGCCGGGGCCGTGCGCTGGGCCGAGCGAACCCTCGGGTTGCCGGTCGTCGATACCTGGTGGCAAACCGAGACCGGTGGGATCATGATCTCGTCCGCCGCCGCCCCGCGGATTCGCCCCGGATCGATGGGATGGCCGCTGCCGGGCATCGAGGCCGCGGTGGTTAAACGATTGGAGGACGGTACGGTCAGCGGGTCGGCGGCGCCCGGCCAGGCGGGTGAACTGGCCCTGAAGCCCGGCTGGCCGTCACTTTTCAGGGAATACCTGGATGCCCCCGAGGCCTATGCACGGTGCTTCGCGGGGGGGTGGTATCTTACCGGCGATCTGGTCAGGCGCGATCGGGACGGTTATTTCTGGTTCCTGGGCCGCGCGGACGATATCATCAAGACCGCGGGCCACCTGGTCAGCCCGTTCGAGGTGGAAAGCGCGCTGATGGAGCATGCGGCCGTCGGCGAGGCGGCGGTGATCGGGATTCCCGACCCGCTGATCGGTGCCCGCGTGAAAGCCTTCGTCACGCTGAAACCCGGTCGCGAGGCGGGTGAGCCGCTGCGGCGCGAATTGATCGCATATGCACGCCGCCGCCTGGGGCCGGCGATTGCCCCGCGCGAAATCGAGTTCGCCGAAGAGATGCCCAAAAACATGGCCGGAAAAATCGTCCGGCGGCTTTTGAGGGGCGAAATGCCCGCTTGACATTGGTTCGCGCGCCCTTCGCACCTGCGCCGGCTTCAGACCCAAGTGGAGCGTTTGTTATGCGGACCTTTTGCGCTTCCAAGGAGGTTTCATGACGATTCGCAACCTGAACTTCCTGTTTCATCCCCGCACCGTGGCGCTGGTCGGCGACATCGACGACCCGCTGTCCGCCGGGGCCCTGACGGCCCGCAACCTGACCGGTGCCGGTTTCGGCGGCGATATCTTCTTTGTCAATTCGCAAGGCCGGGCTATCGAGGGGCACCCGGCGGTCAATGCCGTCGAGGCCCTGCCGGCGGCACCCGATCTGGCGGTCATCTGCACGGCACCGGCGGTGGTGCCCGGCGTCATCACCGATCTCGGGCGCATCGGCGGCCGGGCGGCAGCCATCATTTCGACCGGGTTTGGGGATTTGGCCCGGGAGCCCGCCCGCGCCCTGCGGGAAGAGATACTGGCGGCGGCCGGGCCGCACCTGCTGCGGGTCATCGGTCCCAACTGCACCGGTGTCATGGTGCCGCGGCACAGCCTCAATGCCGGATTCACCCACCTTCAACCGCTGCCCGGCGCGCTGGCTTTCGTGACCCAGTCAAATGCGGTGCTGGCCTCGGTGCTCGACTGGGCGACCCACCGCCGCATCGGGTTTTCGCACTGCGTGTGCCTGGGGGACATGCTCGATGTCGACTTCGGCGACATGCTCGATTTCCTTGCCGGCGACTACCGTTGCCGGGCCATCCTGCTTTACATGGAGCACGTCACGCACGCCCGCAAGTTCATGTCCGCCGCCCGGGCGGCGGCCCGCATCAAGCCGCTGATCGTCGTCAAGGCCGGTCGCCATGCCGGAGACAAGCTGCCGGGACTGGGCTCCGCCGCCGGGGTTTTCGATGCCGATGCGGTCTATGACGCCGCTTTTGCCCGGGCCGGCGTCTTGCGGGTCAACGATTTGCAGGCCCTGTTCGATGCCGTGACGACCCTGGGACTGCTGCAACCGGTCGACGACAACCGCCTGGCGGTCTTGACCAACGGCCGCGGGCTCGGCCTGCTGGCCGTCGATGCGCTGATCGACAAGCGCGGCCGCCTGGCGCGGTTGGATGCCGCCACGGTCGACCGGCTGAGGGCCGTGCTGCCGCCGGCCTGGTCGCAAACGAACCCGGTCGACATCCGGCCGGATGCCCAGGTCGCGCGCTACAAGGCCGCTCTGGAGGTCCTGGTCGAAGATGCCGGCGTGGATGCCGTGCTGGTTCTCAACGCGCCCGGTGCCGCGGCCGCGCGCCGTGAGATTGCGGACGCGGTGATTCAGACCGCCGCCGCTCAAGCCGGCAGCTGGAATCGCCGCGGGATCCTGACCTGCTGGCTGGGGGACGGCGCCACGCAGGCGCTGCGGCAGCTGTTTATCGAAAACGGGATTCCCAGCTACGAAACACCGGCCGAGGCGGTCAGGGGCTTCATGCAGATGTACCGCTATCGTCACGGCCAGGAACTGCTGATGGAAACCCCGCCGAGCATCCCGGGTGATTTCCGGCCCGACACCGAGCAGGCGCGTGAACTGATTGGAACAGCCTTAGAGAAGAACCAGGATGGGTTGACGACCGCCCAGACAATGGCGCTGCTGAGGGCTTACCGCATTCCGGCGGCCGAAGCCTTTTTCGCGGCCGACCCGGAAGCGGCCGCGCGCGTGGCCAGGGAAACGGGCGGCTCGGTCATGCTCAACCTCAGCCTGCCCGGCCTTCCGGCCGCGGGTGGCGGGATGGTGTCGGCAACGGGCCTCGATGATCCCGAACTGGTCCGGGAAACCGCGGCGGCCATGCTCGAACAGGCGCGTGAGGAAAAACCGGATCGCGCGCCGGACGGCTTCATCCTCCGGCCGATGATCGATCGCACCGGCCGCCACGAGTTGTGTCTCGGGATGTTGACCAACGCCGTTTTCGGACCCTTGATCTATTGCGGACAGGGGGGGCGGGCGGCGCCGATCCTTGCGGACCAGGCCCTGGCCTTGCCGCCGCTGAACATGAAGCTGGCCCGCGAGACGATATCCCGCACGCAAATCTTCCAGCTGATGAAAGGATTCAGCGGCAGTCCGGCGGCCGATATCGAGGCGGTGGCCTTCACGCTGGTCAAGCTGGCACAGCTCATCGGCGACCTGCCCGAAATCGCCGCCATCGACATCAATCCGCTGCTGGCCGATCCCCAAGGTGTTCTCGTTCTCGACGCGGTTTGCCGTATCCAGACGCCGCAGGCGGCCGCCCTGCGGCAAACGGCCATTTGCGCCTACCCGAGCCAGCTCGAGCAGGCCGTCACCCTGCCGGGCGGCCGGACGATGCTGCTGAGGCCCGTGCGGCCGGAAGACGAGCCGGCGTTTCAGGATATCTTCTCCAGCCTGTCGGCCGAGGCCATTCGTTTCCGCTTCCTGCATCCCAAAAAAATCCTGTCGCACACCGAGGCTGCGCGCCTGACACAAATCGATTACGATCGCGACATGGCGCTGGTGCTGGCCGGGGAAAACGCTTCCGGCAAGCCGGAACTCTACGGCTCGGTCAGGGTAATGGCGGATCCCGACAACGAGGATGCCGAATTCGCCATTCTCCTGCGCGGCGACATGACCGGCCTGGGCCTGGGACCGATGCTGATGCGCCGCATCATCGACTATGCCCGAAGCCGCGGCATCCGGCGGCTGCACGGCGATGTCCTGGATGACAACCGCCCCATGCTGCAGGTGTGCAAGGCGCTCGGATTCAAGCACAAACGCGATCCGGACGATCCGGGAGTGGTGCGGGTGGGACTGGAAATCCGTTGAAATCGTTAGGCTCGTTAAGAACGTTAGGAACGTTGGGAGCGGTAGGGGTGTTGGATCGTCTGAGAACGGTGGTCAGGTTTGTCGGTTGCGTTCCGTGCGGGATCAGGGGCAGAATTGCCTCGTTCTTAAAGATCCCAACGCTCTCAACGCTCTAAACGTTCCCCGATGTACGCCACGCAGCCGTCGAGCGTCGAGAGCAGGGGGTAATCTGTTTCCGGTATCTTGAGGTCGAAGGATTCCTGCAGCTTGATCGCAAAACTCAGGAAATCGACGGAGTCGAACGTGAACTGCGCCCGGAAGGGGACTGCCCCTTCGATTCGCTCCGGGTCGACTTCCGGTGCGATGGCGG
>JBAPWQ010000548.1:0-13488 GCA_049283795.1 Desulfobacterales bacterium | reverse complement strand
GATTTGCGGCCTTGCCTGGCGAAAAAGAGTATATTCATAAATTGGACGCTCGGAAGAGAAAAAAAGTACGGGTGGATCTTATATGACGGCCGGCGGGGGGGCTGGCGGCTGGCGGCGGACGACATACTCGCGGATGCGGTTGCCGTCCATCTCCTTGACCGTGATCAGGAAATGACCGATCTGGATTTCCTCTTTTTCCTTGGGAATCCGCTCGATCAGGTTGAGAACGTATCCAGAGAACGTATCGTAATCCTTGGATTCGGGGATGTTCATTGGTATTTTTTCGTTTACTTCCTCGATTTCCGACTTGCCGGGCACGATCCACTCGTCGGCCTTGATTTTCATGATCTGAGGCTGGTCCTTGTCGGTTTCATCGGTGATTTCTCCCACGATTTCTTCCAGGGCGTCTTCCAGGGTGATCAGTCCCGACACCCCGCCGTGTTCATCGACCACGATCGCCATGTGCTGTTTTCGTTTCTTGAACGCCTGCAGCAGGGAGTCGAGCTTCTTGTTTTCCGGCACGAAGTAGGGCGGCTGCATGATCTGGCGAATCGACGTCTCGCCATTGGTCGTGACATAGTGCAGAAAGAGGTCCTTGATGTTCAGGACCCCGATGACATGATCGATGTCGCCTTCGATGACCGGAAAACGGGTGTAGCCGGATTCGACGAACTTTTCCAGGTCCAGCTTTTCATCGGCCTCGATGACGAACATGTCCCCGCGCGGGGTCATGATTTCCGAAGCGTTGGTGTCGTCGAATTCGAAGATGTTGTGGATCAGCTCTTTTTCCTGCTCCTTGATTTCACCTTCCTCTTCGACGACCTCCACGAAGGTCATCAGTTCCGCCTCGGTCACGATCGGCTTATGGGTTATCCTGCCGGTGACCATCGGAATGAAGTTGAGGAAGAGAATGATCGGGTAGAAAAGAAGCGAGAGCCAGTAGATCGGTCGAATCACCAGGCGGGCGACCATGACATTGTTGCGGGTTGCCAGCGATTTCGGGAAAATTTCCCCGAAAACCAGAATCAGAAGCGTCATCACGCCCGTGGTGATGCCGACCGCATGGCTCGACACGAGTTCGATGGTGATGACCGTGGCCAGGGCCGAGGCGCCGATGTTGACCAGGTTGTTTCCGATCAGGATGGTGGACAGCAGCCGATGGGGGTTTTCCTTCATTTTTTTGATCAGCTGATAGGCCCGGTCACCGGTCTTGGCGAGATACCGGGCCCGCACCTTGCTGATCGAAAACAATGCCGTTTCAGCCGAGGAGAAAAATCCCGACAGAACTATCAGCGCCCCCAGAAGAAGGTACTCGCCTGACATTAACAAATAATTTCCCGTCGATTTTAAAAAACGTTTAAACTATAGTCATCTTCTATATTCTGTCAATCATCTTCCGCCGGCTTGCCGCCTGCGGCATGCGCTCACCCCACCAGGGGCCTTCGCAGGACGGTGTCTTTTTTCCAGCGCAGGTCATCGCGGTGCGGATACTGAAGGTTGTAGTGCAACCCCCGGCTTTCCGTGCGGTGGGTGGCGCACCGGATGATCAGCTCGGCAACCGTGGCGATGTTGCGAAGTTCGACCAGATCGGAAACCACCTTGAAATTCCAGTAGTATTCCCGGATTTCATTCTGAATGATCTCGATTCGCCGCCGGGCCCTTTCCAGGCGCTTGTCGGAGCGTACGATGCCGACGTAATTCCACATCAGGCGCCTGATTTCGTCCCAGTTGTGCGCCACCATGATCATTTCGTCGCTGTCGCTGGTGCCGGTCTCGTCCCAGTTCGGCGTATCCGGGACGGGCCCGAAATCCCGGCTGCCCAGTTCTTCGACCGCAGCCCGCGCGGCGTTGCGGGCATATACCAGGGCTTCGAGCAACGAATTGCTGGCCAGGCGGTTGGCGCCGTGCAAACCGGTGCAGGCGGTTTCGCCCACTGCATACAGGCGGCGGATATCCGTGCGGCCGTTCACGTCGGTCGCCACGCCGCCGCACATATAGTGCGCCGCCGGAACCACCGGGATCGGGTCGGTGGTCATATCGATCCCGAAAGCAAGGCAGCTCTCGTATAAGTTCGGGAAGCGGCTGCGGACGGCTTCCGCCGGCCGGTGGGAAATGTCCAGGAAAACGCAGTCATCACCGCTCTTTTTGAGTTCGGTGTCGATCGCCCGGGCGACCACGTCGCGGCAGGCCAGGTCCTTCTGGGGGTCGTAGCCTTCCATGAAGGCGCGGCCGGACCGGTCGACAAGGATGCCGCCTTCACCGCGCACGGCCTCCGATATCAGGAAGTTCTTGGCCTGCGGGTGGAACAGGCAGGTCGGATGGAATTGCACGAATTCGAGGTTGGCCACCGTCGCCCCGGCCCGGTAGCCCATCGCGATGCCGTCGCCGGTGGCGATATCGGGATTGCTGGTGTAGAGATAGACCTTGCCGGCACCGCCGGCGGCCAGCAGCGTGATTTTGGCCTTGAAGGTGTCGATTTGATGGGATCGGCAATTGAGAACGTAAGCCCCGCAGCAGAAGTCTTCATGCGTGGTGGTGACCAGCCCCCGCTTCATGCGCGTCGAGCAGGTGATCAGGTCGATGGCGATGTGATCTTCGTAAAGCACAATGCGCGGGTGGCTGCGGGCGCGCTCCACCAGGACCTTTTCGACGGCGCGGCCGGTCATGTCCTGGGCGTGCACGATCCGCTGGCGGCTGTGGCCGCCCTCCTGGCCGAGATCGAAGACCTCTGCCGCCGAGGGGTCGGCGTTCAGATTGAAATCGACTCCCAGGGCTTTCAGTTCCCGAATGCGTTCCGGTCCTTGCGTGACGACCATGTCAACCACGTCCGCATGGCACAGGCCGTCGCCGGCCGCGAGGGTATCCTTGACGTGAAGGTCGAATGAATCCAGCGGGCCGAACACCGAAGCAATCCCGCCTTGGGCCAGATTGGTGTTGCTGTCCATCACGGCCTTCTTGGTGACCACTGCCACACGGCTCTCTTCGGCAACCTTGAGCGCAAAAGACAGTCCGGCGATGCCGCTGCCGATTATCAAAAAGTCGGATTCGATTGTCATGGTGTCATTCGGGTCGTTGCCGTTTTCGAGACCTGCTGCAGGGATGCGGGCATGATGACCGGCAGTCAGGCCGCCGGCGTGGGTCAGCGCCGAGCCCGTCGGCTTGTCCGGCGTGGTAAACGGCCCGGCATCATTGTGAATTGATATACAAGACGGGGTTTGACGAAACCGGCGGCAGATTGTATGCTATATTTTCAGTCTCAGGGCGTAATCTCTCAGAAACCTTCCTTAAAAGCAATTGAATTTATGTCGAATTCAAAGGCAGCGCACTAGTCAGGACTTTTTGGGGCTCCGGCGGTGAAAATCATTTTATTTTCGAATGCGGCGACATGATTGCATACGATCTCAAATGCGTCAACGGACATTCTTTCGAGGGTTGGTTCGAAGACGAGCAAACCTATCGGGATCAGCAGGCATCGGGCCTGATCGCCTGCCCGGTGTGTGAGGTGACCACCGTCACCAGGATCCCATCGACGTTTGCCATCAAATCTTCGGGCAGGTCCTTGCCGCCATCCGCAAATACCGCGGCTCAAATGAAGGAACTCGGCCTCAAGATAACCGAATTCATCGAAAAAAATTTCGACAATGTCGGGTGTGATTTCGCTAAGGAGGCATTAAAAATGCATTACGGGGTCAGTGAACAGCGCAACATCCGCGGGACCAGTTCGCCCGAGGAGGAGAAGACCCTGAAGGAAGAGGGAATCGACTTCATCAAGGTTCCCGTGCCCACCAATCCGGATTCAGACGCCTGACCTGCCTGCCCTTCTCTTCCCGTCCATCCCTTTTCGGCAATTCAGTTGATAAGCCGATCGGTCAGCCCGGAAAGCCTTTGCCGGGGGCGGTCGTTTTGCAGCGCGATGTCGAGCGCCTTGCGGGTGCCGACCAAAACGACCAGCTGCTGGCCGCGGGTGATCGCGGTATACAGGAGGTTGCGCTGCAGCATCACAAAATGCTGGGTTACGATCGGCATGATCACCGCCGGGTATTCGGCTCCCTGCGATTTATGGACCGTGACGGCATAAGCCGGGCCGATTTCCTCGAGTTCGGTGAAATCGTACGCCACGATCCGGCCCTCGAAATCCACGGCCGCGATTTCCTTCTTGGTATCGATGGTGCGCAGAATACCGCTGTCCCCGTTGTAGACCTCCTTGCGGTAGTTGTTCTTCAGGTGCATGACCTTGTCGCCCGGTTTGAAAATGCGGCCCCCGATCCGGATTTTTTCCGGCCGGGGATTCAATCGCTCCTGCAGGATGCGGTTGAGGTTGATCGTGCCGACGAGGCCCTTGTGCATGGGCGTGAGCACCTGGATATCGTTGACGGGATCGAGGCCGAAGCGTTCCGGGACACCGCGGCAGCACAGCTCGACGATGCTCTCCAGTACCGCCGCCGGCCGTTCTGCCTCGAAAAAATAGAAGTCCGTGCCTGGACCCGAAAAATCGGCCGGAGTGCTCTCCGGCCGAGCACCCTGGCGGACGCAGTGGGCAGTGACAATGATTGCGCTTTCGCGGTCCTGCCGAAAGATTTCGTTCAACTCGAAAGTTTGAATCGTGCGGGCGCGGATCAGGTCCGTGAGGACATTGCCGGCTCCGACGGACGGCAGTTGAAAGACGTCGCCGACCAGAATCAGACGGGAGGATACGTGCACGGCTTCGAGCAGGTGGGCCATCAGCACGGTGTCGATCATGGACGCCTCGTCGATGATGACGACATCGGCCTGGAGCGGGTTGTCCCGGTCGTGCTCGAATTCACCGTGGGCCGGGGCGTATTTAAGAAGCCGATGGATCGTGTGCGCGTTGCGCCCCGTCACCTGTGCGAGCCGCCGGGCGGCCCTTCCGGTGGGCGCGGCCAGAAGGATCTGTTTTCCGAGAGATTCGAAGACGGCGGTAATCGAGCGGATCAGCGTGGTTTTGCCCGTGCCCGGACCGCCGGTGACAATGGCCGCCCGGAAGGAAAAAATGTTGGCGATGACCGCCGTCTGCGCAGGCGAGAGCGCGATGGCCAGCCGTGCGAGAACCTGGGCGGCGATGCGGTCGTGGTCCATTCGGGGCGCGCGGACCGGAAATGAGAGCAGGGCCTTGATGCGGGCGGCGATGGTGCTCTCGGCCCGGTGCAGGGCCGCCAGATAGACGGCCGGCTGCGGCGAGCCGATCGGCCGGTCCTCCAGGACCACCTCATCGGCTTCCGCCAGACTGCGGCAGGCGGCCTCGACCGGGTCCGTATCGATATGGAAGGCGAGCCGGCACCGATCGGCCAGCTCGGCTGCCGGAACGAAGGTGTGGCCGTCATCGAGGCTTTCGTTCAACAGGTGCAGGATGCAGGCCTGTACGCGGCCCGCGTCGTCGGCCGGCGCGCCCGAATGCCGCATGACGGCATCCGCGATCGGAAATCCGATCCGGGGAAAATCCCGGGCCAGCCGCAGGGGGTCGTTTTGCAGAACCGCGAGCGACTCACCGCCGTAGGCGGCAAAAATTCGGGTGGCATAAAACGGATTGACATCGTTTTCCTGCAGGAACCGCGTCAGATTTCGCATGACATGTTCGTTGCGCCAGGCTTCTGAAATCCGTCGGGCAATTTGATGGCCGATACCCTTGACCTCACGAAGGCGCTCGGGTGACTTTTCGATCACCGCCAGGGTCTCCTCCTGGAAGTAATTGACCAAACGGGCGATGGTGCGGGCCCCGACACCCTTTATGAAACCGGACGCCAGGTATTGACGTATGCCGTCGATGGTTGCCGGCAGCAGCGATTCCGCGGTGAGGATGCGGAGCTGTTGACCATAACGGGCATGGGTTTCCCATGTGCCGGTGATGCGCAGCGCGGACCCTGCCTGAGGGTGCGGCAGCAGGCCGAGCACCGTTACCCGGTCGTCGCTGCCGGCGACCTGCAGCCGCGCGATCCCGAACCGGTTTTCCGGGTTGTAAAACGTCACTTTTTCGATGCGGCCCTCTATGGTGACCGGCTGGGGGGCGGCGCTGCTGCGGCTCATGAGAAGTTTATGATGCATCTACAGTAAAATCGGTGCCGAAGATCCGCGCCAGGATCCAGTCGGCCGCATGGCCGAGATCGTCGGCCACATGCGCGACCGGGATGTCCCGACGCGCGAGGGTCACGGCGGCGCTGATACCGTTGCCGGTCTTGACCAGCACCGCCGCCTTGCACCCGGCATTGCGGGCACACTCGATATCCCGGGAGCTGTCGCCGATCATGACGGCCTGAAGCGGGTCGATGCCGTGTTGGCGGCACGCTTGGTGCACCAGGCCCGGCAAGGGTTTGCGGCAGGTGCAGCCTTCTTCGGGCCGGTGCGGGCAGAAAAAGACGTCTGTAATGCACCCGCCGGAGGCCGCGACTTCGGCTTGCAGCCGGCGATGCATGTCCAAAAGAGCTTCGAGCCTCATCAGGCCGCGGTTGACCGCCGATTGATTGCTGATGACGATCAGGCGAAGTCCGCCGGCCGCAAGGCGGCGCAGGGCCGATAGGCTGCCGGGAAGAAATTCGAATTCCTCCCAGCTCTTGACATAAGCCGCGGAATCGCGGTTGATGACGCCGTCGCGGTCGAGGAAAACGACCCGAATATCGGAAAAAGGGGGAAGCAATGCCACAATAACACCGATCTCAGCGACCGCGGCCGGATGTGATCCGCAGGCTCTTGTATTCTGCCGGCCGCTGATCCGGACGATGCGGCGGCTACCGAGTTATTCGGCCACCACGAATGCGGGATAGCCCTGGCGGAGCAGAATTTCTTCGCCGCGGCGGGCCTCCTCCAGGCTGGCAAATTCTCCGACGCGGACGCGGTAATAGAGGCCGTCCCCGGTATCTGCGGTGCTGACGTGGGCGTTGGGATAGGCGTGGCTCATTTTCAGCCTGAGCATTTCGGCGTTGCCGCGGTCACGGAAGGCGCCAACCTGGAAAGTGAATTTTACCGAACTGTAATCAACGGGCGCATAGTCGCGCTTGGCTGTCACCGGTTCGTCGGCATTGCTGACGGCTCCGAGGGCGATCAGGTCGACCCGGGCCGTTCCCGGCCCGACGAGACCGATCTGCTTGGCTGCTCCGTAGGACAAATCGATGACCCGGTCGCGGACGAACGGACCGCGGTCGTTGATGCGAACCTGGATTTCGCGGCCGTTATCCAGGTTGCGGACCTTTACAACGGTGTTGAACGGCAGGGTCTTGTGGGCGGCCGAGACGCCGTGCATGTCATATGTTTCGCCGTTGGCCGTCTTGCGGCCGTGGAACGGGTCGCCATACCATGAGGCCAGGCCGGCCTCGCGGAAGCCGTCGGCATCCGCACGCGGATAGTACCAGATCCCGTCGATCTGGTAGGGTTTGGACTGTTTCGGCGACGGTGCCGGGATGCCGGTCTGCGGCGGCGGTACGCTTGAGCAGCTGCTGAAAATAAACAGGATGGCGCCCAGACATAGTCCGGTTCCAAAAATACGACCGCTCGCTTTTTGCCGTAACATGTCGCTGTGATGCATGGGCGGTGTCGACCCAAAACGGTGTGGACGGCCGAAAGGCTGCCGCTGGATAAACGGGGCTTCATAAACGCCTCACACCAATAAATAGCTGATTTCCTAAAATTTATCAACCGTTTTCTGAGTCGGGGCCGGCCACGTGGGCCGCGATCCAACGGGGGCGGACGCTTGGAAGCGGCGCATGCCGGCCGGCGGCGTTTTCTTGTTCAGGAGGGCTCAAGAGCGGCAGCGGGAAAGTCAGGGAGCATTTTTACGGCATCTTGATTGCGGCGGTTATTTGGATTTGGGCCGGGGCAGAAAACAAGCGGCTTGGCGCCTTTTGTCACCGCAACGACTGCATGGCGGCCTATCCTTCTTCGATCGGTATGGTGTGGGTGGTGTCGCGCATCAGTTTTACCAGGCGAATCTGCAGAAAACCGTCGTTATATGACGAGGAAACCACCTCGGTGTCAATCGGCACCGGCAGGTAGAGGATCCGTTCGAAGCGTCCATACTGAATTTCGGCCAGGCGGTAAGTGGCCTTCTCGGTCCGCGGCAGCGGATCGCGGCGGCCCTTGATGCGGATGGCGCGGCTGTTGATCTCGATCGCCAGGTTCTCCTTGGCGACACCGGCCACCTCGGCCAGCACGATGATTTCTTCGGGAGTTTCATAGATGTCCATCTGTGGTGTCCAGCTGCACTTCGAAGAGGCGAACATCGGCTTGACCGGCCGAAACAACTCCTCGAAGCCGGCCTCGATTTGAGAGGCGATCTGGTCAAAATCGTTGCCGAATCGGATTTTGATGTAGTCCACTTTTCCTGAACTCCTTCTGCAATGGCCGCAGGGGTCCTCTGTGCCGGTTTGGTTTACCTTGAAACCTAACACTCAAAAACAGGCTTGTAAAGGGACCTTCGCGCCTGGCAGTCCGCCGGGGCCATGGCAGCGGCGGCGGCCGTGCGACGGCGCGTCGGGTGCGTTTTCGCCGCCATTGCCTCTCGCCTGCTTGACACCTCGTCGCGGTCATGATTAGTATTTTAAAAATTCTTCCCTTAACCAACCGAGGTGACGACAATGGCGCTGGTCAGATGGGACCCGTTCCGGGAGGTGTCCACGCTGCAGGAACGCATCAACAGGCTCTTCGAGGATGCCTTCCCGCGGGCCGCAGACCTGGATGAAGAATTGAGCCGGGCAGGATGGCGTCCGGCAGTGGACATCTATGAAGGCGAAACGGCCGTGGTCTTGAAGGCCGAACTGCCGGGTATCAGGAAAGAGGATGTGACGGTCGAGGTCAAGGACAACGTCCTGACCATCAAGGGTGAACGCACGGCCGATGTCGAGGTGAAGGAAGAAAGCTACTATCGCAGGGAAAGGACCTACGGGAATTTCAGCCGGTCCTTTAATCTGCAGTATCCGGTAAACCCCGACAAGATAAGGGCGCGGTTCAAGGACGGCGTGCTCGAAATCGAATTGCCGAAACCGGAAGAAGAGAAACCCAAGCAAATCAACGTGAAGGTCGACTGATCTTTCCGCACGGCCAACGGGCGGGACCCGATCGGCAGCCGGTGCCAGCCGGGCGGCCCCTGACGGCGATCCGTTTCCAGTATTTCCTGTACTTCGGTGTCCTGGGCATCTACCTCCCCTATTTCAACCTGTACTCCTACCATCTTGGCTTCAGCGGCACCCAAATAGGCGCCCTGTCGGCAGTCAGATCGGTGGTAATGGTGTTTTTCGCGCTGGCCTGGGGCCTTCTGGCCGATCGGTTTCACCGGCGCCGCATCATCTTTATTTTCTGCAGTGCCGCCAGTGCCCTGATCTGGTCCCTTTTCCTCCTGACCGCCGATTTCTGGCTGATGCTGGCGATCACGGTGGTCTATGTCGCCTTTTACGCCCCGCTGATCTCCTTTCTGGAAGCCTTCACCATGGACCAGTTGGCGGACAGGAAGGAAACTTACGGAACGGTCAGGGTGTGGGGCTCGATCGGCTTCATCCTGGTGGTGCTTTTGCTGGGAAGAACCATCGACCTTTTCCCCATCCGGCTGATCCTGATGCTCATTCTGGCCGGCTCCCTGCTGCAAGCCGCCGGAGCCGTGCGGATGCCGGAATCCACCTCCGACCGCCCGTCCTATCGACTGCCGGATTTCAGCCGCCTGCTCAACCGACCGGTGCTGATTTTCCTGTCGAGCGGGTTTCTCATGCTCATGAGCCATGGCACCTACTACGGCTTTTTTTCGATCCACCTCGAAAACCTCGGCTATTCCCGCGGCTTTATCGGCCTGGCATGGGCCCTGGCCTCGTGTACCGAAATCCTGGTCATGGTCAAATCCGAGGTCATCTTCAAACGGTATTCCCTGGAAAAGGTGCTGGTTTTCTCATTCGGCGTGGCGGTCCTGCGCTGGACCCTGCTCTATTTCGGCCGCTCGCCGGCTCTGATCCTCTCGGCGCAGGCGCTGCATGCCGTCACCTATGGCACGTTTCATATCGCCAGCATTCTGTGCATCGACCGTCTGGCCCCGGCCCGGGCCAAGACGGTCGGCCAGGCCGTCAACAATGCCGTTCAATACGGGCTGGGGTTGATGGCCGGCTTTTTTATCAATGGTTTACTGTACGAGCGTTTCGGCTCGGCGCCCCTGTTCCTGATGAGCGCGGCGACAGCGGCCGCCGGCGGCGCACTGTTCTGGAGCGGCGCCCGGCTCGGTATGCTCCGCCCCGGAAATAGGCTTTAAGATAAAGGTTTTGGCAAGGCCAGAGGGAGAAGGCTGCATGGGTCATACGCCGACGACCGATACCGGCAGCCAAAACCTTTATCTTAAAGCCTATAAAGGGAAGAGAAGGTGTCTGAGCCAATCCAACAGGCTGTTCCGGCTCAAATTGGCGCGGTCGATGCGATCGATTTGCTCGAAAAGGCCCTTGGGGTCGGCGTACCAGGTGGCGCGGGTGGTGATGGGCCGCCGCGGATCGAGTTTTTTGATGACGCGCGCCGGGTTGCCGGCCGCGACGGTGTCGGGCGGGACATCGTCGGTAACGACCGCACCGGCCCCGACGACGCTGTTTTCTCCGATCCTGACCCCTTTGCAGACAATGGCGCTGTCTCCGATCCAGGCGTTGGGACCGATGCGCACTGCCGCCGACTTGCCCATGGCCAGGCGGTCATACAGACCGTGCCAGTCGCAGTCGGTGATGTAGACCCGTCCGGCGAGCATGCAGTTGTCCTCGATAACGATCTTGCGGGCCGATCCGATGCGGACGCCCGGGCAGACCAGGCAATAATCGCCGATCGTAATGCTGCCGCTGCCGGGACTTTCGGGCCAGACGGCCAGCCGGACCTTGCTGTCCGGCGCGGCGATGACGGTGGCATAGTGGCCGATCGTGACCGGCGCGCCGAAGATTTCAACATGCCAGGGCTTGATGAAATGCGGCCCGCGTCCGAGGGCGGCCAATTGAGGGCGCACGAAGCGGCGGGTGTAGAACTCCTGAAATCTCAGGTAGCCTTTCTTGATGAAATAGGGCCGGCGGTCGCGGATCATCTGGTTTCTCCACCGGTTGTTCCGGTCTGCTCCCGGGCCTGCCGGCGCCAGAATTCGTGCGAAAAAAGCCGCGCGGCGGGGGTCAGGTCGTAGAGGGCGTCGGCCGCCATCAACACCGCGGCGCCGGTCCAGGTCAGGCGGTCCTGCGGCCAGATGGTCATGTCCGGGAACGTGAAGCCGGCCCAGTACAGGCCGTCATCATAGCGCTTGTCGGCGATCCAGCCGAAAACGATCTGGGCCAGCGGACGGAGTCCGGCAGCCGCCAGGGCCAGGCAAAGCTCGGCGGTTTCGGCGATCGTCACCCACGGTCGATCCGATACGCACCGCACGCCCTGGCCTTCGATGACGAATTTTTTCCACAGATGATCGATGCGGCGGCGCGCCCGCTGCCCGACGAACACCCCGCACAAGACCGGATAATACCAGTCCATGGCATAGCGCGACTTGGTCATGTTGAACCGTTGCGGCTTTTCTGAAATCGCCTGCGCCAAACGGGCGACTCCCGCTTCCCAAGCGGCCTGCCGGTGGCCCAACAGGCGCGCGATGGCCAGGGCGCAGCGGATACTCATGCAGATCGAACTCGATCCGGTCAAAAGCGCCATGCGGTCAATTCGGTTTTCCGGGCTGATGGCCCAGTAAATTTCTCCGTGCGGAGACTGCAGGCGCAGCGTAAAATCGATGGCCGCGCGGACGGCGGGCCAGGCCTCCGACACCACCAGCCGGTTGCCGGTGATAAGATAGTGCTGGTAAATGCCCACGGCGATATAGGCCGACAGGTTGGCGTCGCGGGTGGTGTCCTGCGGGATCCCGTTGCGATAGGACGCATACCAGCTGCCGTCCGGGTTCTGGCAGCGGATCAGCCAACGGTAGGCGCGCGCGGCGGCGTTCGGGTAGCCGCCGATACTCAGTCCCATGGCCGCTTCCACCATGTCCCACGGGTCGGTCTTGTGCCCGGCGCACCACGGGATGTCACCGTCGGCTGTTTGAACCGCAGCAATGCCGGCCGCGATAGCGGCGATGTCCAGATCGGGTTCCCGGTTTTCGGAATACCCCTCGGGGGGAGTGGTCATCGGTCGAGCCCTGTTTTTTTATTAATGGTCCGCGACGCTTCATAAGCCGGATTGCCCGGCCATGCAAGAGGCGATGGTGCCGTTTCGATCTTTAGGCCGCCTTATCGTGCGAGCCGCCTTTTGAACCAAAAGGCTGGAAACGGCGGCAGGTTTTGCAGCTTGACTTTCAGCGCTTATCTGTTTAGTAAAATAGGAAGGCTTCGTTTCGAGGCCGCGGATATCGTCGATCCCACCCGGAAACCCGATCCCAAAGCAAAAGGAGGACAAGATGGCCGACAGTGTCTACAAATTTATCGATTTGGTTGGCAGCAGCCCCAATTCCTGGGAAGAAGCCGCTAAAAACGCGGTGGAAACCGCCTCGAAAAGTCTGCGGGACCTGCGCATTGCCGAAATCATCAAACTGGACATGAAGGTTGAAAACGGCAAAGTGACCGCATATCGGGCGCGGGTCAAGCTTTCCTTCAAGTACGCCAGCGATTAAACGCTGCAGACCGACAGTAAAAAAACCTCCGTGACGATGCGTGTCGTCGCGGAGGTTTTTTTTTACTTGAGGGCCTGCGCCATCAATTCTCCCAGAAGCTTGGAAAAGTGGGCCGGGTTTTCCGGCTTGCCCCCTTCGCCGATGACGGCCGCATCGAGCAGAAGTTCGCTGTAGTCCTTAAGGGCCGGGTTATCCGGGTCCGCGGCATGCATCTTCCTGAAATAATCCAGCGCCGGGTGGTCGGGGTTCAACTCCAGCACCCGCTTGGATTGCGGCGCCGGCTGACCGGCGGCCTTGAGGATTTTTTCCATGTAGGCACTCGGGTCATGGCTGTCGCCCGACAGGCAGGCCAGCGAATCCTTCAGGCGGGTGGAGGGCTTGACGTCCTTGATCTTGTCCTGCAGTTTGGATTTGATGAAACCGAAAAGCGGCGCATAGGCATCGCGCTTTTCCGCGGCGACCTGCGGCAGGTCGATGTCGCCCTTCTCGGCGCTTTTAAGCGGCTTGCCGTCGTATTCGGTCAGCACCTGCACCACCCATTCGTCCACGGGGTCGCTCATCAGCAGCACTTCGTATTCTTTTTCCTTCAGCCGTTCCAGCAGGGGGCTGTCGATCAGGGCCGTCAGGTTGTCTCCGGTCAGGTAGTAAATCTCCTTCTGACCTTCCTGCATGCGCGCGACATACTCCTTCAGGGACACCAGGCCGTCCTTTGACCGGGTGCTGCGGTAGCGGGCGAGGTCGGCGATCTTGCCGCGGTTCTCCGGGTCGGTGTAAATGCCTGATTTAAGAACCGGACCGAACTGATTCCAGAACGTCGCATAGGTTTCGGGGGCCATTTCCTCAAGGTGCTCGAAAATCTTTTTGACCAGGTTGCGGCGGATGTTTCGCACCAGGCGGTCCTG
>JBAPWQ010000547.1:0-5812 GCA_049283795.1 Desulfobacterales bacterium | reverse complement strand
GTTTCACGCAGATCCATCCGACCTGCATCCCGGTCCACGGCACCTACCAGTCCAAGCTGACCCTGATGAGCGAGAGCCTCAGAAACGACGGCCGCGTCTGGGTCCCCAAAAAGCCCGGCGACAAGCGCGCGCCGCAGGAGATCCCGGAGGGTGACAGGGATTATTACCTGGAGCGCAAGTACCCCAGCTTCGGCAACCTGGTCCCGCGCGACGTGGCCTCCCGCAATGCCAAGGAGCAGTGCGACCTGGACAAAGGCGTCGGGGAAACCGGCCTGGCGGTGTATCTCGACTTTGCCGACGCCATCAACCGCGACGGCCGCGAGACGATCGCCAAGAAATACGGCAACCTCTTTCAGATGTACGAAAAGATCACCGGTGACGACCCGTATGTCACGCCGATGATGATTTATCCGGCCGTGCACTACACGATGGGCGGCCTGTGGGTGGACTACAACCTGATGAGCACCATCGACGGGTTGTTCGTGCTCGGGGAGGCCAACTTCTCGGATCACGGCGCCAACCGGTTGGGCGCCAGCGCCCTGATGCAGGGCCTGGCCGACGGCTACTTCGTGATCCCCTACACCATCGGCGGCTACATCGCCCGCACGTCTTTCGGCGAGGTCGGTCCCGACAGTGCGGCCTTCAAGGACACGGCCCGCGAGGCGGCCGACCGGATCGAAAAACTGCTGACCATCAACGGCAAGCGCACCGTGGATGACTTCCACCGCCGGCTGGGTCAGATCATGTGGGACTATGTCGGCATGGCCCGCAACAACCAGGGGCTCGAGAAGGCCCGCGGCATGATCCAGGAACTGCGGGCGGAATTCTGGCAGAATGCGCTCGTCCCCGGCAGCGACCGGGATTTCAACCAGAGCCTGGAACGGGCCGGACGGGTGGCCGATTTCATGGAGTTTGCCGAACTGATGGTGCTCGATGCCCTGGCGCGCCAGGAATCCTGCGGGGGACACTTCAACGAGGCTTACCAGACCGAGGAGAACGAGGCCCGGCGCGACGACGAGAATTTCTGTCACGTGGCCGCCTGGTCCTACGCCGGGCCGGACAAGCCGCCCGAATTCCACAAGGAACCGCTGATCTTCGAAAACGTTGAATTGACTCAAAGGAGCTACAAGTGACACAGACCATCAACTTGACGTTGAAAATATGGCGGCAGAAGGGACCGGAGGTGGCCGGCGAACTGGAGGTCTTCGAGGCCGGCGACATCTCGACCGACATGTCGTTTCTGGAGATGCTCGATGTCGTCAACGAGCGTCTGACCCTGGAGGGCCGCGAGCCGATTGCCTTCGATCACGACTGCCGCGAGGGCATCTGCGGTATGTGCGGCGCGGTGGTCAACGGCCGACCGCACGGCCCCCAGAAGGGCACCACGCTGTGCCAGCTGCACATGCGCCATTTTGCGAGCGGCGACACGCTGGTGATCGAACCCTGGCGCGCACGGGCCTTCAAGGTGGTCAAGGACCTGGTGGTCGACCGCAGCGCCCTGGACAAAATGATCCAGGCCGGCGGCTACATTTCGGCCAACACCGGCGGCGCCCCGGACGCCAATGCCATCCCGATTCCCCAGGAAATCGCCGAACTGGCCATGGATGCCGCCGCCTGTATCGGGTGCGGCGCCTGTGTGGCGGCCTGCCCCAACGCTTCGGCGATGCTCTTCGTGGGCGCCAAGGTGTCGCACCTGGGCCTGCTGCCGCAGGGCAAGCCCGAGGCGGCGCGGCGTGCCGCGGCCATGGTGAGAGAGATGGACCGGCTGGGATTCGGCAACTGCTCGAACGAACGGGAGTGCGAGGTCGAATGCCCCAAGGAGATCTCGATCGTCAACATAGCCCGCCTGAACCGGCAGTACATCAAGGCCCGGTTTTTCTCCACCGTGCGGTAGAAATACCCGCAAACGCGATCTCGGCGGCCCGTCAACGGGTGACATGCCGGGGCGGGTTCCGGAGGGAAGCATCCACAAAAACGGGCGCTTCCCTTTTTTATTGGGAAAGGGCCGGCCCGCTTCCGGCGGCGGTTGATTTCAGACGACAAAAGATTATCATTGAGCCATCGCCTCCGCCTTTGAACCGTCATCTTCGGCTGTCACCCCGGCGGCATCTGCGAAAGGAGATTTCATGCACTCTCATGGAAACAGCGACGGGCCGGCCATGGACCAGGCCATCTTCAATATCGGTCTTTCCACGGAAACCATTTCGGTGTACCTGCTGGCCTGCGGCCTGGCGGATGCCGGCAAATCGGTCACCACGAAAAATCTCACCGAAGTCTGGAACGGCACCGCGGAAAGCCTCGAACAGGGGCTCCGGGAACTCGAGCACAGAAACATCCTGGCCCGCGTGGTGTCAGACGGCGAAGACCGCGCTGCTTACAGGACCGTAGAGGTTCATCGCTGGAAACGATTTTAGGGCGGGTAACCGGCACCGGTTTCGCGCGTATCAGGGGCGACATGCGGAATTGCCGCCGGCGGCCCCTTCGTCCCGCAACGCTTCGCGCACGCAGTGCCTGATGCGGTCCTCCGGCGCCGAGGCCCGGATTCCGGGGCACATAGAGGCCATGGCGCACCAGTTGGCGATGTCTTTCAACACACTTTCGATGAACGGCCACTGCCGGCACATGCGCGGTTTGACGGGATGGATGGTGCAGAGCCGGTCCCAGAAGATGCAGTAACCGTCTTTTTTCTGGGTCAAAAGGAGCTTATTGCCGGAAGGCCGGCAATACGTCTTCTGGCAGAAGTCGGGATCGATGCCGAGAAACGAGGCGATGGCCTCGATGTCCGGCCGGGTCACGAAGGTGCCGCCGTAACCCCGGCAGCAATCGCCGCATTGCCGGCAGTCGAAAACGGCCCGGGATTCAGGCGCCCCTGACGGCATGCCGGCCCTCCAACGCTTTTTTCAGGGTGACCTGATCGACGTACTTGAGGTCCCCTCCGACCGGCACTCCCGATGCAATGCGGGTGATTTTGACCGCAGTGGATTCGAGGCGGTCGGCGATGTAGGCGGCGGTCGATTCGCCTTCGACCGTCGTGCTCGTCGCCAGAATGATCTCGGCGATGTTCTGCTGTGCCACCCGCGTGATCAGTTCATTGATGCGGATGTCCTCCGGGCCGACGCCGTTGATGGGCGACAGGGCGCCGCCCAGGATGTGGTAGTGTCCGGCGAAAGCGCCTGATTTTTCGATCGACACCATGTCGGCCGGCTGTTCGACCACGCACACCAGCTGCGGATCGCGGCCCGGATTGCTGCAGATTCCGCAGGTTTCGGCATCGCTCAGCCCGTAGCACTGCGCGCACAGCCGCACGCTGTTCTTGAGTTCCAGAATGCTGCGCGACAGCTGCTCGACCTCGAGGCGCGGCGCCTTCAGCAGGTGCATCGCCAGTCTCTCGGCGGTCTTCTCGCCGATGCCCGGCAGTTTGGATATCGACTGGATGGCGCGGCGGATCGACGGGGGATAGGTGATCATGTCAGCCCCGGGATGCCCAGGCCGCCGGTGAGTTTGGCCATTTCGGACGAGACCATTTCCTGCGATTTGGCCAGGGCGTCGTTGACGGCGGCCAGCACGAGGTCCTGGAGCATGTCGACATCCTCGGGATCCACCACTTCTTTTTCGATCTGAATGGCCACGATCTGCTGCTTGCCGTTGGCGACGACCTTGACCATCCCGCCGCCGGCCGATGTTTCGATTGTCTTCTCGGCCAGTTCTTCCTGCAGGCGCAGCATCTTGGCTTGCAGTTTCTGGGCCTGCTTCATCATATTTCCCATGCCCTTCATGATTCATCCTCCTTGATGATTGTCACTCCCAGTACTTTTCCGTCGAAGATTTTCACTGCTTCGGTAACCAGCGGGTGGCTCATGGCCTCGTTTCTGAGTTGGTTTTCCGCTTTTTTTTTTAGGCCGCCCCCGGCCGGGTCGGCGACAGCCTCCAGAACGATTTCCAGCGGTTGGCCGCAGACCTCGCGGCAGATGCCGCGGATGATCTCCAGGTTTTTGTCTTTCTGGATCATCGTCAGGTTGAACCCGTTGTCGGCGACCTCGATTTCAAGGCGGCCGCCCGCCAGGCACCGCGGCCGGCACTTGATCAAATAGGCGGCCAGCGCCGGGTGCTTGGCTGCGATCAACGCCTGGACTTTCCGCCAGGTTTGGTCGCACTCCGGCGGGGCGGCGGGCGGCGGTTCGGCGTTGTCCGGGCGTTGCGCCCGGGCCTCGAACGGTTTGCCTGGCCGGTCCTCTTCGCCGGTGGCGGCCGGCCGGCCGGCGTCAGCAAGCGGCGGTGGCAGGTCGCTGCCGTCCGGAGGTTGCGCGATGTGCCGGCGCAGCGTGTCGAGCCGCTCGATCAATGCATCGATTGTCAGCGTCGGCTGGGCCTGAAGCAGTTTGAAACAGGCCATTTCCACGGCGATCTTGGGTTGGGCCGAAAACCTGACGGCCGGCTCTTCCTTGAACAGCAGGTCGAAGAGCTGGTTCAAATGCGCCGCCGAAAGCGCGGCCACCTGCTCCTGCAGGCGCTGAATTTCGTGGGCCGGCAGGTCGACCAGGCGGCCGGTCTGCCGGCACAGTTTGATTACGATCAGATGGCGGAAGTGCTCGACCAGATCGGCGTACAGGCGTTTGAGATCGTGCCCGCGCTGGTGAACATCATCGAGGATTTCGAGCATCTTGGGCGCGTTTCCGTCGAGCAGCGCCTGCACGAGATCGAAAATCAACCGGCGGTCGATGAGCCCCAGCAGATCGAGCACCTGGGGCTCGCCGGTCTCTTCGGCTAAACAGGCCGCCACCTGATCCAGAAGGCTGAGGGCGTCGCGGATGCTCCCGCCGGCTTCGCGTGCAATCAGCGTCAGGCTGTCCCGTGACATGTCGAAATGTTCGAGTTCGCAGAGCGTCTGCAGGTGGTCGGTGATCGACGCCAGGGCGATCCGCTTGAAGTCGTGGCGCTGACAGCGGGAAAGAATCGTGGCCGGTATCTTGTGCGGCTCGGTCGTGGCGAAGATGAACATCACATGGGCGGGCGGTTCTTCGAGAGTCTTGAGCAGGGCGTTGAAGGCCGCCGTGCTGAGCATGTGGACTTCATCGATGATGTAAATCTTGTGCGGGCTGTGGGCCGGCATGTACTTGACGTTGTCGCGCAGTTCCCTGACCTGATCGACGCTGTTGTTGGAGGCGCCGTCGATTTCGAAGACATCGACCGCCTTGCCGGCGGTGATTTCGCGGCAGGACTGACAGTCGTTGCACGGTTCCGGCGTCGGGCCTGTTGCACAGTTCATGGCCTTGGCCAGGATCCGGGCCGTGGTGGTCTTGCCGGTGCCGCGGGGACCGGTAAAAAGAATGGCGTGGGCCACGCGTCCGGCCGCGATGGCATTGATCAGGGTCCGGGTCACATGGTCCTGGCCAACGACGGCCTCAAAGCTTTGGGGACGATATTTGCGCGCGAGCACCAGATACGACATAATACCCCTCGGCGGGACGGCTGCCGGACCCAACGGATTCATAAAGGAAACGGGACGGTGGCAACCCGCGTTTCACTGGAAGATGCCCGGCAGCGGTCGGCATCAGTCTATGCCGCCCCGCAAAGGGACGGCCTGGATTTACGACAGGCTTTAAGATAATGATTTGGCGAGGACAGAGGAAGGCGGCTGTGGTGTAACTATGCCGACGACCGACACCAGCAGCCAAAATCTTTATCCTAAAGCCTGTATTCGGGCGGCATCTGTAAACTGGTAATGGCGGAGAGAGAGGGATTCGAACCCTCGGTGCCGCTTTTGACAGCACACACGATTTCCAGTCGTGCTCCTTCGGCCAGCTCGGACATC
>JBAPWQ010000546.1:0-5516 GCA_049283795.1 Desulfobacterales bacterium | reverse complement strand
CTGAAGCCCGGGTCCCATTGCCGACGTTCCCGGATGCCGGTCAACGTTTCCAGCTGGCCCCTGGAAATGTGAAGGGCCTTGTAAAGCGGGGTCAGGCGGTCCTCGAGGTCCTCGGAGGAAATCACGTTAAGCGGTAGTTCGTATCCGAAAGAGTCGATGCGGACGCGGGTGAAACGCATATTTTTTCCCGGGATATTTTTTTCCCGGGAAAAAATATCCCGGGAAAAAATATTAAATTATAATTTTTAAAAATGTTCGTGGCTGCAAGCCACTTGAATACATAAAATGACGCGCTTCCACCCGGATGGCACGATTGCGAATAGCGGCTGACTGTCTGAGCCGCCTACGGGATCTTGGACCGGACTTGATGTCACTGCGCGTTGATGGTACAGCCTTCAGGCTAAATTCGAAACCATTATTCAAAGACGGGCCCGGTCCGGTCTTAGAACCCGTTGGCGGCGAGTTTCAGCCGCGGCTCGCAAGCGTGCCATCCGGGTGGAGGCGCCCCCCCCCTTGTTTCTCGACGTCATTCTGCGTGCGAGTTAGAGCGGCGTGATTTTTACGCCGTAGTTTTTCATGCGGTAGATGGCCAGGCCGTCGACCTTGAGCAGGCCGTCGGCGCGTAGTTCCGGGGTCGGGCCGTCCGTTGCGGCCGTGATCTCGGCTTCGACCTCCACCAAACGGTTTCCGGGCACGATCTGCCCGCGGTATTGCCAGCTGTGGGCGAGGCCCAGCGGCTGCTCGAAGCGGTGGCCGTCGACCAGGTGCGGCCAGCGGCGGATGGCGGCAACCTTCAACAGCTGCAGCAGCGACTCGATCCCGAGGGAACCGGGGCAGACCGGGTCATGTTGGAAGTGCGCCTTGAAGAACCACTCCGCCGGATCGACGCGTTTGGAGGCTTCCAGCCAGCCGAGTTGGTGGCGGCCGCCGTGCGGTCGGTGCATCTCCACGCGATCGATCATCCGCAACGCTTTGGCCGGTAGCGACAAGCCTATTGCCGGTGAAAAATTCGGGTCCGCGGGCGTCAGCGGCGCCATGTCATCGAGAGTTTCCGGTGTAAACTCCGACTGCGCGTCCGAGGCCGATGGATGCACCTGTTTCGAGTCCGCCGGGATGCCTTTTTGGTCCGCCAGGGCCTCGGCCGTGAAGAAACCGAAGACAGTGGTGCCCTCGTAAACCAGCCGGTTACCGCTCAGCACCTTGAATTCGAAGGCCTCGATGATGATGTCGCCCGAACGCGACACCTTCGTCAGCCGGCAGCGGACGCGCACTGTCTGCGGGGCGGCCGGAACCTCCAGGTGTTGGACCGCCTGGCCGTCGAGGTTCCGGAAGTGCAGGTCCTTACGGCTGTGAAGCGCGGAACCCAGGTAAGCCGCCAGCCACCCGCAGGCCTGCAGGGCGACTTCGAGCAGCACGCAGTACGGTAGGCGATCGGACCGGTTGGCCCTGAAATACCAGGCCGCGGGGTCGATGTCGAGTTCGGCTTCCACCCAGCCGCCGGGCGCCAGTTGCCAGGCTTGCGGTTCGGCAGTAACGATCCGATCGATAAACGCGTAGGGCGGCGCCGGCAGCCGGGCCAGGAAACGATCCTTGTCGAAGGGCTCGTAGGGCCGACCGAAGGCCTCCGAAGGGTTGCCGGTGGCAAACGTCAGCAGTTGATGGCGGGTGAACAGAACTCGGGGTTGCCCCTTTTTTCCCGACGGCTTTTCCGTGCGGTGTCGCCTGCGCCAGAAGGCCGCGAGCGATTCGGGATCGAGACCGGCCATGCGCAGCGTCATGTCCGTGAAGCGCACGATGCAGCGGCCGTCGGCATACATGTGGGCATCGGCAAGGGCGTACGGCTCGGGGCCGCAGCCGATCTCCTTGATCTCCACCTCGTAGATCACCCGGCGGGTTTGGGGCGTCACCGGGCCCCGGCACTGCAAAATGCTCTTGACGCCCGCCACCGGTGCGTAGTGCACGTCCGGAAGCTCCGTCACCCAGCCCAGGCGCTGGAGGAAGACCCTTAGCGCGTGCGCGCAGCACTCATACATCAGGGTGCCCGGCATGGTCATGTCGTCCACGAAATGGCAGGTCAGAAACCAGTCGTCGGGATGGATGTCGGCTTCGGCGCGGATCGATCCAAGCCCGAAGCGGCCGCCGCGGGGCTCGAGGCGTTCGATCCGGTCGATCAACTTCATCCGGCCGCCCGGCAGCCGCAAGGCGGGGGGCAGGGTGATGCCGTCGAACGCCGGTCCGAAGGCGGCGGCCGGGTCGCCGGACCGCAGGGCATCGAGCGCCGCCTCGTCGAAGCCGGCCGCGGCCTGCGGTACGAATCCCGTGAGGCGGTCGTCGCACCGTCCGCTTCGCGCCGCGCGGTCCTCGGGCCGGCGGACGATGCCGCCCGAGTTTTCGATCTCCGCGGGCGTGAAGAAGCCGGCACAGCCGCCGGTCATCGTGATCAGGAGCTGGCCGTCGATCGCGCCCTCGAAGCCGAAGAAAAACAGCCAGGTCTCTCCCTGGCGGATGAATTTTTCGATTGTGATCCGATAACGGATGGTGTCGCCGGGCAGCGGCAGGTCGCGATGAAAGATGACGCCGGCATCGAGCAGTCGGTACACCCGCCGGCCCTTCACGGCCAGGTCGATGCCCAGATACGCGCACAGGAACAGATCGGCCTGTCCGGCTTCCACGGCAATGCACACCGGTGCCCGGCCGCCGTCGAGGTACCAGGCTCCTGGCCGCACGTCGTGCTCGGTGACCAGATGTCCCGCGCTTAGACTGCGCCGCCGGCCGGCGATGGAAAGGATGCGGTCCACCAGCATCAGCGGCTCGTCCGGCAGCCGGACCCGCGTCGGGTAGGTGTCGACCACGGCAAAATCTGGCCCTAATACGGTTGCGGCCCGGCCAGTGGCGAATTCCAGGCACTGGTCGCGCGTAAAGGCTACCGCATCCACGCCCCTGACAGGTAAGGTCGGCAGCGGTAAACCCGCTGTGGAACGGGCAGTACGCTGGCCGGCGGCAGCCAGCGCTTCCAGCAATTGGACCTGGCCGGCAGCATTTTCGGCATAGGCCTGACCGAGTTCGATCGAAAAATCGATAAACCGGCGGTGAGCCGCGGCGGTGGCGGCCGTGCTGTCATTGAATGCCGCGATCACGTGGGAGGACGCCGGGTCGGGCGACATCGCGACCCGGTTGACTGGGATAGGCGCCGGCTGGCCGGCTTCGGGGGCCGGCCGCCGAGTCGTCGCCGTGACCTTCGGCCGCGAGAATAACGGGGGCCGTAAATCGGTGTTTTGTGCGGGCGCGGCCGCCGCCGTTTCCCCGGGCGCCAAAGGGAGTTTCGCAGTGGCAGGGGCCTCCCCGGCGGCACCTGCCGCCAGGTGCGCATCACTTCTCACCGGACCGCAAAAGATCGGCACGCAGCCGCCGATACTGATCTCGATGGTTTCGCCTGGCGACCGCCCTTCGCCCGCCGGGGACTTTGATGGCCGGGGGGAGGAGGCGGAAAGAGATTTTAAATCGGGCGCGGTCTCGGTCAGGACAACCGCGTAACTGTCGCCGTCGCCGGTCATCACGCCCACGCACGCCCGTCGCCGCTCGTTGTTGGCTTTAGCGGGCCAGCCCTGTGTGGTGGTCGGAATCTGAAAGACGTCGCGCCGCCACTCTTCAGGTCCGGGTTCGCCGAAATCCGGCACGGGTGGGATGATTTTCCGGTGAAGACACAGGGCCGTCTTGACGATTGCGGCCAGGCCGGCCACCGCACCGGAATGTCCCAGGCCGGGCAGGGTGGCGCCAATGGGGCAGGGACGGCTGCGGCCGGAGAAAACCGTCGTCAGCGCCCGCACCTCGGCCCGGTCCCGTTCCGCTATGCCGCTGCCGAGAGTTTCGATGAAATCGATCCGGTCGGCCGGTGTGTCGGCGTCGTCCAGCGCCAGTTTGAGGGCCCGCGTGTGGGTGTCGGCCGCGGCGTCTTCACCGGTGCGGCCGCCGGCATGACCGAGGCCGATGACTTCCGCGTAGGTGTGGTTTTTGGCGGCGACCGCCTGATCGCGGCGCACGAGGACCACCGCGGCGGCGCCGTCTGCCGGCAGGGTTCCGCGGCCGCCGCCGAAAGGCCGGATGATTTCGGCGCGGGTGAAGTTGCCGGCCGTGCTGCCGGCCAGGATCTGCCGGATGTCACCGGCCAGATCGACGGCGCCCACTATGACAGCATCGGCCTCTTGGTGCTGCAGCAGCCGCACGCCGATCTCGAGGGCGCGCAGCCCGCCGCCGTCAGCCGCCGAAACGGTGAAGCTCGGTCCGCCGCAGCGAAATTCACGAGCCACCCGGCTGGCGACGATGCTGCCCAGGGCGCCCAGTGTGCGGCTGGCGGTCAACGGTGGGCCCGTAACCTCCTGGAGCGCGGCGCACCAGGCCGCAGCCGCTTTGTCATCGAGTTCGGGATACCGGTGCCGGCGCCACTGTCGAACCTGCTCGAACAGCCACCAGCGCAGGTGGAAGTTGGTGGCCTCAAAATCGAAATCCAACCCGATGACGACGGCCATGCGCGGGCGCGCGACTTTCTCGCTCAGGCCGGCATCGGCCATGGCCGTTGCGGCTACTTTCAGCATGAGCAGGTGCTGGGGCAGGATATCGGGAATCTCGCGCGGCGGAATGCGAAATTCGGTGATGCCGATCGGCAGGCGCAGCATGAAACCACCCTTTGACGGCAGTGGCACGTTGCTTTGCCGCAGCAGGTCCTCGCACCCCTTCCAGCGGGTTGCCGGAGGGTCTGCAACGGTGTTGCGGCCTCCGAAAACGATGTCCTGAAACTCGTCCAGCGATGAAATCGACCCGCAAGCCAGTGCCATGCCGATCATGGCCACCGGTCTCGCCGGCGCGGAAATTTCTGTGGCCGGCGTCTGTCGCCCGTTTCCATTACCGGGTTGGGATATTGAGTTTTTAAAGTAATTTTTTAAAGTATTTTTGTTCCATTCTTCAAGTAATACATGAGCATTTATGCCGCCGAAACCAAATCCGCTGACGGCGGCGCGGCGCGGGGTACCGTCAGCGCGCGCGGGCCAGGGTTCGGCCGTGGTTTGCACCCGGAAGGGACTGCCGGTCAGGGGGCTGTCCAGCGGCGGGGTGGTGAAATTGAGCGACGGCGGCAGGACTTTTTCGTTCAGCGCCAGAAGCACCTTGATCATGCCGGCGGCGGCCGCGGCGGTCAGAAGGTGACCGATCATGGATTTGACCGAGCCGAGGGCGCAGCAGCCGGGGGCGGCGCCGGCGGATTCCCAGAGGCGGCACAGACTGCGCAGTTCGGTGGCATCGCCGACGGGGGTGCCCGCCCCGTGGCATTCGATCAGGTCCACCGCCTCCGGCGGCAAACCGGCGGCTGCATAGGCTGACCGCATGGCGCGCAGCTGACATTCGGTGTCGGGGGCCAGAAGATTGCCGTGCATGTCGTTGGACAGGCCGATGCCGCGAATCAGGCAGTAAATGCGGTCATTGTCCGCGACGGCATCCGCCAGGCGCTTTAAAACGAGAATTCC
>JBAPWQ010000545.1:0-2546 GCA_049283795.1 Desulfobacterales bacterium | reverse complement strand
GTCTCCACCCCGGCGTCTTCGTCGTAGATGCCATAGGCGGTTCCGACGCGCCCGCCGGCGTCGGAGAGCATCGGGAAGGGAACACCGTTCTTGACCATCTTGGAAAGTTCGTTGTCGTTCCACATCTTGTGGACGAAGACGCTGTCGATGCTCATGGAAAGGATCTCGACGCCCAGTTTCTGGAACTGTTCATATTTTTCGGCAACTGCCGAAATTTCGGTGGCTCAGACAAACGTGAAATCACCGGGGTAAAAGCAGAGCAGGACCCATTTGCCGAGGTATTCCGACAGCCGCATCGAAATGAATTTTCCCTTGTGGTAGCCGGGAGCCGTGAAATCAGGCGCTTTTTTGCCGACTTTGATCATCGCTCTCACCTCCTTTTTTTCTGTTGCGGTTGCGGGTGTTTGCTCTGCGACCGATTCGCCGACCGGACCCCCGGTGGGCCTGGCACAGCCGACCTCCACTTCCTCGCTCATGGTGCCTCCTGTTCGTTAAAGGGTGTTGGGAAAAAGAGACTTGAATCGCCGCTCTGGCAGGGGGTGCCTCCTCGATATGAGCATATTCTCATAATTAAAGCGTTTGCCGCATTTAGTCAAGAAGATTATCGGGACGGCAACCGATGGGTTGCGGAAATTCAGGCTGCGTAGGATGCCAACAGGTGCACGATGAACTCCCACACGCGGTCAACCGATGGAACGAAGAGCTTTTCATTCGGGGAGTGCGGATTTTTCATCGTTGGGCCGAAAGATATCATGTCCATTCCCGGTTTTTTCCCCCCGATCAGCCCGCACTCGAGGCCCGCATGGATCATCTGAACCACGGGGTCCCGGCCGAACCGGTCGCGGTAGACCGCTTTGCAACGCTGGAGCAGCGCCGAATCGAGATTGGGTTCCCAGGTGGGATAGCTGTTTTCGTCGGTGGCGGCCGCGGACGCCAGATCCGCCACGGCGTGAATGCGGTTGGTGATTTCCGCCAAGCGCGACATCACGGCGCTGCGCTGGCTCGACAGGACCTCGAGGCGGCCGTCGGTCAGGGCAACCGTCGCCAGGTTGGTCGAGGTTTCCACCTGGCCGTCGATAGCGGGTGACATGCGAATGACGCCGTGAGGCAGCGCCAGGAGCAGGGCGATTGTCCGGCGAGTGTCGGCAGCGGTCAGGCAACCTTCGCCGGTTGTTTTGGCTGCCGACTCTGTCAGTCGCAGCTCGATTTGCGGGTCGCCGGTGCCGTACTCGGTTTCAAAAATGGCCCGGTATTCGACCAGTACCTTCTGCACCTTCTCCAGGTGGTCAGCAGCGCAGGTGAAGACGGCTGCGGCATCGCGGGCGATGGCGTTGTGAACGGTGCCGCCTTGGAGGGACACCAGCCCGATCGTTGTCATGCGCGATATCGCCTGCAGCACGCGCGCCATGAGGACATTGGCGCTGGCCCGCGGTTTGTGAATGTCGATGCCCGAGTGCCCGCCGCGCAGACCGCCGATCACAAGCTCGAAGCGGCCATGGCCGGCGGGCTCGGCCGCGCGCGCAAATCCCGATCGGACCCGCGTCTCCTGGCCCCCGGCGCAGCCGATCGTGAAAATGCCTTCATCTTCTGAATCGATGTTGAGCAGGATGCGGCCGTCAAACAGGTTCGGGTCGAGATCCTTGGCGCCGAGCAGGCCCGATTCTTCGTCCACGGTGAAGAGCAGTTCCAGGGGCGGGTGCACGACGGCCGGCTCCTCCGCCACCGTCATGGCCAGCGCCAGGGCGATGCCGTTGTCCGCGCCCAGGGTGGTTTTCTCGGCCCGGATCCAGTCTCCGTCTTCGATAATAGGAATCGGGTCAGTGTCGAAGTCGTGGCCGGAGTCGGGGGTCTTCTCGCAGACCATGTCCATGTGTCCCTGGAGAATAATGGTCGGGGCGGCTCCGTGCCCCGCAGTGGCCGGCACCCGGATGCACAGGTTGCCGGCCTTGTCGCGGCGAACCGGATAGCGGCGCGCGGCGGCCCAGTCGCTGAACCAGCGGGCGATTTTCTCCTCTTTTTTCGAACAACGGGGAATGGTGTTGATGCGGGCCAGAGTGTCGATGATCTTGCGCGTGATGCCGGTCATATTTTCTATTCTATTTGGCCGGTTTGGGGTTCAGGTAGGTCAGTTTCAGATCCGGTGCACCGCCCAGCAGGCTTTTCATATACGCCAAAGCGATAAGCGCCCAGCGCTCATCTTTCTTCAACCCGTCCAGAACGCCGGCCGGATTGAACAGGTCGTCGAGCTGGTTATTGGAGAGCTGTTTTTCATTCCGGTATTTATTTTGAATCTCCGTCAGGTACCCGGCAATGATTTTCCGCTGCTCTTCATCCGAGAGGCTTTTAATGCCGTCGAAATAGCGGCTGACCGCGTTTACGTCGGCCAGACGCGGGTTTTCGAGGATCTTCTGAAGTCCCTCGCCGAACCGTTCGAGGCCGCTGTAAATGTGCACCGGTCGTGCCAGGTTGATGCCGGCCCAGCCGGCGCGCAGCCATTTGAAGACGCCGAAGCGCACGAGGGGAGCGGCAGGGTCGGTCTCGATGCA
>JBAPWQ010000544.1:0-3077 GCA_049283795.1 Desulfobacterales bacterium | reverse complement strand
GCTTGTGGCTGCTGCAGTTCAGGCGCATCACCACCATCGCGCCGGCGGACCTGAGCGCGCCGCCGGGAACCTGGACGAGACGGATCGTCAACGACCTGTGGGCCGACCGCCTGACGCCCTTTTTGGGCGATGTCATGCTGCAGAACGAGCCGCGGTTCAACCTGTCGCGCGTCTCCAAGATTCTCGGCATCGCCGTGACTTATCCGACCCTGGCGGTGATTGACGGCTATCTGTATCTCAACTGCGCCAGCATCCGCTCGGTGGTGACATGCGTGCCACGCCGCCTGCGGACCGCGGACCTGCGCACTCTTTTTCCGCAAGACGGCGAGATCGACACCATCGCCGCGCCACGTGCCCCGCGGCTGGCGGCCATGGCGCTGCGCGCCCTGCTGCTGCCGGTGCTGCAGCCCGAAGTCAATCCGCTGGTCTGTCTGTGGCTGACGCGGCGGCGGCGGGCCGAGATCCACCGCCGCTTGGCCACGGTGCGGGCCATGGCCGAGGATACCACCGATCGGTGCCTGGTCAAGGTGCACCGCGCGCTGGACATCCTGCTTCAGATCCAGATCTGGAACCAGTGGCCTTACGGGTTTGCCACGCTGTCGACTTTGCTGCTGCGCTGGCTGATGGTGGATTGCCTGGGACGGCCGCACGCCGATTTTCTGGCGCAGATCAGCCGGGGCGGCAGCAACGTCACCATCGACATCGAGCGGCGTTTCCGCGCTTTTGCGCTGCGGATCAGCCGGGACGCGGAACTGCCGACGCTTTTTACGACCCACGATGCCGACGCGGTTTTACAGCGGCTGCCGGCCGGATTCAGGGCCGAGCTGGATCGGTTTCTGTCCCGCTACGGCTGCCGGTCGCGGCACCGGACCCTTTATATCGCGCGCTGGTCGGAGGCCCCGAAGGAAGTCATCGGAATCCTGCAGGCGCTGGTGCGGCGCAAGTCCGGGGCCGATGGGCTCGCTGACCGCTCTGCGGGCGCCGGATACCCGCCGGCCGACGCCGATGGGCAGCTTGCCGGAGGCAACCCGCTGTGGGCGGTTTTGCTGGCGCTGACGCGCAAGTTCCTGGACCTGCGGGAGGACCTGCGTTTCCTGTTGGACGAGGCGCTGTTCGAAATCAGAAAAACACTTCTGGCGACGGGACGGCACACGGAATTGGGGGATGCGGTCATGTTCCTCGAGCTGGAGGAACTCAAGCGGCATGCAGCAGGAAAAACGTCCCTGGAAGAGGTGCGGCGGCTGGCCGAGACGCGACGGCGGCGCTTCCTGCTGGGCGGTTCCGCCAGTTCTTTTCTCGTGGACGGACGGCCGACCGAGGCGTTTGTCACCGCGGCCGGCGCCATCCGGGGCATCGGCACCAGTGCCGGTCAGGCCGGCGGCCGGGCTAGGATCGTGCACGATCCGGCGCGGGCCGACATCCAGCCGGGGGACATCCTGGTGGCCGCGAACACCGATCCCGGCTGGACGCCCATCCTGAGCCTGGCCGGCGGCCTGGTCATCGAAGAGGGCGGGCTTCTCAATCACTGCTCGATCGTGGCGCGCGAACTGCGCATTCCGGCCGTGGTAGGCGTGCGCAACGCAACCCGCCGGATTCCCGACGGCGCCCGGATCCTCATCGACGGCGGACAGGGCCTAGTGCGCATCGAGGATGACGACCGGCCTATTCGGCACCCCTGACCCCGTCTGGCGATTCGAAATCGACGTGCTGGATAAACTGAACAGCGCCAGGCTGCTCGTCCCGCTGGTCTTTGGCGGAGGCACGATGCTCAGGCTCTGCCATGAACTCAATCGCTACTCGGTCGATCTTGATTTCTGGTTTGTCAAAAAATCGGCGCAGCCGGCGTTCTTCGAAAGGATGCAGACGGTTCTTGCAGATGACTGCGAGATTACGGATGCCTATATCAAACATTTTACGATGCGGGCGGAAGTCAGGAGCGGCACGTATCCCAAGCGCCTGAAAATCGAAATACGAAGAGAGCAAAAGGCGAGCGACTTCCAGACCAAAGTCGCCTTTTCATTTTTCAGCACCCGGCAGGTCCTGCTCAGGGCGCACACTCTGGATCAGACCATGAAAAACAAAATCGATGCGCTTCTCGATCGGGGCGAAATAAGAGATTGCTTCGACATCGAGTTCATGTTGCGAAGAGGAAACAGGCTGCCGGATCTGCCGGCGTTAGAGATCGAGAGCCTCATGGAAAAAGCGACCGGCTTCAGGGACAGGGATTTCAAAGTCACCCTGGGCTCGATCGTCAACAGCGAGACGCGGAGTTATTACGTCCAAAACCGATTCGGCTACCTGGTGGAAAAGCTTAAGGCCATTGCAGCGGCCGGCGGACAATCCAATGTGAAACCGTGAAGGTCCCATGACCCCCAACCTGCCCGTCATCATTTTCATCCTTGTTTTCGCCACTGCGGCCGGCCTGGGCTTCCTCGACCGCCGGAAGAAAAGGGGCCTGGCGGCCATGCCCGCGGCGACTTTCCTGGTTCCCTGTTACAACGATGCGCGCCACGTCGGCCAAACCCTGGCGAGCCTCTACGCGGTTGTCGGAGCGGCCGCGGATGTCATGGTGATCGACGATTGCAGCACCGACGACAGCCGGGTCGTTCTTCGGCGGTTGCAGCGGACCTATCGCTTCCGGTTGATGCGCAACGCCCAAAATATCGGCAAGGCGGCCACGTTGAACGCGCACGCTCGTTTCGCACGGCACGCCATCGTCGTTTTCGTCGATGCGGACGTGCTGCTGAACTGGGCGGCCTTGATGGACGCATTGGCCCGGTTGCAGAGCGACCGCGTCGGGGCGGTCAGCTGCCCCTACGCACCCCAGAACAAGGGCCTCATTCCCTTGATGCAGCACATCGAGTACAACATGCTCGCATTTATCCAGGGGGCCTACAACCTGTTCTCGGCCATTTCATTGTGGGGCGGGTTTATCGTCATCAGGAAAAAGGCTTTTCTGGCGGCCGGCGGCTTCACCTTGAATGCCATTACCGAAGACATGGATCTGGCTTTCAAATTGAACCAAAAAGGATGGAAGGTCGAGCAGAGCTTTTGTCCCGTCCGGACCTATGTCCCGA
>JBAPWQ010000543.1:0-7398 GCA_049283795.1 Desulfobacterales bacterium | reverse complement strand
TACTGGCTGCTGATGCGGCAGTCGATACCCACGCGGCCCCCTTTCAACGTGCCGCCGGTGACTTCGATCGGCGGACACCCGTCGCCATTCAGCGACCGGGCGCCGACACCCAGTTGACGCAACCCGTCGAGCAGGTCCTGAATCGGCCGCTGCCGCATGCGCGCCGATCCGGTCAGGACGCAGACACCCTGGCCCAGTGCGGCCACCGCGGCCAGCAGGCGCATGGAGGTGCCGGAATTCCCGAGATCTAATGGGACAGTGGGCGAGCGCAATCGCCCGGATGACCCCTGAATCCGTAGATCGCCGGACGCCTCCTCGACCAAGACCCCCATCTCCGACAGGCAGCGTCGAGTGATCCGCGTGTCCTGGCTGTCCAGTGGATTATTCACCGTGCAGACGCCGTCCGCTAACGCCGCCGCGATCAACAGCCGGTGCGTGTAGCTTTTGGAGCCGGGTACGCAAACGGTCGTATTCTTGACTTTGCCAGGCTTAATCTCGATCATGGGTCGGTTGAGTCGGTTTGGCCGGTTGAGCCGGCTTGGTCAGTTTATGGAGTTTATGGAGTTTATTGGGTTGATTGGGTTGATTGAGTTTATTGGGTTTGTTGAGTTACCCGTGGCTTCGCCTTCCTGCAATGCCTCAAACCCGCTGCAGGGCACTTTCCACCGCCGCTCTCATCACATCGACCGGCGCTTTTTCTCCGGTCCACAGTTCGAACTGGACCGCCCCCTGGTAAACGAACATGGACAAGCCGTTGATGATCCGGCAGCCGGTGCGCGCGGCTTCGCTCAGCAGTCGGGTGGTCAGGGGGTTGTAGATGATGTCCATGACAACCAGGTCGGGCCGCAGCAGACGCTTGTCCAGCGGCATTTGCTCCGCATGCGGAAACATGCCGACCGGGGTGGTGTTCACCAGAACCTGGCCCCTTATTTCCCGGGCTTCCGAGAGGAGTTGGAAATCGGCGTTCAAGGCGCCGGCCAACCGCTCACCTTTTTCCGGGCCGCGATTTAATATGACGACGCGACCGCCGGAGCGGATAACCCCGAAGCCAATGGCGCGGGCGGCGCCGCCGGCACCGATGATCACGACCGTCTTGCCGCCGATATCGATGGCATCGCCAAGGGCCTTTACGGCGCCCAGGTAATCCGAATTATAACCGGCCAGGCGGCCGTTGCGGTTGACGATCGTGTTGACCGCGCCGATGTCGCCGGCCGTGGCGTCCACCTCGTCCAGACAGCCCATCACCGTCACCTTGTGCGGAATGGTCACGCTGAGGCCATTGAAACCCAGCGCCCGGCAGCCGTTGACGGTCGCGGCGATGTCCGTGACGCGCAAGGCGATGTAAACCCCGTTGTAACCGGTGTGGGCAAAGGCCCGGTTGTGCATGACCGGGCTCAGGCTGTGGGCGACCGGATCCCCGATGACGGCGTAGACGTTTGTGGCGCCGGGGCCCGATTCAGCGGCTGATCGCGGCGTCTGGACCGCGCGCGAGATCGTGATGATCTGTTTGAAGATGTGATACAGGTTTTCCTTGCTCAAAGGCCCCTGGTTGCGTGTCATCAGCCGTTCGATAAGCGTGCTTTCGCGTTCCGGGTCGATGACCCGGGCCCCCTCGCGCTGTTTGACCGCACCGATTTCTTTGGCGATGGTGAGCCGTCGATTGATCAGATCGAGGAGTTCGGCGTCGATCGCGTCGATGGCGCGCCGGAATTCGGCGAGCGCTGTGTCGGAGTTCCGGTTCGTCATCGTTCTCATGAAAAAAGGCGGCGCTTTCTATCGGACCTGAACCGGGTGGCAGAGCGCGAGACTCTGTCCGGTTTTATTTGCTGCAATTTTTCCAAAACGGCCTGCATCTGCTCACCGAACGCCTGCTGTTTCCGATCTTCGAAGACGTATAACAGCGCGCCTTTGACGATCACGAACAGCAGGATAAAAAAAGTCACCGGAAAGATGATGCTGTCGAAGAGGTAGCCCGCGATCAGCTGCAGCGTCCAGAGGGCGATGCTGCGGGATTTGGCCTGGAAATACTCGGCTTGAGACTTGATCGCTTCCTTGATTTTGGCCAGCCTGCCCTTCAGGATCAGGCCGGCAATACCGTTCTCCTTATCCGACGAATCGTCGTTAAACAGGTGGCGGTTGATGCTGTCAACCGAAAAATCTTCCTTGATACTCTCGAAGCTGCGCTGAGATTCGGCGATCAGCGGCGCCGTTATTCTTTGGGAGATAAAAGCGGCCCCGGCAATCGAGAAGGGAAAAACGAAATAGAAAACGACCGTGCCGACGGCCAGAAAAAAAGTGGCGTCCTGCAGGAGTCGCTTCAGCCGCAGCCGGCGCGGAAATATCCAGCCGGCCAGAACAAGCACAAGGGCGCAGCCGAGGGTCAACCCGAGGCTCCACTGATCGATCAGCGCCACGGCCTGCAGCACCAGGCGCGTGATCAATATGACGGTTCCCCCGGCCAGGGCGGTCTTCCAGGCGATGTCCACGTAGTCATAGACGGACTGGACCACATCGCCGATCTGAAGGCTGAAGCCGATGCCGACCTCCGAGCCCTCGATGACCGCCAGACCGGTTTTGATGCCCGATAAAATCAGGAACCCGGAAACCGCCTTGTCCATGGACTGCTTCAGGTAGGCCTCATTGGCGGCGGCGACTTTTCGCATTCCGAGTCGATGAATCGGCACATCGGCAACGCCGACGAGGGCCGCAAGAAGAGCCAAGCCGAGAAGCACTGCCAGCAGAGCGTTGACTGGCCGGCGCGGTTTCATGGAGGAATCGCTGAAGCCATTTGACGTTCGCGACGCGACGGTCATATCGGCCTTTTTCCCGCCGGGTGATCAGGGTCGTTTTCATCGATCAGCGCCGTTCCCTCGCCCGGATATATGCGGCGCTTGTCCGAAGGCGTGGGCCGGGTGACGACCGGCCACCTCTCCGGCCTGGGGGCCGCGCCCTCGAGCGCTTTGGGGGTCGGTTGCGTGTCGATCATACAAGGGGTGGCCCGGATGTCGACGCCGGCGACCGGGGCGCTGAACTCGATCGGAATATTGTTGGGATCGAAGGCATACAGAGAGTGGATGAACCCGTGGTCTATGATTTCCGAAGCCCAGATCCCGGCGGCTTCGAATTTGTCTTTCAGCCGCCACAGGTCCTCATCACTTCCGACCTCGAGCGCGACGTGGTCGAAAATCGCCGGGCCCTTGACCGGTGCCCCGTGATCCTTCTCGATGCCCTTTTCCACCCCCGGCCATTCGAAGAACGCGATCATGTCGTGGGCCGTGATCTCGAAGAAGTAATGCCTGAAACCCTCTCGCCCCAGTCCGGCCACGAGCCGCAGGCCGAGCAGGTCGCGCCAGAAACCGATGGTGGCCTCCATGTCCCCGGTCACCATCGCCAGGTGGTTGATCCCCGTGTAACGTATCATCTTCGGTCCCGTCAGTGGCTGCGAATCATGATCAGAAGCATCTTGAAACGCTCGGCGGCGTGCAGCGCATGTGAAATATTCGCCGGCATGATCAGCATGGAGCCGGCCGCAACCGAGCGGGGCTCACCGCCGATGGTGATGTCGGCCCGTCCGTCGAGGATGTAGACCACCGCATCGAAGGGGGCGGTGTGCTCGCTGAGCCCCTGGCCTTTATCGAAGGCAAACAGGGTGATGTTGCCGCTTTCTTTCTTGAGTAGGGTCTTGCTGACCACCGAGCCGTCGGCATAGGCCACGGCATCGGCCAGATCGAAAGGGGTGCCCTTCGTGGTGTCATCCGCAGGTTCCATCATAATCTCCCTTCTCGTGACGCATTAAAATCCTGTTTCTCGGTTCCTCGCTCCGGCAGGATCCCGGGATCAACCAACCCTGACCCGGGAACCCGCAACCTTGAACCCTGAACCGTCCTCCCCGCCTGCCTCAGCGAATCGGCACCGCCGCTTTGAAGACGACCGCTTCTCCCGTAAGCGTGTATCTCTTGACCGCGGCGGGAATCAGCACCGACCTTCCCTTGGGAAAAGCAATCTCTTCACCGGTGCCCCGGTCGGCGATCCCGGCGGACCCGGTGGTGCACAGCAGGATTTCGACGCTTCTGACCGGCGGGCTGACATATGGCCTCTGCGGCCCAACGGTGACGGCCGACAGGACGAACTCACGCGCCGGGCACTCGTAGATGCTTTCTCCGCCTGCTGTCGGTCGCGGCACCAGGACATGGGCCGTTCTTTCTTCGAAATTGAGCACTTTCAGCAGTTCGGCGACATCGACATGCTTGGGGGTCAGGCCGCCGCGCAGCACATTGTCGGAATTGGCCATCAATTCGATTCCCGTTCCTTCCAGGTAGGCATGCAGTTCCGCGGCCGGCAGGTACAAGGCCTGGCCGGGCTGGAGCAGGATGAGGTTCAGCACCATAGGGGCAAAAATGCCGATATCTCCCGGGTATGCCGCCCCGAGTCGGCCCATCCAGCGGTATACCGGATCTTCGGCCGCCAGCCTGGCGGCCCTGTCGACGGCCCGCGTGCTCAGGGTCGTTCTTTCGGCGGCCGGCAGCGTCATCATGGCCTGAAAAAACAGTTTCAACCCGCGCGCATCCGGCCGGCGCCGCAGGACGCTCAGCAGGTCTTCAAGAACCGGAAGGTCTAACCGGCCGGCCAGAGCCAGGACCTCGGAAATTTGGCGAAAACCGTGCAGCGCCCAGAAAGGCGTCAGGGCGCAAATGCATTCCGGCTTGTGGTTGGCGTCCCGGTAGTTTCTGTGCGGGGCATCCAACGCAATGCCCAGGGCGTTTTCGCGCTCGAAACCTTCCCGGGCCTGGGCCAGGCTCGGATGCGCCTGCAGCGACAGCGGGCGGGCGGCCGCCAGCACCTTGAAAAGGTAGGGCAGCGTGTTGCCGAAAGCCGTTGCCGTTTCCCGGCCCAGGATTTCCTGCGGATAGCGCTCCACAAGCTCTTCCAGCGAAACCCATTTGCCATCGACCGCCACCTGCGAAGGGGCCTTGGGGTGGGCGCCCATCCAGAGTTCGGCCTGGGGCGAGCCGGGCTGCGGCCGGACGCCGAGCAATTCGGCAATGGCCGTGTGAGAGCCCCAGGCGTAAGGTTGAACGGTGTTTTTCAGTACACCGATGTGCCGCATTTACCCTCGCCGCGCAAAAAATAGCACCTGTTGGCAGAAGCACCGGAAGTCAGCATTCCTTAACATTTGAACCCCTGAGTGGAAACGTGAACCTTGAAACTGGAAACTCGCAAATTGGAATTCGAAACGGATTCGATATTGGCAATTGAATCCTGTGCCTTGAACCTCAAATCGCATTCATCTAAGATCAACCTGATGCTTGCAGCCAGCAGTTGGACAGAGAACCCTGAACCTTTAACCTTGAACCTGGGACCTCAAATCGCTTTCATCCTTCACCCTTGAACCGTGAACCCTGAACCTTGGACCCATCTATTATCTTACGCCAATGACCGATACCTGTAACCAAGACCTTTATCTTGAAGCCGATAGGTAACTGCTGTTCTTATACCCACCTTGGCGGCGATGTGCAACATCCGAGTCGTCCTTTCACCGATCCGCCGCCGGCTTCCGCTGACCGCCGGGAAATGCCGGCGAGGGTCGGCGCGCCGCAGTCTATCCGCAGGGGCGCGCAAGCCACACGACTCTTGACCATCTTTGGGTTTTATACTATAATAAAGCGATTGATTTTCAAGCAAATCCGGAGGCCTATCTTGAGCCTGACACAACGGATTTCCGCCGCGGCTCCGCCGGCTCACCCGAGTGCATCATAGCCATTAATGTTTGTCACCGAATCAGCCGGTCTGACCGATACCGGCAACAGACGCAAAGACAATGAGGATGCCCTGCTCGTCGACGACGGGCTGGGCCTTTATATTGTCGCCGATGGAATGGGTGGTCACCGGGCTGGGGAAGTCGCCAGTCGCCTCGTGATCGAATCGATGCACCGCTACATCCAAGGCGTCTGCAATAGCCGGCCGGCGGCGGAAAAAGCGCCCTCCGACGCCAGTCTTTCGCTCGAAGCCAACCAGATCCTGGCCGGGATTTTGTCGTCGAACCGCGCGGTGCACACTGCGGCCAACAGCTCCGGGGAGTGTCGGGGGATGGGCACCACGGTCGCGCTTCTCAAGATAAGCGACCGGACGCTGGTGGCCGCCAATGTCGGCGACAGTTCCATATTCCTGATCCAGAAAGGCCGTATCGAGCGCTTGTCGGTACTCCACACCGTTCTGGCCGAACACGAGATCGCCGATCCGCTCGGAGCCGTGCGGTTGGGGGCCGAATTCAGCCACGTCCTGACCCGCGCCATGGGAATCAACACCACCGTCGAGGCCCATATCTGTGAGATGCCCTGCTTTGCGGGCGATGTTTTCGTCGTCAGTTCGGACGGGTTGACCGACATGGTCACGCCCGATGAGATACTTGCCACCGTCACCCGCCACGCGCCGGCGGATGCCTGCCGCCGGCTCGTCGACCTGGCCAACGACCGCGGCGGCACCGACAACATTACGGTCATCGTGCTGGCGATAAAAAAGAACCTGAACGGCGCGAGCAAGATGAAAAGCCTGCTGTCGCGGGTTTCGGAAGGTTTTGCAGGTCTGGGTTCCAAAAAAAAGACTGCCGATTAAAAGGAATGCCCCATGCCGATGCTGACGTTGAAGTTTAAAAAAAACACCATCGCGGACTACCCGCTCCAGGAGGGCAAATCGCTGACGATCGGGCGGCGCACCAACAATGACATCGTCGTCGAGAACCTGGCGGTTTCGGGTCACCATGCCAAGATCGATGCCATCGGCGATGGTTTCGTTCTGACCGACCTGCAGAGCAAAAACGGCTGCTTTGTCAACGAACAGCTCGTCACGTCCCACTGGCTCAAACACGGCGACATCATCAATATCGGCAAGCACACCCTTGTCTTCAGCTATGCCGCCGACGAAACTCGTCCGCCGGATGCCGATGAGCCGGTGGACCAGACCATGGTGATGGATGCCGACGTCTTCCGCAACATGACTGCGGACAAAACGCCTTCCCCGGTCCCGGCGGCGGTTGAAAAATCGGTGCCCGTCGGGGTTCTTTCCTTCCTGTCCGGTGGCAACGGCGACGTCACGCTGACAAAGAAACTGACGAAGATCGGCAAGGACCCGCAGTCGGACATCGTGGTCGGCGGGCTTGGGGTCGGGCATACCGCCGCAACCATCAGCATGCGCCCGAACGGATTTCACCTCAGCCATGTGGGCGGTTTGTTCAAGGCCAAGGTCAACGGCGAGTCCGTCAAAGACACCATCCAGCTGAAAGAATTCGACATCATCGAACTGGGATCGACCAAACTGCAATTTTTCACTAAGGACTGATGACCAGCGATGGGCCGACGTGTCGCCCGAACGCCACGACACCCGAAATTTCCCGCTGGCTCA
>JBAPWQ010000542.1:0-10727 GCA_049283795.1 Desulfobacterales bacterium | reverse complement strand
TAATTATTATACGGTATTTTCACGCTGCAATCGACATTATTCAAGTTGCATTCATGGATCGTCCTTTTTTCAAGTTTTGGCATTATTGGCCGATAGTGGTTAGTGAGCGTCCATCCACCGGGTATGCTGAGTTTATTTTTGTACAAGATGAACAAGGGAGTGCTATGGATTTAGCGACCGTTATCGGACTTTTCGGGGGCACGGTCCTGATTGTCGGATCGGTCATTATCGGCGGATCGGCGCTTGTTTTCGTCAATATCCCGGGCGTCTTGATTGTCTTGGGCGGGACCCTGGCCACGTGCTTCATCAAGTTTTCAATGGGCGATGTCATCAACTCGGTCGCAGTGGTGATGAAGGCTTTCATGGTCAAGCTGGATTCACCGGAGGATCTCATTAAAAAACTGGTCGAGTTGTCCAAAATTGCCAAGAAAGAAGGCCTGATCGCCCTTGAAAACCAGAAGACCGATGACGTTTTTTCAGCCAAGGCCATTCGCTATCTTTCGGACGGTTTGGACGAGAAGCTGATTTCCGACATGCTCGACAAGGATATCCGCCAGACGCTGCAGAGACACACGGTCGGCCAGAGCGTCTTTCGGGGGATGGGCGCTTCCGCACCGGCTTTCGGCATGATCGGGACGCTGATCGGTCTGGTCCAGATGTTGGCCAGCATGTCCGATCCGGCCAGCATCGGGCCGGCGATGGCCATTGCACTGCTCACGACCCTTTATGGCGCCCTGGTCGCCAACCTGGTCTGCCTGCCGATCGCCGATAAACTGGCCTTGCGCAGCCAGCAGGAACAGGAAAACCGGCGTATTATCCGCGAAGGCGCCATTGGCATCGCCCAGGGAATGTCACCCATGGTTCTCGAAGAAGCCCTTAAAATCTACCTGGCGCCCAAAGACCGCCAGAAAAACGCGCCGCCGAAGAACGCGAAAAAAGCCGGAGAATGAGCCTGCTCGACGACATTCAACCCCCCGTCCTCGAAGAAGGGGCGCCGGCCTGGGTGGTCACGTTCGGCGACCTCATGAGCCTGCTGCTCTGCTTTTTCGTTCTGCTGCTCTCCTTTTCCGAGATGGACAAAGCCAAATACAAGGAAGTATCCGGATCGCTGGCCAAGGCCTTCGGCGTTCAGCGCAAGATCAAGGCCTTCGAAGCTCCCAAGGGCATCAAGATGATCTCCCGCGACTTCGACCAGGAGCTGATTCCGGCCAGGCCGCGCGAAGAGTTCATCGCCATGCAACAGCGGGAAAAGATCGGCCTGGCGCTGAAAAAAGAGGTCGCCACCGGTTTTCGGGAAATGCAGGACCTTATCCAGGTTGAGGTGGGAGAAAAAGAGGTGACCATCCGCCTGATGGGCGAAACGGCTTTCGATTCCGGCAAGGCGGAAATAAAGGCACAGATGGTGCCGCTCCTGCTGAAAATCGGCAGTGCTCTGGCGCAGGGCGACGGCGAGGTCATCATTGCCGGACACACCGACAATGTCCCGCTCAGCGGCGGGCCCTATGGTTCCAATCTGAAGCTGTCGATCGCCCGTTCGGCCACGGTGGCCGAATTCCTGCTGTCGAAATCCGCCATTGAGGCCAGCCGCGTGGCGACCATGGGGTTCGGTAAATACCGGCCGATCGACTCCAACGATACCGCCGAGGGGAGAAAACACAACCGGCGGGTGGAGATCATCCTGCGTTCTCCCGCGTCTGCCGAGTCCCCTGAGCCCGAAGGTCCCGAACCAGTCCGCAAGAACCTGCCGATCTTGAAAAGCCTTTTTCCTGAAAATTGAGCGCGGCCGGCCCGGGCATTGTCATAAAAGGGCGCCGGTCAAAGGATCGGCCGCCGTCGCCTGCCGAATGGCCACATGGGAGATGGGGAAGAATCCCTTCTTCCCCATCCCGGTCTAAAAGTACCAGCTGAGTCCGATGGTAGAGGACCACTCGCTCAACTCGGATTCGAGCGTGACGGCGTTAAAGGCCGACGTTTCCTTGATGGAGTTTTCCGCAGCGTACATGAAGGACAGGTTCAGGGCCAGGGCATCGGTCAGCCGGTAGCCGACCCCGCCCGTAAAATGGTGTTCGACAATGGCCGGAAAACCGATGATGCGCAGGGTCTCGTAAGCGACCCGGTTGACGGCGACGCCCTGGACATCCACGACGTTGGTCGGGTCGAAGGGGTTGGGATTCCAGCCGTTGTGTTCGTTGACCGGGTTCTTGCCGTAATTGTACCCCAGGCGCACGGTCCACTTTTCGACCGGTTTCCACTGGGCGCCGAAGCCGAAGACCCACTGGTTGTCCCAGTCGAATTCCTTGTAGCCGGCCGCGTCGGCCCAATTGAACCAGCGCGTGTAAAACTCGAACAGCCACTGGGTGTTGGGTTCGAAGGAAACCCCGCCCTGGACCCGCCACGGTGCTTCCAACTCCAGGTCCTGATAGGGGCCGGCGGGGTTGCCGAACTTGGAAACATTCTTGTGGTTGACTTTTTCGGGGGTGGTGAAGGAAAAGCCGAAGTTGAACTTGTCCAGATGATAGAGGGCTCCCAGCTGCAATCCGACCGTGTAGCCCGGAGCGGCCCCTTCGCCGAGATCGAGGCTCTGCCAGACAACCTCGAACGAGGCGCCGAGGCTGAAATTAGGCGTGACCAGCCAGGCGACGTTCGGTGCCAGCTTCAGGACCTGCAACTGGGTGTAGACCGCCGGCAAAGTCGCGCCGGGAGGTGCCGGCGGCGAGGGCAGCGGCATCCGTGAAAAGTCGATATTGGTGTTCTTGTAGTCCACGCCCAGCCCGGAGACGCCGTACATGCCGGCGCCGAAACGCCACTTGTCGTTGATGGGGGCGGTGACGGCGATGGCCGGAATCACCGAGGGCGGCAGTTCGCTGTCGTCACTGCCGGAAAAGCCCGGCAGCCCATAATTGACGTTGCCCGTCACCGACGGCACGAAGACCGTGCCGGCGAAATCAACGGACGATCCCGGGCAGAAGGGGCCGAAACACATCCCGGCCGGGTTGGCGAAGATGGCGCTGATGCCATCCTGCGGAGCGGCCACACCGGCGCCGCCCATGGCGCGCGAGATCGGACCGACCCCGATCAGGGCATCACCGTTGGTGGCCCGGGCCGCCGGCGCCAGGACAAAGACCACGGCCGCCAGGGTTAAAACACTCATCATTTTTTTCATCGTTTCCTCCCTTTGAACAATAATGATAGCCAGTTCTTTACATCCTCAACGCATCAAAAAAAAATTCATCACCACCTTTCGCCGCAGACGTTCTTTTTTGTCGTGTACGTCTGAATCTCCCGAGGACCTCGGATACCCGCCCGGGGCCGGGTGAGTCAACACGGGTCATCACTGTCAATGGTTTTGGCGCGCGCTTCAGGCGGCGGCCTTTTTCCCCGGCACCAGGGCATCGGCCACCATCGACGAAAGGAATTGTACCTCCATTCCCATCTTGTAATGGTCGTTCAGGTTGCTGAGCTGGGTATGGCAATTCTCGCAGGCGGTCGACAGAATCCTGGCGCCGGTGGCCTTGACCTGGTCGACCTTAACCCTGGCGGATTTCATCCGGAAATCGAGCGTGTCCTCTCCCAAGGCCACCAGGCCGCCCCCGCCGCCGCAGCACCAGTTGTAGCGCGGATCGCCCGTCATCTCCCGGAAGTTGTTGGAGAGGTGGCTCAAGATATAACGGGCCTCGTCGATCACGCCGCCATTGCGGGCAATCTGGCAGGGGTCATGGTAGGTGATCGGTTCGGTGAAGCGGGTCTTGTCGAGCTTGATGCGGCCTTCGCGCAGGTAACGGGCATGGACCTCGGTGATGGAGGAAACCGTGAACGGCTGCCGCCCCGAAAGTTGCTTCATGACCCGGAAGGCCGTGCCGCATTCGCAAATGCAGACTTCCCTGACTTTCAGGCGCAGGGCTTCACTGATGATGCGATCCAGGATCAGTTTGGTCTTGGTCGGGTCTCCCACGAAAGCCCCGAAGTTAACGGCCTCGAAAAAGCTCAGGGTCCAGTTTTCGCCGGCGGCGTTGAAAATGGCCGCCGCCGGAATAATGGAATGGGCCCCGGCCAGCGCCACGTAGAGCAGGTCGGCGCCGGCCGCGTCGACCGGAATGGCCGCGTGACCGGCTTCGGTGCGCCACTTCTTGACCACCTCTTCCTCCAGCTGCTTGACCCCGGTGAGAAAGCCCTCCTTGAAAAACTCCATGGATTTGCCTTTTTCGACGGAGGTGTCGGCCAGCATGCTCAGGATTTCCGGCTCGGCGCTGGCGCCGATCAGCAGCAGCTTGGCGATCGACATGAGCAGTTGGGTGTCGATGCCGAACGGGCAGTAGACCATGCAGCGCCGGCACCCCGTGCAGGAATAGGCGGCGTCGTAGAGCTGCTCGACGGCCAGGTCATCGAGTTCCCGGGCTTCGCCGACCGAGGGCCAGAGCCGGCCGCGGACCTTGAAGTATTTTTTGTACAGCCGCCGGATCAGTTCGTGCCGGTAGGCCGAAATGTATTTGGTGTGGCCCATGGAGGCATAGACGTGGCAGGCTTCAACGCAGGTGCCGCAACGGGTGCAGGTTTCGAGGTAATACTTTATCGCGTGGGTAAACTTGCTGCGGAACAGTCGCAGCAGTTCGGTTTGGGTTTGTTTGTCCATGGCCTTAACCTCTTCTCAGTTTGTTCATGGGGAGAGACAGAAACGCATGCATCAGCTGGCTGAAGGGAAAAAACATCAGGAAGAGATTGGCGAAGAACACGTGCAGCACCAGCATGAATGAATGACCGGAAGATGTCGTGGCATATGGCAGATCCGGTTTAAACACCAGCAGGCTGTAGAGATAGCTGCGATAGTCCTCGACCGTCATCTCGCCGTAGCCGTACCACCGCCTGGCCCAATCCATCTCGCTGCCGAAAATGACGATCAGAAACAGCAGGATCAGCAGGTAGTAATCTTCCGGCACCGACAAATCCTTGACCGGGGAAATCAGGCGCCGGAAAAGAAAAAAAAGCAGGCAGACCGCCAGGATCAACCCGACGAAACCGTTGCCGATAAAGACCTCGTGCGGAACGACCTGGAAGATGGACATCTCGGCGATCAGTTCCAGGTGGCCGATCAGCAGCAGGACCAGGCCGATGTGGAAGGCCATCAGAAACACCCACAGCAGCGGCTTGTGCCTGAGGACGGTGGGAAACATGAACGCGTCGTAGAGCGCCCATAACCACTTGGGCTTTTTCTCGGGAAAGATCTGCAGGGTGGTGGGATGCGGGGGATAACGCCATATCCTGATGATCCTCCATACAGTCCCCATCAGGAATATCGCGCAGGCGATGTAGACCATCGGTACCAGAATAAAATAAGTGACGGATTGCACGACAGCCTCCTTTTCACTGCCGCCGGCTATGGAAAGGGGGCGTCCATGAACGCCCCCCGCCGGTTTAGGCTTTACGTTTGATAAAAAACTTGATGGTCTTTCCGTCCTGTTCGGTTTTGATGATCTCGTTGCCGCTGGTGCGGGCCCAGGCCGGAAAATCCGTCAGCGACCCGGGGTCCGTTGAATGGGCTTCGATGACCTGACCAATTTCGACCTCCTTGATGCCCTTGCTGACCTTGACCACCGGCATCGGGCAGGGCAGTCCTTTCAAATCCATAACCTTGTCGACTTTGATGTCTTCACTCATGCGTCACCTCCTGATTGAAATGAATGGGGTAAGTGGGGCTTATATGAACATGGTAATCCGACTGTTGTTCGCTTCTTCGAGAAACTTGGCCACGCCGCAGAATGTCAGGTCCTTGTAGGCGATCATCTCCTCGCGCTTGAATCCCATCAGGTCCATGGACATTTCGCAGACGTAGATTTTGACGCCCAGCTCTTCGGCCATCTCCAGCATCTGTTCGAGCGTGGCGACATTTTTTTTCTTCATCAGGGACCTCATCATGGCCGTGCCCATGCCGCCCATGTTCATTTTCGAGAGCTTCACCTCGCTGGTTCCCTTGGGCAGCATGGTCGCGAACATTTTGGCCATCGTATCCTTGCCGCCGACGTTCTTTTTCTTGTCCCTCAGGACCGGGGTCCCCCAAAAGGTAAAGAACATCACCGCCTCCATCCCCATGGCCACGGCCCCGGTGGCGATGACGAACGCCGCCAGCACCTTGTCCAGGTCGCCGCTGAAGACGATGGTGGCGACCTTGGGTTCGGTCGCTTTTTTGTCTAATACATCGACGCGGCCCTTCAGGGCCGCCAGTTGTTCTTCGATCTGTTGCAAACTTACTTCTTGCTGTTGATTGGTGCTCTCGGCTTGTGGCATGGTTTCCTCCGCTGGTGTGGTGGTTTGCAGTAATATGAAAATCCGGCTTATATTTTCGTCGATCGGGGCATTCGTCTATAGGGTGAACTATTTATTTTGATGATTTTCACCCCGCGGTCTCCGTCGCGACTCACCGCAATCGTTTTGGGAAATGGTCAGTCCATCAAGTCTTTGACCGCTTCCATCGATGATTTGAGCAGCTCGAGGTCGATCAGCATGAGCTTTCTTTGCTCGGGCGGAATCCGTGACAGGACCTGGTGGTGAACGTCGTCCAGAAACGCTTTGATCTCGGTTAATTTTTTATGCCCCCCGGACGAGAGGCTCAACAGGTGCACCCGCGAATCCTCCGGGTCCTTGATGCGCTGAACGTACCCTTTTTTGGTAAGGCCGTCGATGATTTTTGAGATGCGACTCTTGACGACATTCATCTTCTGGGCGATGCCCTTGGGCGTGAGGTAGCGCTCCTCGCCAAAAAGCAGCAGGCAGCGCAGCTCGGCGTCCGGCAGGTCGAACCGATCGCTCTGGTACTGCATCCGTTCCTGGCAACACTGGTACAGCCGGCTCACCAGGCGCTGGAACTGTTCCAGCTGATATGAGGATATGTCGCCGGCGGGCGCCTCGGTTTTATAATTCATGGCATGAACAATATGTCCAAGTATCGGCGCCTGTCAAGCTTTTTTTAAATGCCCCTAAAATAGATTTTTATATTGTTATAATAATAACTTATATTTAAATTTCCGGTTTAAAGCCAAGATTTAAATTTAATTTCTCACGTAAACCTTTTGAGCGGCATCGGAGAAATTATTCGGATGGGATCGATCGGGGCCTGCAGGCCGAGGTGTGGTGACCGCCAGCGAACAGGTGTTTTTCCTGGGATTCGGGCGCATAAAAAAACACATCCACGCCAAGAAGTTTTATTTTTGAAATGTTTTTTTATTGCCTACGGGAAAAGACGGGCCTGTGCCGGGTCTACGAATTCGGCGAGGCGGACAGGGTGACATACAGGCGGGTCGGTAATACGAAAAGCCGAGAAGATGAGGAATACGCGACGGTTAAAAAGACAGTCCGGCTTCGAGGAATGGGCCGTTTATCACGGCGTCGATGGCCAGGCCGTCATGCTCGATTTCATACTTGCTGAACCGGTAGCCGCCGGCGGCATAAACCGGACCGAAGGCACCCATATGCAGACGGCCGGTCAGGCCGTAAGAGGTTTTGCCGTCCATTGAAATTCCCCGGCCTTCCGCCTCCAGGGAAACCGCCGCCAGCGGATGGAACTTGACAATGGCAAAAATCATCGGCAGCGGCAGGGCCGAGCCCTCCGACGCCCGCTCGACCGGTTCCCGGTTGAGACTCGCATCGACATCGATTGTCCGCAGCTTGACGCCCACATCGAGGTTGAGCTTGTCGCGCGATATGGCTTTGACAATCGGCACACCATAATACAGGGCCACATCGAGATCGCCCAGGTTGACCGGGGAGTCAAAAGCCACGTCGTCTTCGATGCCCTTTTCGCCAAAATCGAGGCGCATGCTGTTAATGCTCGTGCCCTCGTATTTTAGGGGCGTTACCATCACGCATATGTTCGGTAGATAGGCCGACACATCCAGGATGAACTGCCCCAAAATTTTGGGGGTTTTTTCACTCTTGCGATTGTCTCGGCTGTCCTCCCTTTTTTCCGTCCCGAATATTACCTCGGCCCATTCAGCGGCTTCGGACTGGCTGCGGCTCCATCGAACGGCTTCCGGCGTCAAGGCGCCGCCCATGGAGGGCGGAGCGGTGCACAACAGCAGGGCCGCGGCGATACTCATGAATAGGCGTTTCATCGATCTTTTGGTCTCTTCCAAACACTCGAACCGGGTTACCCACGGAAACAAAAGCCAATCCACTGCCAATATCCTACCAATATGTTACCGATATGTCAATCCATTGTGGGTCTTGTGTATTGCATTGAAATACAATTGTTGAAAAGGAGGACATAAACCCCAGGAGGAGGAGGAGCAGGTTCTGACGCGGCATGACACCAAATACAACGCAGATTCAAATCCCGAGATAAGCGCGGCGAACATCGTCGTTGGCAAGAAGTTTGTCGGCCGAATCCGAGAGCGTGATTTTTCCGGTTTCCATGACGTAGCCGCGGTGGGCCACCTTCAAGGCAAGATTGGCATTTTGTTCCACAAGAAAAATGGTCGTGTTGCTCTCGGCATTTATTTTTTTAATGATATCGAAAATCTGGCGCACGATGATCGGGGCCAGGCCCAGCGACGGCTCGTCCATCAGCAACAGTCGCGGACGGGCCATCAGGGCGCGCGAAATTGCCAGCATCTGTTGTTCCCCGCCGCTGAGCGTGCCGCCAGCCTGTCCCCGACGCTCGGCCAGAATCGGAAACAGCGCGAAGATGTAGTCGATGTCCTTTTTCACGCCGTCTCTATCGGGACGCAGAAAGGCCCCCATGTCCAAATTCTCCATCACGGAGAGATGGGGAAAAATCCGCCGCCCTTCCGGCACCTGGCTGATTCCCAGGGCCACGATCTTGTTGGGGCTGAGGTCGTGAATGGAGCGGCCCATGAAAAGTATTTCACCGGAGCGGGGGGGAACAATGCCGCAGATCGACATCAGGGTCGTGCTTTTGCCGGCGCCGTTGGCACCGATGAGGGTAATGATTTCGCCTTGCGAAATATTGATGCTGATCCCCTTCAGGGCCTGGATGTTGCCGTAAAAAGTCTCGACGTTCCTCAGCTCAAGCATCGATATCTTCCCCGAGGTAAGCCTTGATGACAACCGGGTTGTTTTTGATGTCCGCGGGTGTCCCCTGAGCGATTTTTTTTCCGTAGTCGACCACGAAGATGCGGTCGGAAAGGCTCATCACCAGCTTCATGTCATGCTCGATGAGCAGGATGGCCACCTCTTCCTGGTCGCGCAGCTTGAGAATCAGTTCATCGAGTTCGTCGGTCTCGCGCGGATTCAGCCCGGCGGCCGGTTCGTCGAGCAGCAGGATGAATGGATCGGTGGCCATGGCCCGTGCGATTTCAAGCCTGCGCTGGGCACCGTAGGGCAGGTTCTTGGCAAACTCGTTGACGAACCGCTCCAGGCCGATTTTCTCCAGAATGCGGTAGCTGTCATCCACCACCCGCCGCTCTTCCTGGCGGGTCGCCGGTGGGCGGAAAATCGCCCCGGCAATGCCGGACTTCAGGCGGCAGTGCCGACCCACCATGATATTTTCGAGCACCGTCATGGTGGGAAAAAGCCGGATGTTCTGAAACGTGCGCGCCAGACCGACTTCGGTCACCATGTTGGGCTTGAGCCCGTTGAGCTTGACGGTTCTCTTGCGGGGCGGACGGACCGTCATGTCCCCTTTCGTGGGCGGATAGATCCCGGTGATGCAGTTGAAAAAGGTGGTCTTGCCGGCACCGTTGGGCCCGATCAACGCGACGATTTCACCCTTGTGCATGTCCAGATCGACGCCATCCAGGGCACGCAGGCCACCAAAGTCCATGGTGAGATTATTCACTTCCAGAATCGGCTCCATAGATCGCTTGCCCGTCACACCTCGATCGATGATGTTTTCTCGCGTTTGGGAGGAGTTTTGAATTCGTAGGATCGCCGCACGTTGCTGATGATGCCGCCGGGACGAAACACCATCATCGTCACCAGGACGGCCCCGAAAATGAGCATGCGGTATTCGGAGAAGGCCCGCAGGTATTCCGGCAGCAGAATCAGGACCAGCGCTCCGAATATGACCCCCACGATCGATCCCATGCCGCCCAGGACGACGATGCACAGGATGATGACCGATTCCCAGATTGTGAAACTGGCCGGGTTGATGAAGGTGGTCTTGGCCGCGAAAACCACCCCGGCCATCCCGGCCCAGGTGGCCCCCAAGGCGAAGGCGGTCAGCTTCGTTTTGGTGCGGTCGATGCCCATGGCCTGGCAGGCGACTTCATCCTCCCGCAAAGCGATCCAGGCGCGTCCGATGCGCGAATCCTGGAGCCGGTTGACAACGAAAATGGTGAAAATGACCAGGCCGATCATGAGGAAATAGATGAAGATGGTCGATTGCTCCAGCGACATGTCGATGCCGAATACGCCGGGCCGCGGAATGTTGGCGATGCCGCTCGGGCCGAAAGAAAAGTCGTTCCAGTTTTCGAGCACCAGGCGGATGATTTCGCCAAATCCGAGCGTGACGATCGCCAGGTAATCGCCCCTTAACCGCAGCACCGGGTAGCCGAGGAGAATTCCGACGGTGGCCCCCACGCCGGCACCGATCGGCAGGGCAAACCAGAAGTTGAGTCCGAAGTGATAGTTCAGGAGCGCGTAGGAATAGGCCCCGACCGCGTAAAAGGCAACATAGCCCAGATCGAGCAGGCCGGCGAGTCCCACCACGATATTGATGCCCAAGCCAAGCATCACGTAAATCAAGGCATTGATCATGATGTTGGTCTGGTAGAGCG
>JBAPWQ010000541.1:0-2732 GCA_049283795.1 Desulfobacterales bacterium | reverse complement strand
TTTGACGGTCGCATCCAGGGCGGCCTGCGCCACCCCGACCGACTGAGCCGCAATGCCGATGCGTCCGCCGTCCAGGGCCTTCATGGCGATCTTGAACCCTTCTCCCTCCCCGCCGAGACGGTTTTCCACCGGCACCCGGCAGTCTTCGAAAATCAGATCGGTCGTGTCCGAGGCCCGCAGGCCCATTTTCTCCTCTTCGCGGCCGACGATCAGGCCGGGGGTCTTTTTCTCCACCAAAAAAGCACTGATGCCCTTGTGGCGCAGGGACTCGTCGGTCTTGGCGGTCACGATCACCAGCCCCGAGTTCTTGCCGGTGGTGGTAAAGCGCTTGGTGCCGTTGATGATGTAGTGCTTCTTGTCCCGCACCGCGGCGGTGCTCTGGCTTACCGGGTCCGAGCCGGCATGCGGTTCGGTCAGAGCGAACGCGCCGATGAAGCGTCCGGCGGCAAGCGGCTTGAGGTACTTTTGCTTCTGGTCTTCGGTGCCGAAGTGCAGGAGGCTTTCGCACACAATCGAGTTGTGGACCGACATCACCACGGCCGTGGCCGCGCACGCGTAGGCCACCTCGGCCAGGGCCGCCACATAGCTCAGGGTGTCGGCACCCTCGCCCCCGTACTCTATCGGCACCATCATGCCCAGAAGCCCGAGTTCGCCCATTTTCTTGAGATTTTCGGCCGGAAAGGCCTTGGTGCGATCGCGCTCGGCGGCGGTTACGGCCAGGACCTTGCGGGCAAATTCGCGCACCATCGCCCGGATCATCAGTTGCTCGTCATTCAAGGCAAATGCCATCGCACATCCTTCGGTTTCAAAGCGGTTGCCATGGGTATCTTACTGCAAAAAGAACCACCGCCGCCGATTTCGATGCCGGGTCACGGTCGCCAAACCGGCCAGGCCGTCCAACCGGCGGGCGGTAAAAAAACCATCAGGCAGTGTAATCGTAGAACCCTTTTCCGCTCTTGCGGCCGAGCCAGCCGGCTTCGACATATTTGCGCAGCAGCGGACAGGGGCGGTATTTCGAATCGCAAAAACCGCTGTAAATCGTCTCCATAATGGCCAGGCAGGTGTCCAGGCCGATCAGATCGGCCAGAGCCAGAGGGCCCATTGGATGGTTCATGCCGAGCTTCATCACCGAGTCGATATCGTCGCGGCTGCCCACTCCGTGAAAGAGGCAGTAAATCGCTTCGTTGATCATCGGCATCAGGACGCGGTTGGCGATAAATCCGGGATAGTCGTTCGATTCGGCCGGCGTTTTACCGAATTTCAGCGCCAGGTCGCGCGTCGTTTCGAAGGTTTCGTCCGCGGTGGCGAGCCCGCGGATAATTTCCACCAGCTTCATCAGCGGAACCGGATTCATGAAGTGCATGCCGATGACATTCCGGGGGCGGCCGGTTTGGGCGGCGATGCGGCCGATGGGAATCGAGGAGGTATTGGTGGCCAGGATGACCTCGGGCCGGCAGCAGTCGTCCAGGGTGCGGAAAATTTGAAATTTGAGCGGTTCGTTTTCCGTGGCCGCCTCGACCACGAAATCCGCGGCAGCCATGTCTTTAAGATTAACGCTGGTGCGAATTCTTTTCAGCACGCCCGCCTTTTCTTCGGCGTTCATTTTACCTTTTTCGACGCCGCGCACCAAATTCCGGTCGATAGCCGCCAGGCCGCGCTCGACGAACTCCGGCTTGATATCGTTCATGATGACCGCCAGCCCGCTGGCCGCGGCCACCTGCGCGATGCCGCTGCCCATTTGCCCCGCACCGATCACACCGAAGGTTTGGATAGTCATAAGGTCCTCCTGGATTAGAAATTATGGGTTGCGGGTTACGGGGTACGGGTTTCGAGTTCAGGCATCCGTGGTACGAACCGATTCGGTGTCGATTTGTAACCCGCAACGCGCAACCCGAACACCCAACCCGCAGTTTCTCACCGCTTCACGATCATGGCGACCGCCTCGCCGCCGCCCAGGCACAAAGAGGCCAGGCCGAGCTTCTTGTCCTGCCGGATCATTTCGTGCAGCAGGGTGACCAGCACCCGGCAGCCGCTGGCGCCGATCGGGTGGCCCAGGGCCACGCTGCCGCCGTTGACGTTGACAATCGCCGGGTCGAGGTCGAGCTGCCGCAGGACCGCCACGGTCGAGCCGCTGAAGGCTTCGTTGATTTCGTAGAGATCGACGTCATCCTTGGCGATGCCCTCCTTTGCCAGGCACTTGGGCACCGCCCAGATCGGGGCCACCAGGACGTACTTCATGTCGATGCCGGCCGAGGCCTGCGCGCCGATGGCGGCCATGATCCGGCATCCCAGGGCCTCGGCTTTCTCGCGGGCCATGACCACCACCGCCGCGGCGCCGTCGCTGATGATCGAGGCATTGCCGGCCGTGCCGACCCCGTCCTTCTGGAAGGCCGGTTTCATCCGGGCCAGGGCCTCGTAAGAGGTCTCCCGCGGGCACTCGTCCCGGGCGAAGATGACCGGATCTTTCTTGGGGTGCGAAATTGGCACCGGAACGATTTCATCGGTGAATTTTCCGGCCGAGATGGCTGCCAGGCTCCGGCGGTAGGATTCGGCCGCGTAGCGGTCCTGGTCTTCGCGGCTCACGTCGTAGCGGGCGGAGCACAGTTCGTTTGAAACGCCCATGTGAAAATCGTTGACCACGTCCCAGAGACCGTCGTGGACCATGTGGTCCTGGATCTGACCCGGGCCCATGCGGTAGCCGAAGCGGGCCTTCTCCAGGTAATAGGGCGCCA
>JBAPWQ010000540.1:0-18831 GCA_049283795.1 Desulfobacterales bacterium | reverse complement strand
CGGAGCGTGGCGCGCATGCTGGCCTGGTTCACGATCGGGATGGCCAGCAGGTAAGCCTGCAGCGCCCGCGAGGCGTCCAGGTTGTCATAGACTTTCTGCGTGGTCGCGTCATCGGGATAGCCGTCGTTCAGATTCAGGGTCCCGATGGACGTTTCGACCGTGTCCGGCACCTCGATACCCGGTGGAATCCGGGTCGAGTACGCATACGCCTTTGCCGCCGGAGCAGCCGTGAGCGACGGCTGCATTCCCGCCTTTTGGGCGGCGCAGGCCGCCAGCACCACCGCCGCAACGGCAAAAGCGAAGACCGGCAGCACAAAGCGAACGGCTGATTTCTGAATGACTTTCATTTTCCCTCCTCCATATTTCGGATCAACAAAATATCGGATCAATCCGATAATAGACGACTGTCTGCCGGATAGCCTCACTGAATCCAGTATGAACAAGGTTCGATGTCACTTTTATGAGCCTTTCAAGCCTTGGCCGCGCTCAAGGCCGCCTGCAGCTTGGCCTCATCGTCATGCGACAGCGAGGTCTTGAGAACCTTGCCGCCCGATCCCTCCAGTTCCGCGAGCACCTTGTCCGGCGTGGCCTTGCGCACCAGGACAAAAAGCACCGAACTGCCGGGGGTCATTGTGGCCGCCAGCTCCTTCATGAACTTGTCGTCGATGCCGACATCGGAGAGCGCGCCGGACAGCGCCCCGGCCGTTGCGCCCACAGCGGCCCCCAGCAGAGGGTTCAAGAAAATCAGGCCGATCAACGAACCCCAGAAGCCCCCCCCGACGGCGCCGGCCGCCGTCAGATTGACGGCCTGGTGCAGCTTGACCTTGCCCTTTTCATTTTTAACGGCCACGACCGCGTCTTCCAGGTCTATCAGATAGTCCTTCTGCAGCTTCCTCAGCTTGAGCCGAACCTCTTCCGCCTTGAAACCACTGTCGTATCCGATGACTGCCAGTGTACTTATACTCTTCTCCTTTTGTTGATGTGGGCACGCCGAGCAGCATCAGCAGCGCGGCGGCGGCCCAGCCGGTGCGGTCCTTGCCGGTGGTGCAATGGAAAACACCGGGCGCCATCTGCTTGTCGGCCAGTGACAGGAACAGCGTGCGGTAGGACTGCTTGGCGCTCGGCAGGAAGATGAACTCGCGGTAGCCTTCCATGAACAGCGCCTCGATCCTGCCGCCGCCGAGTGCCGCGTTGGCCTTCTTCAGTTCGTCGTCAATGAAACGCAACTGATCACCGGCGGCCGGCCAAGTCCAACCGATCATCTGTCCTGCTCATTCACCTTTCCAAATATTAAAAGAACTATCAGCGGGTAGAACGCCGTGCCTCCTACTTGGCCCGTTCGAAATAGACGTTGAACTTCTGCCGCGCGACCGCCTGGTAGTAAACGCCATAGAGAACGTCATTGGCCGGGTCGTAGGTGAGGGTGTAGGTGGACCCGTTGTAGCCGCCGGCGCGCAACTCGAAGAAGAGCCTGATGGTCTTGTCGTCCCGCGACGCCCGGGCCTCCGCGAACGGGAGCGGCCTGGGATTCGCGTAGGCGGCGTCGAGTTTGCCGTCGGGGTCGACGCCGAGGATGGTGATCACGTAGCCACCGTCGGGTCGCACCCATCGGCCCTGCAGCATGTCGAACCCGGATTCGGAGACGGCGCTCGATTTTACGGCCCTGACCGTCAGCGCTTCCGTGTCCTGCGCCATGGTCCGCCCCGCGAAAACCCCGCAGGCAAGCACCAGTGTCGACAGCAGGCACACTACGAAATTCTTCATCGCTTTTTCCTCCGGATGCACTCTGTCAATTGCGAACCGGCAGGCGGAGTTCAACCCAAGCAACCGGGGCCAGCGATCAGGATGCCGCCGCTTCAAGCGCCGTCGAGGCCTGCTGGCGCCACACGCAGCGCCTATCGCCGGCCTTCGCCCACGGGTCCATCAGGCGCGAATTCGCGGACCGCTCCGTTGCGAGAGCGGCCCGCGGGCTGTGCGATGCTGTCGGGCTATTGCGGTCCGGGCTGCACATGACGCAACGGCGAACCGTCGAGCGCTTCGGCCTCGGCCTTTTCCAGATTCTTGATATCCTCGGGCGAAAGCTGCGGCCGGTCCACCCTGATCGTCAGCTTGTTCAGCCTGGCGGTCAGCGGGAACGGCGGCTGATAGTCGGCGTCGTTCACGCCGGTGAGCGTGTCCGAGCCGATGTCGAAGCTTTCATCCCATTGCAGAATCATGGGCAACGTACGCTCCATCTTGATGGTCTGCACTGACTTGCCGTCCACCTTGAGCGTGCCGGTACCGGACCGGCCAAGTCCGCTCAAGTTGTTGAAGGCGAGCGTTCCCACGCCGAGGCCGCCATACTTGAAGTCGAACTCCAGCGTGTGCTTGCCGGGTGCGAGGACCTCTTGTCCCTCCCACTTGATGCGCTTGAGATCGACCAGGTTCCATAGGAACACCGGCTTGCCCTTGAGCAGGTAGAAGCCGTAGCCGGCAAAGCGCCCGCCCGAGGTCAGGATCATTCCCTCGGCGCCCCCCTCGGGGACAGTGATATCCGCCGTGATGGTGTAGGAGCTATTGAGCAGGAACGGCGAATCGCCCTGCGGGAGTCCCACCATCGGCCTTGTGTAGACGAACTCGGTGCGCCCAGCGGTGATGTTCGGACGCGGTGCGACGATGCGCGCCGCCACCGAGGCATCCAGCGGGAAAACCTGGTACTTGTTCGCTTCCGCGACGAACTTCTTGCGCAACTCCGCTACTTTCTGCGGGTGCTTTGCGGCGATGTCGTCGGCCTGGCTGAAGTCCTTGGTCAGGTCGTAGAGCTGGAACACCTGGTTGTTCAGGGGGTCGGGGTTCGCTGCACCGAAGGCCTGCCACGGAGCGCGGTTGACCTTGGTGCTCAGCAGCCAGCCTTCATCGTAGAGCGCCCACTGGCCCATCATCTCGAAGTACTGGGTCTTGTGCCGCGACAGTGCTTTTGCATTGGCGGCATCGAAGGTATAGAGGAAGCTGGTGCCCTCGATCGGCGCCTGCTTGATACCGTCAACCATCTCGGGCGCGGGGATGCGGGCGGCCTCGAGGATTGTGGGCACGACGTCGATCACGTGGATGAACTGCTCGCGCAGCGCACCCTTGTCCGTGATGCGCGCCGGCCAGGAGACCACCATGTTCTGGTTGATGCCGCCGAGCCTTGACGCGTTCTGTTTGAACCAGTCGAAAGGGGTGTCGAAGGCCCAGGACCATCCGGCCGACATGTGGTTGTAAGTCTCCTCGGTGCCCCAGACGTCGTAAAACTTCATCTGCACGTCCACGGGCAGTTCACTGAGGCCGTTGAAGAACGCCACCTCGTTGGGCGTGCCCAGCGGCCCGCCCTCGGCGCTGGTGCCGTTGTCGCCGTTGATGTAGATGATCAGCGTGTTGTCGAGCTTACCGAGGTCTTCGAAGGCCTGGATCACGCGACCGATCTCATGGTCGTTGTAAGCGGCGTAGGCGGCGAAAACCTCGACCTGGCGGATGAAGAGCTTCTTCGCCTCCGGGCTGAGATCGTCCCACGGCTTCAGCACCTCGTTGGGCCAGGGCGTCAACTTCGCATCCCTGGCGATCACACCCAGCTTCTTCTGGTTCTCGAAGATGCGCTCGCGCAGCTTGTTGTAACCGTCGTCGAACAGGTGCATGGCGCGGACCTTGTCCACCCACTCCTTGGTCGGGTGGTGCGGCGCGTGCGTAGCGCCGGGCGCGTACTTGATAAAGATCGGCTTGGACGGGTCGGTCTGGTGAATCCGCGAAATATAGTCGATGGCATCGTCGGCCATGCCGGTGATGAGGTTCCAATCCGGCTTGCCCTCGAACGGATAAATCTGCGTCGTATTGCGGAACAGGTTTGGCTGCCACTGGTTGGCGTCGCCGCCGACAAAGCCGTAGAAATACTCGAAGCCCATGCCGGTCGGCCACTGGTCAAACGGCCCGACCTGGCTGGCGGCGAAAGCCGGCGTGTTGTGGTCCTTGCCGAACCACGCCGTGGAATAGCCGTTTTCGAGAAGGATGCGGCCAATGGTGGCCTTGTCCTCGTTAATAATGCTATTGTAACCTGGGAAACCCGTCGACTGCTCCGAGATGACGCCGAAGCCGGCCGAATGGTGATTGCGCCCGGTGATCAGCGCCGCCCGCGTAGGTGAGCACAGCGCGGTGGAGAAGACCCGGTTGTAGCGCAGACCCTCGTTTGCGATGCGATCCATCGTCGGCGTCGGGATCACGCCGCCGAAGGTGCTGGGGACGCCGAAGCCGGCGTCATCGGTGATGATCAGCAGCACGTTCGGTGCGCTTTTGGGCGCCACGACGCGTGGCGCCCACCACGCTTTCGACTGCAGGGCATCGTGCTTGATCACGCCGCCGAACTTCGGTTCGGGCGGCGGCAGCTGCTTGCCGCTGATGGTCGTGGTGGCATCGGGCGCACCCAATGTGCCCGTGATCTGCTGGGCCGTGGCCGTTGCGCCGGTTAACGCAAGGGCGGCCAGCGCTAAATATATGATTGATTTCCGGATTAGACTCATTTCTCTTCTCCTCCTTTTCGGATTGACAAGATGCCGGTTGTTAGAGCCGGCAGAATTATTGAACGCATCAATTTCATGAATGCGGGACCGGCTGTCCATCCTGCCGCAGCTATTTCCTCCTGGCGCTCCAGTTTCCTGAGGGCGAATAGGGCGCGTTCAGGGAGAAAGTGCCGCTCACCTCGTTCTCATCGGCTGACAAATCGCCGGAAACGGTGCTGCCGCCGAAGACGTCTTCACCGAACACGGTCCCTTCGAGATGGTTGCCGGTAATGGTCCCTTTCAGGGTGAGAAACACATCCTCCTCCAATCCCTGAAAAGCGCCCTCGAACGTGCCGCTGCCGTCCGGCAGCCGGTATAGGTCAAACTGGCAGGATCCGGATAACGGAGCACTCGTGAAGCTGCCCTCGTAGCGGCCGATTTTCTTGGCACCTGGAGGTACGGAGGCGCCGCCGCAAGCATAGATTGCCAATAGAAACAGTAATCCTATCCGTATGAATAGTTTTTCAATTTTCATTGCCTGTCCTCTCACTGTCTTTATGGTTCAAGCAAATCGATTGAACCTGCAGGATCTCACCGGCATCCCATATCAGCCTCCCGCTATCGCCGGGGACACAAATGCCGTGGATTGGGTATACCCTATGCCGTTGGTGGATACCTGGACCACCGTTCGACCGTCTCAGGCGGAGGTCAATGGATGGATCACCACCTCGGCCCGCCCGTCCATATATTGGCTGTTGGGATTGCCGGAGGCCGTCACCAGGATGGGCGAAACCCCCATCCCCAGAAGCATGGTCCGGATCGCCTCGGCCCGCTGGTCGGCGAGCGCCCGCCGCTCGGCCTCCGTGCCGGTGCGGTCGGGATGGCCGATCACAGCGATCGTCGTCTTGCCGTACGTATTGACCACTTTGGCGATCGTCTGAAGCGTCGGGATGAAACCCGAGTTGACCACCGCGGAACCGGGCGCAAAGGCCGTGGCCCCCGTCTCCGTCACCAGCAGGGCGTTGTCGGCCAGGATCTGCACCGACGCCTCCCCAGCGTTGATCTGGGGCGCCAGGGCCTTTTCAAGGTCCTTTTTGCGGTCGTCCATGAAATGCCCTACGACGGCACCGGTGAGCGCCCCGCCGGCGGCCCCGATGAGCGCGCCGGCCCATGGATTGGCGCTGTCAATGATGGCTCCGATGGCCGCCCCGCCGGCACCTCCCAAGATACCGCCTTTCGTGGTATCCGTCATGGTGGAAAGGCCTCCGTTGGTGGCGCAGCCCGCACCGGCGAATAGGATAAGAATCCCCACCGCCATCATCTTCATGCCAATAGATCTCTTCTTTAACGATTGCATCTCTTAAACTCCTTTCTTCCGTTACCGGTTAAATTACAGATGGAATTGCCCCGCGCCAATTTCCTTACCAACGACGGTAAACTGATCGTCGCGCCACACCGGCGTAAGAAAGCGGCGTCAGCGGCATCCCGATGATATCGATAAACAGCGCGCAGGGACCGCCTTTCTCAAGCGGGTTGCCCTTGATGACGCTTATGTCATAGGTGAGATCGTCACCAGTGAACCGTGGGTTGCGCAAGGTCACCACCAGTTCCCCGACCGTGTCGCCGGCAAATACCGACAGGGTGGCATTCGGCGGATCGGCCAGAAAACTGTCCTTGCCGTCCTCCTGCCACAACTTGAGATACCTGTCGTTGGCCATGTTGCCGGCGACTCGCTCCGGACGATCGGTGAAAAACAGCACCGTGGGGCTGATTCCTTTTAAAATCAATTTTTCGCCGTCGAGCCTGACATCGTGCGCAGTCTGCACGAAGAGAACGTCAGCTTTCTTCGCACTGTCCGCAGCCGAACTCGAAGTGACCGTCAAGCAGACCTGTGCCATCAGCACGGTCATCAAAATAGTCGTTACCAGTAATCCTCTTTTCATGGGTCAATCCTCCCTATAAACTGCATTGCATCTGATTGTCATACTTCCTCATTCCACGATCTGATTCAGGAGTTTTTGCGACTCTTCCTGGTATTGAGCCTCCGTGATGAGCCCTTGCTTCTGCAGCGACTTGAGCTCCTTGAGGCGTGCGACAGCCTCGGCCTGACTGTTCGTCACGGCCGTTGCGGGCGGCGGCGCCACGGTTTCGTTCACGGTGACGTTGGTCGGATAGGCCGCCATGGTGGCGGTTGCAGCGGCAGAGGTTGCGGCCGTGTCCCACATCACCGTTCGATACGCCGTCCGCCGCGCAACGCCGGCAAATGAGAGCGGTGTAAACGGCAGCCCGATGATGTCGATGAAAACCGAGCAGGCACCGCCTTTCTGCGGCACCTTCCCCTCGATGACCTTAATGTCGTAGGTCAGATCTTTGCCTGCTATCCGCGGTTTGCTCAGTTTGACGACCACATCTGTGAGCTGCTCCCGGCCTTTTTCATACATGGACACGGTGGCGTTGGGGGGGTCCTTGAGGAAGCTGTCTTTCCCCTCATCCCAAAGCGGCACGAACTCGTCCTTTGTGTTAAAGTGCCCGGCAAGGCGCACCGGACGGTCGGAGAAAAAAACCGTCATGGGGCTCACGCCTTTGAGCGTAAGCGTTCCCTTGCCAAAGACAACGGCTTCGGCATTCTGCACGAACAGCACCTGAACGATCAGCGGCTTCTGTTCGGCTGATGCGGCAGTGCCGGGCTGAAACGCCATGAAGGCCGACAGCAGTACCAACGTGATCAAAACCAAATAACGGTTGCGTATCATCATACCTCATCTCCTTTGGTTATCGAGCAAGGGCGTTCCGGACACCCCTGTCCGATTTTAACATCGCTTGTGTTACAGAAGTCGGGTTGGCGATGGGTTTACCGGTCCCCGTCCTCAGGGTTGGATTGGTGCCGCGCCAATAAATAAATGCCGGCCGCGGCAGCCAGAACCACCATCAGAACAATCCAGAGGAACTCTTCCAGGTAGGTGGCCAAAATCAGGGCACCCCCCAACAGCAAACCCAAAATACACAGCCGCCACCCCAGTCGCAGTCCGGCCAGGAAAGTGGCCAACGCCAGTATTAAAAGGATGACCAGTCCGGTGTTTTCACTGTCGAGACGTCCCGAGTGAAAAAGGAAGTACACCAGGTTAACCGCAACCAACACGCCGAGCCATGTCAAGACCTCATTCTTGATGATGGCCATGCCGCTGAGACCCTTTTTCCGCGTTCGTGACCATTCCATGACGATGCAGGCAATCCCGGTAGCAGGTACCATCGCGAGCCAGTACCAATGACTGAGCTGTGGAGAAAAATCCGTAATTCCGATTCCAACGATGGCGAGCAGCCCCAAGAGAATCATGGTCACGCCATCAGGGCCTAAATACCGCTTTAACGTATGGCGGATTCCTTTTTCGTCGGGAAGGATAGTCGTGTCTGTGTCGGTCATCGCTTCTCCTTCGCCAGCCCTATTGGCCGCCCCCCTGGTCCTCTACTATTCGGACGACTTTGCCGTTTTCGTCGAATTCAACCGTGTAAACCGGTTCGGAAGGGCCGAAATCATATCGCCAGAATTTACCCTCTTTCTTGTCCGGTTCGCCGCATTTGTCCTGAACGGTTTGGAAGAAATCACCGATTTGAACCACTCCGTTGTCACACATGACTGAATCCGCATCACCAGATGCAATAGCTGTCGAGTGACCGATACCCATTATCAATAAAAACAGTGCTAAAACGATTCCGATGTCTCTCTTTTTCATTGTTATCCCTCCCTTCGACATTTGGTTCTCCCCCCTACTTTGTTGTCTATTATGCGTTCAATCCTTTCAGCGACCTTCAGCGTCTTCACGGAGTGCGGCCCGCCCGGCAGCTTATCGCGATTGGCCCTGCGCAAGGGCGGCACTCTTGGCGGCGATCGCCGACATCAGTTCAATCCAGGATTTGATCGCCGACGAGGCGCCTTCGTCTTGGAGTTCGGCCGACAGGGTATCGACGTCGATGCCGCTCGCGGCAAAGCGGGCCAGCAAGGCCTCGCAGTCGCCGCCGTCCACCGGCATCAACTCCCCGCTATCACCGCAATCCATGAAAGCCTTCAAAGTGCGTTCGGACAGGGTGATGACCGCAAAAGGCGCTGCCAGGGCCCTGATATAAAAATCGTCCGGAGTTGCGGGGTCGACAGTTTGAGTATCGACCCACAGGAGACGTTGCGGCCGGGCGCCGGCACTGTGCGCGCGCTGCCAGCGCGACGAGTTCAACAGGTCGCGGCAAGCCTTGTAGGCGCACCGGGCCACGGCGACACCGAGGGTGTTGCGCAGCGAATCGGGCACCCTGTCCCTGACTGCGGCATCCCAGCGGCTGACAGACATCGAGGCGACGGAGCCGACGTTCGGCTCTAAACCGGCGGCGATGCGCCGCTCGACGCCGCGCAAAAACGCCCCGGCCGCCGCCAGGTAGTGCTCGTGCGAGAACAGGCGGGTCACGTTGACCGGCACGCCGGCGAAGATCGCCTCCTCGACTGCCGGCAGTCCGGCAGTGGTGCCGGGAATCTTGACCAAAAGATTGGGACGTTGCAGTCGGGCATAAAGGTCCTTGGCCAAAGCGAGAGTATATTCCGTGTTATAGTCCAGCAGAGGCGACATTTCCAGCGACACCCACCCGTCCACGCCGCCGGTTTGTTCATATAGCGGCCTGAGAAGGTCGGCCGCACGACGGATGTCCTCCAGTACGAGGTCATAATAGAGATCTTCCCCCAGCCGGTCCGCTTTTAATTTTTTGCGGATTGCGCCATCATAAACCGAGCTGTTAGTGATGGCCCGATCGAAGATGTCCGGGCTGGTGGTCAGGCCCGTCACCGGCAACTCTGCGATGTAACGCTCAAATTTACCGGACGTCAGCAGGTCGCGCGTGATGTGGTCTAACCAGATGCCCTGTCCGGGTTCTTGCAGTCTTTGGATCGCTTTCAACTCTTTTTCTTTCAAGCGCTGAGAAAGGTGGTCCGGAACTGCCTCCAAATGTGTGGGACCCTGCCGCCAAAAGGGCTGTATAAATTTTGATGGTCGGACTACCGGATTCCTATGGGATACACTTGAGACTAAGGAAATACCGTGCCAAAATCGTCGAACGATGGTGATAAATAGACAATTGTTTGAAATTATAGATTATTTTGGCAACTGAAGCCCGCGGGGAAAAGGAGAAAACAGTCGGTTGGATCTCAGTATTTTGCAAATTATCAACATTTTGAGGATAGCCGGCAGGGTGGAAGCGATTCAGACCGGGCGACGAATGCCCAGCTTCTTTATCCGGAAGCGAAGGGTGCTCGGGTGGAGTTTCAGGATTGCGGCGGCCCCGGAAGGTCCGTTGATTCTCCAGCCGGTCTCGCGCAGGACCCTCAGGATATGCTCGCGTTCCGCGGCGGCCAGATCCTTCAGCGGATTGTCATTTGAATCGCCGGTTTGTAAAGGTATCAGCTGATCGGTCATTTTAAGCATGGTTCCGGGGGTGAGAATGACACCACGTTCGATCACGTGTTCCAGTTCCCTGACATTGCCCGGCCAGTTATACCTTATAAACGCCTTTAGCGTGGCCTTGGGAATGCCCTCGATCAGTTTGTCCATCTTGCGGGCGTATTTATTCGTAAAGTATTGGGCCAGCAGCGGGATATCTTCGGTCCGCTGCCTGAGGGGCGGGATCGGGATGGGAAAAACGTTGAGCCGGTAATACAGGTCCTCTCGGAACCGCCTTGCGCGGACCTCCTGCCTGAGGTCGCGGCTGGTTGCGGCAATCACCCTGACGTCCACCTTGATCGTCTGGGCGCTGCCGAGCCTTTCAAACTCTCCCTCTTGAAGCACCCGCAAGAGCTTCGACTGGAGTTCGAGGGGCATTTCACCGATCTCATCGAGGAAGATCGTCCCGCCGTCGGCCACTTCGAAGCGACCCGCCTGCCGGGCGTGCGCGCCCGTGAAGGCGCCTTTCTCGCGGCCGAAGAGTTCGCTTTCGATGAGGTTTTGAGGTAGGGCCGAGCAGTTCACCGTAACGAGCGGCCGGTTCTGGCGGGCGCTCAACTGATGGATGGCATAGGCTATCATCCCCTTGCCGGTCCCGGTTTCGCCGAGAAGCAGGACGGTGGCATCGGTGGTGGCGACCTGCTTGGCCGCCATGGTCACCGCTTTGAGGACCTTGCTCTCGCCTACGATTTCTTCGAACCCTTTTTCCATCCTGAGTTCTTTGCGCAGATACACATTCTCATTTTCAAGCCGGCTCTTCAGCTTCTCGATCTCCTCCAGTTGCTCTTTGAGTGCGCTTTCCATGTGCTTGCGGTCGGTGATGTCGATCGACACCCCCATCAGGCGATCCGGCTCTCCAGTGGGGTTGAAAAAGGTCCGGCCACGGGATGCAATCCACTTCACCCGGCCGTCATCGGTAAGAATCCGGTATTCAGCGTTTACGGAATCGCGCTCGCCCAGGGCCCGGTGGATGGCTTTCCGGACAAGTTCGAGATCGTCGGGGTGCACCGCTGCCTCGAAGCGTTCCATGCTGATGACTTCCCGGGGACCAAAACCGAAAATTGTCCGGGCCTGTCCGGTGGTCCAAAACAGATCCGTGTGGCAATCGAGCTCCCAGAGACCCGCCTCGGCTGAATCCGCCGCCAGCGAGAGGCGGTTCTCGCTTTTACGAAGGTCCTGCTCGGCGTACTTCCGCGCGAGCGCATTGGCGAATACCTGTGCGACCAGTTGAAGCCGTTTCACGTGAGGTTTCGACCAGGACCGTTCTTCCTTCAGGGTGTCGAAATCCAATACGCCGATAAGCGGTCCGCCGCCGGTCGAAAGCGGGATAATCACCGACGACTGGACGCCGTAAAAGCGGCGGGATTCCTGATCGCGACAGGCCTCCGGCGGCATATTCTCTGTGGAAAGAACCAATGTCTCGCCGCGCAGCATCTTCTGAAACACCCAAGGAAACGATTCCTGCGCATCGATCCGCTCCGGGCGCGTCGGGCCCTCCGGCGGGCTGTGAAGATGCGTCAGCGTGAAGAAACGTGGCGATTCTGCTGACCACTGCCAAAGCACAGACAGATCCAGCCCCAGGCATTGGCAGACCTGGCGCTGGGCATCTTCGATCGCACCGTCTATCTGTTCGGCCGGCAGGTTGACAAAGCACGCCGAAATACTGGACATCAGCGACTCGAATTCCAGACGCTCTTTGACGGTCTCCTCGGCTTGTTTGCGGACCAGTGCATTGGTAAACACCTGTGCGACATGCACGAATCGCTCGACAATATGCACCGGCCAATCCCCTTCCCTTTGCAGGCGGGCGAAGGACAGGGCGCCGGCGACCCTGTCGCCGATATAGAGCGGCACCACAACACTGGATCGGGTACCCCAGCGTTTAAAGGACTCCCGGTCGCAATCGGCTTCCGGCGGCAGGTCCGCAAGGCGGGATATGGCAACGATTCCTTTGCGCTGCACCTGTTCCAGCAGCCAGGGAAAGGAGCTTCCAGCGTCGAGCGATTCGCTGGGAAGCGGGGCCTCCGGCAGCTGCTGAATATGGGTCAAAAAAGCCCCGCCGGCCTCATTGCCGGAGAATTGCCACAGCGCCGAGCGGTCAAGGTCGAGGTATTCGCAGATCCGGCGCTGGGCGTCTCTGATGGCGTCGTCGATCCTCTCGGCGGGCAGATTGACAAAGTGGGTGGAAATTTCGCGCAGCAGCGTCTCGAACTCCAATTGCTCTCTCAATTCGGAGATCAGGTCGTTTTCAGATTTTGTCATCGCATCACCCTTTACCACCAGCCCGAAGCGTTTCGTCGCCGGCTTCCGTCTATAGGCGTCAAGATAATGATTTTTTCGGCAAGACCAGAGGGGAATTGGCTGAAATGTAATACAAAAAAGACCGGCCAATAACACAGTCTAAACCTTTATCTTAACGCCTGCCTATATCCACAACACGCCCGGCAGCGCCTTGATTGCAAACTCATTCCCACCACTTGGAATCCGTTAAGAATTGAGGGCGACGCAACGAATCCATGGCCTGGCTGTAGCGGAAAACGAAGGAAACCACTGCGGATTATCTATCAAGATCACCAGAATTATACAATAGATCGGATATCACTTTCTGCGTATAGATCAATTTTTCGAAGACACGAGGAGAGTTCAGAATTGGCAGACGAAGGAAAATTTTACAACGGGCTATATCGTTAAGGCTGGTAAATTTGAAGGCATGAATTGACGCACAAATCGGGCCCCGGTCGTCGCAGAAACTGCCAGTACAGCCAGGTTTCCACCCATCCTGGTCAGGTCTGAAAAATAAAATGCAGCGTCTTTCCAACCGTAGCCGGCGTGACAGCTTGTGCAACGAGCCTCGTTTCTGATCGGTCTCATTCGGAAATAGTTCGGCGCAGTGGTCGTCATAGCGGCACGGCTTTTGCTTTTGTTTGTGAGTTCTACTCCCCCATTGCTGGTAGAGGGGTAAACGACAGTCCTGTTTCCCTGGGAAGGAGGACTGGCAAGAAGAATGTCCGCGTCGATTCACCTCGATGTCGCTGGACCCGGATGAGGATCTCGATGAAATTCCGCTGGAAGCTGCTGATGCTGTTGCTGGCTCTTTCCATTGTGCCGATCGTCGGATTGAGGGCCTTCGGGATTCACAACGTCCACTTGATGGCGGATGCCCTGACAGACCGCATCGAAAAATCCCAGAAGGTCGATGCCCGGGATATCCTTCAGGCCATCGAAACCCGCGTGCGCTCAGTCGAACGGCTCACGGCCGGCTTTCTGGCCCTGCTCATCGCTTTGAACGCCGGCCTGGCGCTGCTGTTTTCGCGCTCAGTCACACGATCGCTGGACCTTCTGACTGCTGCCTCAAAAAACCTGGCCCGGGGAAATTTCAAGGCCCGGGTCGATATCCGCAGCCGGGACGAATTCGGCGACCTCGGGCGGGTCTTCAACCAGGTCGGCCCGCAACTGGATACCCACGTCAAGTTGCAGCAGGCGATGGAGGTGGCCATGCAGATTCAATACAACCTTCTGCCGCAAATCGCGCCGGACCTCCCCGGCCTGGACGTGCGCGGAATGGCCGTTTACAGCGAGGAGACCGGCGGGGATTATTTCGACTACCTGTGCGTTGGAGAGGGGGGCCGGCAGCAGTTGTGCGTTGCGGTGGGCGACGTTTCCGACCACGGTCTTCCTTCGGCCCTGTTGATGGCCACCGCCCGCGGCCTCCTCCGGCAGAGGGTATCCATGCCCGGCGGCCTGGGGGACATCGTCACCGATGTCAACCGGAGATTTACCGAAGATGTGGCGCGCTCCGGGCGTTTCATGACCCTGTTTCTGGCCCGCGTCGACCGGGGTGAAAACCGCATCGAGTGGGTGCGGGCCGGTCACGAACCGGCCCTGCTGTATGACCCCGCAACAGACACTTTTGTCAACCTGAAGGGCAAGGGCCTGCCGCTGGGCATCGATGCGGAAATAGCTTACGGCGAATCGTCCACGGCCGTCAAGGACGGTCAAATCCTGTTCATCGGAACGGACGGCATTTGGGAAACCCGCAATGAAAAGGACGAGCTTTTCGGAAAGGATCGCCTGAAAAACGTGATCCGACAGCATGCCGGCCGATCCGCCCGCGATATTCTGCTGGCCGTGTATGACACCGTGGAAGAATTCCGCGGCGACCTGAAGCCGGAGGACGACCTGACGATTGTCGTCGTCAAGCTGAACGGGGGATAGCGATGTGATGTTGACCTTGATAGTATCAAATGATATTATATATCCATGATCGAGGCCCTCACACCGTGTCAAATGACTTCTGAAATCGTTCATACGCTTACAGAGATCGCTGAATGCATCGGTCAACTGGAAGGCGTGAACTTGATTCAACCGGATCCACAGCTGCGACGTAAGAACCGCATCCGCACGATTCAGGCGTCTTTGGCCATTGAGGGCAATTCTCTGACGCGCGACCAGATCACCGCTTTGTTGGACAAAAAGCGCGTTATCGGATCGCCGCAGGAAATATTGGAAGTTCAAAATGCAATAACCGTTTATCGTCGTCTGCCGGAGTTCAACCCCCTTGAAATGGATTCCTTTTTAGAGGCACATGGTATTATGATGAAGGGTCTCATGAAGAATCCAGGTTCAATGCGTCAAAGTCCGATTGGGATAATTCGCAAAAATGATATTTTCCATGAGGCTCCTGACTGGAAAAAAGTAGACGTCATGATGCAGGCGCTTTTTAATTACCTGAATGAGAGCGATGACCACCACTTAATAAAATCCAGTCGGTTCCACTATCAACTGGAATACATCCACCCGTTCATCGATGGCAACGGTCGCATGGGGCGCCTCTGGCAAACCCGTCTTTTGATGGTCTATCACCCGGTATTTGAATTTCTGCCGGTAGAGCATCTTATCCGTGAGCGGCAGCAAGCGTATTACGATGCGCTCGCAATGGGGGATACGACCAGCGACTGCACCGTTTTCGTCGCGTTTACGCTTGCTCAGATAGCAAAAACACTCCATCAGCTGATTGCAGAGACTCGTGGTGTGACGCTTACCGTCGAAAATCGACTGGGTATCGCCCGGGCGGCATTTAAAGATAAAACGTTTTCACGCAAGGAATACCAAAGCCATTTGAAGACCATTTCACCGGCTACTGCCAGCCGGGACCTGCATCGGGGTGTAAAAATGGGAGCGCTGAAACGCTCCGGAGACAAACGCACGACGGTGTACCGGTTCATATTGCAAAGCAATTTGACAGAGACTCTCCCGTCCATCGAGGCATTCAGCAATGTCAAGTTCCAGGCCACAAAATCCAAATAAATCCCAAACCTCAGCACCCAAACCCGGAAGCTTGGAAGTCTCTTAGGTGATCAGACGGGCGGCCGGCGGCAGGGATGAACCCTGAAAACCTCCCGGGCCCGGAACCGACCCGACAATGTAAACACGAGGAAGCGACATGATACACGAGTTCATTCCAATTTCCGGATTTGCCCAGGCCCTGCACGGATCGTTTTCAGCCTTGGAATATCAGTTGGATCGCACCCAACGTATGATTCTTTTCATGGACGCGTTGAGAAAACGCGGCAACAATTATTTGGCGCATTTGAGAGCCGGCCAGCCGCCTGTCCTGGTTTTTGACTATGACATGGTGCTCGATGGCCGCATGTTCGACCAACCGGTGAACTATTCCCTGATTCGTATCCTGGACCGGCGATCCAATAAAGATACCGCGGCAGGCCAGGGCGAGCGCCGGTCGACAAGAAAGTCTGAAGCTGCCGACCCGGGCCTGCCGAAGCGACCGATTGTGGTCATCGACCCGCGTGCCGGTCACGGACCGGGCATCGGCGGCTCGAAAGTCAACTCTCAGATCGGAGTGGCACTGGATTACGGTCACCCGGTCTACTTTGTCATGTTTTATATCGATCCGGAACCTGCGCAGACCATAGCGGATGTCCACGCGGCCGAGATCCGTTTTCTGGAAGAAGTCGCCGCAAGACACCCCGATGCCCCCAAGCCCGCGGTCATCGGAAACTGCCAGGCCGGCTGGGCGGCAGCACTGATCGGTGCCGACCGCCCCGATGTGACCGGACCGATGGTCTTCAACGGCTCGCCCCTGTCATACTGGGGCGGGGTGGAAGGCGCCAATCCGATGCGGTATAAGGGCGGGCTGTGGGGCGGGGTCTGGCTGACCTCTTTCTGGTGCGACCTGGGCAAGGGTCATTTCGACGGGGCCAACCTGGTGGCCGGCTTCGAGGACCTCAATCCGGCCAACACCTATTGGAAAAAACTCTACCATGTGTTTTCCAACATCGATAGCGAAGAAAACAGATTTCTGGAATTTGAAAAGTGGTGGGGCGGCTTTTTCAACATGAACACCGAAGAAATCCACTTCATTGTCGAGAGCCTGTTTATCGGCAACGAACTCGAACAGGGTGTCTTGCAACTAAATAAAGAAAAAATCATCAATTTGAAAAATTTCAAGGACCCGATCCTGGTGTTTGCCTCCAGCGCGGACAATATCACCCCGCCCCCCCAGGCCCTGAACTGGATTAAAAAAGTCTATGGCTCGGTGGATGAAATCAAAAGCAACGGCCAAGTGATCGTTTATATGGTACATGAAAATGTCGGGCATCTGGGGATCTTCGTCTCCGGCAAAGTAGCCCGCAAGGAGCATCGCGGCATCATCGGCAGTGTCGATATGCTCGAATACCTTGCACCGGGCCTCTACGAAATGATTTTAGAAGGCAGTCCCAGCCAGCCGTGGCTGGAGAATTACGATGTGCACTTCGAGCCGCGAACCATGGAGAATATTCTGGATCTGGACGACGGCCTGCAGGATGAGGAAGCGTTTCTACCGGCGAATACCATTTCACGTTTTAACGACGACACGTACCGTATCTTTCTCAGTCCCTGGGTCAAAGCCGGTATTTCCGATACGGCCGCCGAAACAATCCGGCAGCTGCACCCCCTGCGGGTCGAACGGTATATGCTTTCGGATCTGAACCCTTTCATGCAGCCGGTCAAGCATCTGGCTGAACTGGTAAAACCCCACCGTCGACCGGCAGCGGCGGACAACCCGTTTGTGGCCCTCGAAACCGTTTTTTCGGAGGGGGTGCAGGCCGGCTTGAATTACTACCGCGACCTGCGGGACCTGACGCAGGAGTTCTGGTTTAAATTCCTGTACGGCTCGCCCTGGACCCGATCGGTGCTCGGCCCTTCGGCCCAGGCCGGCCACGAGAGATCGGCGGCACCAAAAATCGACAAAAAAACACGTCTCCGCCGCGATGCCTGGGTCCGGATGGCAGCCGTCGAAGGCGGTTTCGCAGAAGCCATGGTGCGCATCTTCATCGCCGTGGCCGGAGCAGACCGCGTTCTGGACAAACGCCAGTTTACGGTGGCCGAAAAAATCATTCAGGCCGATAGCCGTCTCAGCAAACTGGCTGCCGATCACTACAAGGTCATGGTCAAAGAACAGGCCAGGCTTCTGGAGCTGAACGAAAAACTGGCCATAGAGGGATTGGCCCGGCTGCTGCCGACCAAAAAAGACCGTGTAAAAGCCATTTCGATCGCCAGGCAAATTGCCGGCGCGGACGAAATATCGGGTAAGCGCGAACAGGCCATGCTCGACCGCATCCAAAAAACACTTGATTTGTAAGACCAAATAAATCCCAAATCTCAATATCCAATTCCCGAACAGGTTTGTGATTTCGAATTTTGGTCATTGTGATTTATTTGGTAATTGTTATTTGCGATTTGGAATTTTTTCCGGAAGCTTAAAAGTTTCTCACGTAACCAGACTGGCAGACCAGCGGCTGGGCTGAACCCGAAACCGGATTTTTCCTACAGGCTGATCACGGCGGCATCGCAGGACATGTTGATGAATTCGGCCGCGGTGGCCATGCGGGCGCCTTCGATCAGCTCCGATTCCTTGATCTGCCGCGCGACGGCACAAGGCGTGCACACCAAAATGGGCACTTCGTGGGCCTGGAGGTATGTCAGCAGGTCGTCGGCCACATCGCCCGTGGCCGCCCGCACATGCGTTATAATCCCCTGCTTGGCCAGGTAAACCCCTTCGTCCAGAAGGAAAAGGGTGGTGTTCTTGCCTTCCTTGTGGGCGATGGTGGCCAGGTGAATGGCGCGGGTGGCCCGGTTGGTGTCATTCGTACCGCAGGACAGCGCAATCACGACGTTGTTGGTCATTTTAACATCTCCTCTTGCCATCGGGTTGAAAGTTAAACGATCATGGCCCTTCGGGCCGCGACGGGGCATGAAAATTGGTTATGTCAGTTGAGTCAGTTAGGTCGGTTGTGTCTGTTAAAACCATTGTCGAGTTTTTTGCATACGCTCAAAACCTCAAGACACCACGATACAAAAGATCGATGCGACGGAACCCGGGAGAGCCGTTGAGAATAGCGGCTGACTGTCTGAGTCGCCTACGGGATCTTGGGCCGGACCCATCACCGTAGAGCATGAACGGTCCCAACTTTATAGGCCTTCTCCGAAACCGTTTTTTAAAGACTGACCGGGTCCGGTATTAGACACCGTTTGCGACGAGTTTCAGACGCGTTTCTCAACGGCTCTTCCGGGCGGAGGCGCCTACCCTATTTACAGACTTCAGTGCCATTTTCGCGTAAGAAATGGACCCAAGCCGCCCTTATCATATCCACCGGCGCGGGTGCAATCCAATAGGTTATATGAAAAGCGTCACCTTGCTCTTGGCGGCTTCCCCCAGGAAATTGGCCACTCCGGCCAGCGATACATTAGGATAATCGATAAACTCCTCCATGCCGAATCCCATCAGGTCCATCGACATTTCGCAGATGATGATCTCAACCCCGAATTCAGCCGCCATTTTCATAAGA
>JBAPWQ010000539.1:0-45692 GCA_049283795.1 Desulfobacterales bacterium | reverse complement strand
GACCAGGACACGCCGTCGGCGCCGTAGACTTCCTTGGCGATCTTGGCGACGCGATCGCGCAGCTTCATTTCGATCGGATAGAGGAACTTGAAGTCATTCTTCTCGTTGCAGGCGTCAATGACCGCATCGGCGAACTCGAGCGCCCCGTCACCGCCCTTTTCCCAGTGCTTCGACTCGGCACAGCGGGCACCGGCGGCTTCCGCGGCCTTGCGCACCACCGCGCATTCGGCGTCGGTGTCGGTGTAGAAGCGGTTGATGCAGACCACCGGGTTGATGCCGGCCTTGCGGATGACGCCGATCATGTGGACCATGTTCGCGCAGCCCTTTTCGACCAGTTCGAGGTTTTCCTTGCGATAGGTCTCGGGCAGGGCGATGCCGGGCACGACTTTCGGGCCGCCGCCGTGCATCTTGAGGGCGCGGATGGTGGAAGTCAGGACCGACACGTTGGGCTTCAGGCCGCTGAACCGGCTCTTGACGTTCCAGAACTTTTCGAACCCGATATCGGCCGCAAAACCCGATTCGGTCACGTGGTAGTCGAAGAGCTTCAGGCCGACGCGGTCGGCGATGATCGAGGACTGCCCCACGGCGATGTTGGCGAAGGGGCCGGCGTGGACCATACAGGGGTTGTATTCGGCGGTGCACATCAGGGTGGGGTTGATGGTGTTGCGCATGAAGGCGGTCATGGCGTTGCCGACTTCAAGGTCGCCGGTGGTGACCGGTTTGCCGCTCTTGTCGAAGGCCACGGTGATGTTGTTCAGCCTTTCCTTGAGGTCCGCCAGGTCGCGGATGACCGCCAGGATCGCCATGCACTCGGAACCGACCGCGATGCCGAACTTGGACTGCATCGTGAAGCCGTCGAAACGGCCGCCGAGACCGATGACGATATTCCTGAGGGACTGGGCGCAGAAGTCGATGATCCAGCCCATCTCCACCCGGGTGGGATCGATGTCCAGCCGACGCATGTTGGTCAGGCGCTGGAGCTGTTCGTCGTTGTAGTTGCGTTCGTGCTGCATGCGCGAGGTCAACGCCACCATGGCCAGGTTGTGGGCGTTCATGATGTCGTTGATGTCGCCGGTCAAGCCCAGGGAGAACTCGGTCATGGGGATCAGCAGAGAGTTGCCGCCGCCGGCCGCGGTGCCCTTGACGTTCATGGTCGGTCCGCCGGACGGCTGGCGCAGGGCCCCGCCCACATTGACGCCGCGCTTGCCCAGGCCTTCCATCAACCCGCAGGAAGTGGTGCTTTTCCCTTCGCCCAAGGGGGTCGGCGTGATGGCGGTCACCTCGATGTACTTGCCATCCTGTTTGCCTTTGAGTCGATCGATGATCTTCAGAAAGTCGAGTTTCGCCAGCCGGCCCATCGGCAGCATTTCGTCTGCCTCGAGGCCCAGCTTTTCACGCCATTCATCCGGCGTCGGCATGTTTTTCTCGGCCTCTTCGGAAATCTGCCAGTCAGCCATGTTTACCGCATCGTAAGCCATCTAACCTCCTCCTCTGGTTTTGGGTTAACCCGTCTGCGAACCGGATCCGCCCGGCCCGGTCCTTCCCGTTCAGCATAAATTTTCAACCTTTTCAAGGCCCTGTGACCTTTCAAGGCAAGGTGCATAACACGTCGGTTTCAATTTGGCAAGCGATAAGTCACATGGATCGGCAGGGTGGAAATCGCCTATCCCGGGAAGTTGACTTCACGAGTTTCGAGTTTCCGGCTTCGATTTGCTCACCCTTGAACCTGGTGCAGGCGATAGTAAAACCCTCCGCGATCCATCAGCTCCTCGTGACGGCCGGCTTCGACGATCCGGCCGCGGTTGAGCACGATGATGCGCTGCGCGTGACGAACTGTCGACAGGCGGTGGGCGACGACGACCGCGGTGCGCCCCCGCATCAGTTTTTCCATGGCGTCCTGGATCCTGAGTTCGGTCTCGGAGTCGATGTAGGAGGTGGCCTCGTCGAAAAGAATCAGCTGCGGCTGGCGGGCAAAGGCGCGGGCGATCGAGATGAGCTGCCGCTCGCCACTCGAAATCGAGGCCCCGCCTTCGGCCAGAAGCGTTTGCGGCCCGTCCGGCAGCTTGTCGATCAGGGCCTCGCAGTGGGACATCCTTAAAATGGCCTGCCGCTGCGCCGGCGTCAGGTGCCCGTCGCCGCGAAAGATGTTCTTTGCGACCGTTTCCGAAAACAGAAACGGGTCCTGCATGACAAGGGCCATCTTGGAGCGAAAGGCCGACGGATCGTAGTCCCGCAGATCGCGGCCGTTGAGGCGCACCTGTCCGCCGACCGGGTCGTAAAAGCGGGTCAGAAGATTGATCAGGGTGGTCTTGCCGGAGCCGGTGGGTCCGACCACGCCGATGGTTTCACCGGCCTTTATGGTCAGATCGATTGCCGACAGGACCGGTTCGGCGGCGATGTAGTGAAACGAAACGTTGTCGAACCGGATGGTGTCGATCCGTGCCAGGTCGCGTATGCGACGGCCGCCAACCGGCAGCGGCAGGCGGCTGCGGCTGTCCAGGATCAGGAAGATGCGTTCGGCCGAGGCCATCGCATTTTGAAGGATGTTGTATTTTTCGGCCAGATCGCGGATGGGCCGGAAGAACATTTTCATGTAGGACATGAACGCCACCAGGGCGCCCAGGCTCAGGGTGCCGTCCAGCACCCCGGCGCCGCCGTAATAGATGACGATGGCCGTGGCGAAGACCCCCAGGACCTCGACCGCCGGCAGAAAGAGGCCCATGACCCGAATCTGGCTCATCCCGGCCAGGTAGTTTTCGTGGTTCAGCTTTTCGAACCGCCGAAAGTTGTCGTCTTCCTTGTGAAAGAGCTGGATGACCTTGATGCCGCCGATCGTTTCGGCAAAGCGTGTGTTGATTTCGGCGATCTTGATCCGCAGGACCCTGAAAATGCCGCGGGCCTTGACCGAGAAAACCGCCGTGATCAGAAACACCAACGGCATGACCGTCAAAGCCGCCAGGGCCAGTTTCCAGTTGAGCACGAACAGGACCACCCCGATGCCGACCAGCAGGACCAGGTCCTTGAAGATGAAGGTGATCACCGAGGTGAACAGTTCTTCCATGTTCTGCACGTCGTTGGTGACGCGGGTCACCAGCCGGCCGACCGGGTTGCGGGTGAAAAATGCCAGCGACAGGCCCTGGATGTGCGTGAAGAGGTGTATCCTGAGGCCGTGCATGATCATCTGGCCCGTGTACTCCATGATGTACTTCTGGAGAAAATTGAAAATGAAGTCGAGGACGATGATCGCCAGGAAAAAGCCCGTGACCACCCCCAGGCCGCCGAGGTCGTCACGGCGGATGACGGCGATCTCGCGCTGGTCCAGCCGGCCGAGGTCGGCCCGCTTCAGTCGCGCCCGGTAACCCTCGACCACGAACAGCCCGGGGTGGTCGGCCACCACGGCGCGCACATCGGCCCGGGCGAGATCGACCTCGATCGAGCGGGCGTCCGCGTGCGGCTCGGCGGCGGTTGCGGGCGCGGCGCCCTCCCGCGGGACGATATAGCGGTCGATGGCCACCTTGGTCACATACGGCACCGCCAGTTCGAGCAGTGTGATGCACACCACCAGCAGCACGGACCAGAAGATCGGCTTGGCGAAAGGCCGCACGAAGGGCACCATGCGGCGCAGAAGCCTGGCATCGTAAGCCTTGTCGAGCTGTCCTTCCTCGAAATAGCCGCTGTCAGTTTGCATAGCGGTCCTCTTCGATTTCCTGCAGGCGATAGGTCCTGGCGTAATAGCGGTTGTTTTCCATCAGTTCCGGGTGGGTGCCGCGTTCCGTGATGCGGCCGCCCTCCAGCGCAATGATGGTGTCGGCGAACCGGATGGCGGAAAGCCGGTGCGAGGCGATCAGGATGGTCCGGTTCCCGGCCATCTGCCGGATAGTGGCCACGATGCGGTTGCCGGTCTCCAGATCGACCTGGCTGATCGGATCGTCCAGGATCAGGACCGGCGCGGCATGCAGCAGCGCGCGGGCCAGGGCGATGCGCTGCTTTTGGCCGCCCGAGAGGATGACGCCCTTTTCGCCGACGATCGTGTCATAGCCGTTTGGAAAGGCGCTGATCGTGTCGTGGACCGCGGCCCGCTCGGCGGCTGACATCAACATGCGGTCATCGGGATCGGGGCCGCCGAAGGTGATGTTCTCGCGGATGCTGCCGGCAAACAGGAAGGGTTCCTGCGGCACGAAGGTCATCTGAGCCCTTAAGTCCCGCAGTTTGAGCGACCGGATGTCTTCACCGTCCAGGAGAATCCGCCCGCCCGAGACATCGTAGAGCCGTGGGATCAGGTTAAGCAAGGTGGTTTTACCGCTGCCGGGCGGCCCGACGATGCCCAGAATGCTCCCGGAGCGGATGTCGAGATCGATGGTGGTCAATGCCGGCTGGGCATGGTGCCCCTGGCCGGAAGCATAGGCGAAGCTGACATTTTCGAAGGCGATGGCGCCGCGGGACCGTTCAACCGTTTTTGCGCCGGGGGCATCGAGGATTTCCGGCCCGGTCGCCAGGATGAGGCTCAGGCGGTCGAGCGAGGCCTTTCCGCGCTGAATCAGGTTGGTGACCCAGCCGAGGGCCATCATCGGCCAGGTCAGAAGGCCGAGATAGCTGATGAAGGCCACCAGGTCACCGGGCGTGATCGTGCGGGTGATGGTCTGGCGGCCGCCGACAAAAAGGACGATGGCCATGCTGACGTTGGTCAAAAATCCCATCATCGGGAAAAAGGCCCCGGTGACCTTCACCAGATCGACGTTTTCCTTGGCGTAGGCGCTGGAGATCCCGGCCACGCGCGCGGCCTCGTGGTTTTCCCAGCTGTGGGACTTGATCACCCGGATGCCGGCGAAGCACTCGCGCACCGTCTCGGTCAGATCGGCGAAGGCGCTCTGGACCTGCTGGTAGCGGCGGTGCATCCGGCGGCTGAAGAACCGCGTGCCGAAAACCAGCAGCGGCATGGGCAACAGGACTAGCAGCGTCAGGCGTAAGTTGATGTAGGCCATGAAACCGATAGCGGCGGCGCCCAGAACCAGGGCGTCGTTGAGGGCCACCAGGCCCATGCCGGCCGCCATGCGCACCTGCTGGATGTCGTTGGTGGCGTGGGCCATGAGATCGCCGGTTTTGGCCCGGTCGAAATACGAAGGCGACAGGGTCTGGACGTGCGCCAGAAGCTCGTTGCGCAGGCCCTCCTCCACCCGCCGCGAAGTCCCCAGCAGGCAATGTCGCCAGAAAAACCGGAAAATTCCGATCAGCACGGCAACGCCGGCGATCTGAAGCGCATAGCGCAGCAGGCCCTGCGGCTCTATTTGCAGAACCGTCAGATCGTCGATCGCCCACTTGATAATGCGGGGAATAAAGAGCTGCAGCACGTCGACGATGATCAGGCTGACCATGCCGGCCGCAATCAACCGGCGTTTTTCAAGGAAATAGGGTTTGATGAGGTCAGTCGGCTTCATCGATCCGTCTCTGTCTGCGTAATGCAGGCTGCAAGATAATGGTATTGGCCAACGAAATTAACTGGAAAAGATAGTGACGGCAACCGGCAATCGCAACACCGCCGCGCCGGCCTTACCGGGCGAATTGACTTTCAAATGTTCGGTTGTTAGTATCTCTGGCCATGGAAAAAGGCTGTATCCTCGAATACATCGATCGCCAGAAGATCGTGTGTGCGGTCATCATGGAGGTCAAGGACAAACGGTTGCGGGTGCTGAATGAATCCAACCGCGAGGTGAATTTGTCCGCTAACCGGCTGACGCACTGCGCGCGGGACCGACTGGATGCGGGCCAGGGGAGGGAGCGACTGGTTGAGGCCTTGAAACACGTGGCCAACCGCCGCGAGGTTCTTTGCGGGCAGGTCGATATCGGCGAACTGTGGGAGGTGTTGAACAGCGAGCAGCAGTGGATCGACCTGGCGACCATGACGGCCTTGTGCTTCCCGGACCAGCCCGACGCGGATCACGAATCGGCGGTCGTCAGGGTTTTTTTCAAGGACCGGCTTTACTTCAAATTCAAGCCGGATCAGTTTTTTCCCAATTCTCCGGAGCAGGTCGAGCGCTTAAGGGCCCAGCAGGACGAGGCCGAACGCCGGAACCGGCTGATCGCCGAGGGCGCGGCGTGGCTCAAGAGCCTGACAAATGGAGGGTCGACCCCCGCCACCCCCCTATTGGAGAGAGAGCGCGAGTTGATCGACATTTTCAGGTCGCTCTATTTGTACGGCAAGGAAAGCCGGCATTACGCGACGGGCGAGAAGATTCTGGAGCAGGCCGGACTCGATGCGACCGCGGCGCTTTTTCCGGTCCTGGTCAAACTCGGCATCTGGGACGAGAACGAGAACATCGATCTGATCACCTACGAGATCGCCACCGATTTTCCGCCCGAGGTCACGGCCGAGGCCGAGGACCTGGTGCGAACGGCGCCGGAAACGACCATCGATGTGGCGCCGGCATCGGCCCGCCGCGACCTGACGCGCTTGTCGCTGATGACCATCGACGGACAGTCGACTCTCGATTATGACGACGCCCTCAGCCTGGAAACAGGCTCGGATTCCTATCGCCTCGGCGTCCACATCGTCGATGTGGGCCACCACGTGAAAAAGGATTCGGCCCTCGACCGTGAGGCCTTCGCGCGCTGCAGTTCGATTTACATGCCGGACCGGCGACTGCCGATGCTTCCGGCCTGCCTGGCGGAGGACCTGTGCAGCCTGAAGGCCGGCCATCTGAGACCGGCGGTCAGCACCCTGGTGACGCTCAGCCCGTCGCTCGAAATTGTCGGGATCGAAATCGTGCCGTCCCTGGTGCGGGTCGAGCAGCAGTTGACGTATTACGACGTCAACGTGCTGGCCGACAACAATCGATTGTACGGTATCCTGCGCGATGTGGCCACCCGGTTCCACGACTTCCGCCTGCAGGCCGGGGCCGTGCAGATCACCCTGCCGGAGGTTCACGTGTGGATCGGCGAGGGCGGCGAGATCAACGTCAACCGCATCAATCGCGAGAGCCCGGGACGGATGCTGGTCTCCGAATTGATGATCATGGCCAACTGGCTCATGGGACGTTTCCTCAAAGAGCGCGGCCTGCCGGCGGTTTTCCGCTCGCAGCCCGAAGCCAGGGAGCGCCTGTACCGGGGCGATTCGGCCAGTCTGTTTCAAAACATCATGCAGCGCCGCCTGCTGAACCGGTTCGTGCTGAGCCACGCCGCGGAAACTCACACCGGCCTCGGGCTCGACACCTACGTGACCGCCACCTCCCCCATCCGCAAGTACTGCGACCTGGTGACCCAGCGCCAGATCCGGGCGGCCTTCGACCTCGAGGTCCCGTACACGTCCGCGGAAATCGATGCGATCATCGGGCAGCTCGAAGTCCCCATGAGCCAGGTGTCGCGCCTTCAGCACCGCCGCGTGCGCTACTGGATCTTGAAGTACCTGGAACAGCGCGTGGGGCAGAAAGAGGAAGCCATCGTGCTGGCCAAGCGCCGCCGCAGCTATCAGGTGCTGATTCCCGAATACATGATCGAGTGCGATATCCCGTTCACCAGCGGATTGGTCCTGAAACCCGAAGACTCGATCCAGGTGATCATTCAGCGTGCCAACGCCCGCCGCGATGTTCTTAACGTCTTCGTGGGCTGATGCGGCTGTCAAGCAGCCGGCTGACCGGCCGGCGGACCGATCAGCGGTAAATTCCGCCGGCCAGCCGCCGCGATCCGCCCGTCACCGGCCGTTCTCGACGTCGCTCAGGAATCCTTCCACCAGCCGCGTGAATTTTGCCGGGAACTCGAGCGCCAGCATGTGGCCGGCCTGGGGCAGGACCACATGTCGGGCCTCCGGGATGTGGCGGCTAAGGAAATCGCCGTATTTGGGAGGCGTCAGGCGGTCTTCGGCGCCGGAAACCACCAGGGTCGGGAGCTGAATCCGGTCCAAGTGCTTCATGACGTCGAACCGGTCGCAGGCGCTGAAATCGCCGTGGATGATTTCCGGCGGGGTTTGCTGGAACCCTTCGCGAACCGCCGCCCGCAGGGCGGGCGACGCGGTGGGCCCAAGGGACCAATCTTCGAGCAGGTCGACGGCCCCGGACGGTTCCCGCAGCAGTTTGTCGAGGATGACCGGTGCGACCCGCAGACGGGCGCCGGTGCCGACCAGGATGATCTTTTTCAGCCAGGACGGCCGGCGCAGGGCCAGAATCTGAACGATGGCACCGCCCAGGGAATGGCCCATCAACGCGACGCTTGTCAGCTCGAGGGTGCGGATCATGCCGGCGATGTCATCGGCGTAAGCCTCGACCCGGCGGCGGCCACCGCCGGAGGACCGGCCGTGGCCGGGCAGATCGACGGCCACCGTCCTGATCCGGTGCGACGCGCGCAGGTCTTCCGGCCAGTGGGTGTGGCGGCCGCCGGAGCCATGCAGGCACACCAGGGTCGGGGGCCCCGCCGCGCGGCTGAGGGAGTAAAACAGTTTTCCTCTTTCGGTATCGGTGAAGGGCATGGCATTTCCCGCAGCGGTTTAGCGCGGCTTCTTGCGGCGCTCCCGAACCGGCATTTCCATCTTGAGGCGCTTCATTTTGCGCCACAGGGTGGTCGGGTGGATTCCCATTTCCTCGGCCGTGGCCTTGCGGTTCCAGGCGTTTCTGACCAGGCTCTTGTAGATGAAGGCCCTTTCGACGGTCATCAGCGACCCGTTGGCGACCCGCGGTTCGCGCTCCGGGAGCTGGGGGTGCCGGCTTGTTTTTCGAAACAGATTTTCCGGCAGGTGTTCGATCTTGAGCACGCCCTGCGGGCAGACCACCAGGCAGTATTCGATGATGCGTTCCAGTTCCTGCGTATTGCCCGGATAATCATAACCCATCAGGATCGACAGGGCCTCCGGCGACACCCCTTCGATGGCTTTGCCGTTTAGGTCGTTGTACTTTGCGATCAGGTGATCGGCGAGTGGCGCAATGTCCTCTCTGCGTTCGCGCAAGGGGGGGACCCGCAAGGTCACCGTTCCGATAAGCTCGTAGAGTTCCTTGTCGAAAGCCCCGGCGGACATGTTTTCGACCAGGTTTCTGCCGGTGGCGGCCACCAGGCGCACATCGACGCCGGCCGCGCGGCCGGGTTGCGGCGGTGCATCGGCAGGGTGGCGGAACACCTGCGCAAGACGGTGCTGAAGTCTGGGCGGCAGTGCATCGATGTCATCCAGGAAAAGGGTGCCGGCGGCCGCCAGCGTCATCCGGCCGGGTTTGGGATACCGGCTGCCGGCCGCGGCTTCAGCCGTGGGACCGAAGAGTTCGGTCTCCAGGAGCGTATCGGGCAGCGATCCGCAGCCCAAGGTGACCAGCGGCCCGTTCCTGCGGAGGCTCAGGGAGTGAAGGGCTTTGGCCACGATTTCCTTCTCGGTCCCGCGCTCGCCTTCGAGCAGTACCGGGATATCTTTCTCGGCGACCATTTCCACCATGTCGATCAGGCGCAGCATCTTATCGTTCTTGCTGATGATTTCCGCAAAGATCTGCTTGCCAGCCAGTTCGCGGCGCAGCTGCTGAACGTCGCTCAAATCCCGAAAAGTTTCGACGGCACCGATGGCGCGTCCCGAATGGTCCTTGAGCACCGCCGTGCAACTGCTCACGGGAACCGGCTTGTTCGCGGCGGTGACGATCGTCACGCTCGACCGCACCACGGGGGCATCTTCTTCCAACGCCTGCCGGACGGAGCAGCCCTGCTGGCAGATTCCGGTTTTAAAAATTTCCCAGCAATGCCGTCCGACGGCATCGGTGCGGCTGAAGCCGGTGATTCTTTCGGCGGCACGGTTGAAAAAGGTAATCACCCGGTCCAGATCGACGGTAAAGACGCCGTCGCCAATGCTATCGAGGATTATGCGGGCGTGCTCGGCGCAGGGCTGGTCCATAGCGGCCTTTCTTTGCGGTCAGGGGGGTGCTCCAGCGGTCCATGAAGAGGACGTGACGGTATCCTTTATGAAAGCGTTTTGTCAATATTGAGTTTAAACTTGTCCTTGACCAAACCCGTCAAATAAACTACAGACTATTTTGAAAATAAATCCGATTCACGGGAGCGGGGCGCAGATGGGCATACAGGAGCGGAAGGAACGGGAGCGGGAGCGGCGGCGCCAGCAGATCATCGTTGCCGCCAAGAAGGTGTTTTCCGAAAAGGGGTTCAACAAGGCCACCATGGATGACATCGCCGGTGAAGCCGAACTCAGCCCGGGAACGCTCTATCTGTATTTCAAGAACAAGGAAGAACTCTACGCATCGCTGTCACTCAGAATTCTGCAATACCTTCACATCCGGGTCGAACACGTTGAAACCGCGAAGGATCTCGGCCCGGAGCAGAAATTGGATGCGATGATCGAGGCCATGTATGATGTCTACGAGTTCGATCCGCTCGTGATCATCAACATGTTTCACCTCCAGTCGAGCGAAACCCTCAAGAACCTCTCGCCCGAACTGCTGAACGAGATAAAAGAACTGTCGCGCCAGTCGATCGGCGGTTTGGCGCGCATATTCAAGCAGGGCATCGCCGCCGGAACCTTTGTCGACATACATCCGATCGCGCTTTCCGATATTTTCTGGTCGCTTTTTTCAGGGGTCGTGCTGTGGACGAGCAGTAAACGCATCATCAACGCCGATAAGGATTTTTTACGCGAAACCCTCGATCTTGCCTTCGCCATCTTCAAAAAAGGCGTCATGCGCGAAAAAGCCGCGTGATTTCATCGGCCTCGAAGCGCGGCCACGCCACCGGGCCCTGATGGCGCCAGGCATCGATACCGGTGCCGGGTTCAAGGATTTCGCCGATCACGCCGACCTGGATGCCGGCCTCGGCGATGTCCTGCAGCAGGCGGTCGCAGGCGCCAGGCCGGCAGCTGATGAGCAGGCTGCCCGAACCGATCAAGCCGAGCGGGTCGAGGGACAGCAGGGCGCAGATGCGCTCGGTTTCAGCATAGACGGGAATTTTATGCATGTCGATCCGGATGCGGTGGCGGCCGGCGATGCTGAGTTCCTCCAGGGCGGTGGCCAGCCCCCCTTCGGTGACATCGTGCATGGCGCTGACCCCCCCGGCTGCCACGGCCAGCGCCGCTTCGGGCATGACGCTGATGCTGTCCAGAAATCGGCGGCAGGCATCGATGTCGGTCGCCGACAGGCCGAGGTTTTGCAGCCGGGGGCCGAATTCGCGGGCGATGATGGCCGTGCCTTCGACGGCCACCGCTTTCGTCATTAGGACCAAATCCCCGGTTTTCACACCGCATTTGTCGATCAGGCCGCTTCTGGCAACGGTTCCCGCCATCGTCCCGGTGATGACCGGCCGGGTGACCGCGTCGGTTATCTCGGTGTGCCCGCCGCACAGCGTGATATTGCCGGCGCGGCAGACCGCGCTCAGTTCCTCCATGACCTCCCGGATGGCAAACGCGCTGGTGCCGATCGGAAACATCAGGGTAGCGAGGAACCAGCGCGGGGTGGCGCCGGCGGTTACAATGTCGTTGGCGTTGACCAGCACGGCGAATCTGCCGATGCTCTCGGTGGCGAAGGTGATCGGGTCCGATTTGAGCACCAGGACCTCGTCGGCGCGGATATCGACGGCGGCGGTGTCCTCACCGATCCCCGGTTTGGTCAATACGGCGGGATCGTTGATTCCGAATTGCACCAGAAACTCTTCCAGCAGGTCATTGGGGAGTTTCCCACCCGGCAGGGGCCGTCCGTGCCGGACGATTTTGCGGATGTCTGAAAGACGCGCGACGGTGAAGTCGCTCAGCTCGCTTTGCGGCGCTTCGGTAAGGCGGCTGTCGAGCAGGACGGTGACGGCGCCGGCCCGCTTTCCGGCCTCGATGTCGATCGGGTAATCGCCCACCATGAGAACCTCCTCCACCGAGACGTTCAGGCGGCGGGCCGCCATGCGGATGCCGTCGCCGCTGGGCTTGGGCTCGACCGGTTCGTCGCGCGTGACGATCAGATCGAAGTCGGCGGCCGCGATGCGCTTGAAGTTGCGCAGGGCGCGCAGGACCGACCGGCGGCTGTTGCGGGTGACGATTCCGGTCAGTACCCCGGCCGAGCGCAGGTAGCAGACGAGATCTTCGGCACCCTCGTTCGGCTGCGCTTCGGCGGCGGCGGCCAATTCGAACCGATCGACCGCGGCCAGGGCTTCCTGCCGTTGGTCCGCCGCCGGCAGCTTTTCGATGTACTCGAGCAGATAGCTGTCGGCGGGACAACCGATCTGGCGCTTGATGACTTTCAGGTCGAGGGATTCCGGCCGGGTGAGGGTGCCGTCGAAGTCAAACAGGACGGCCCGGATGTAGCGCGGCTTTTTTTGCATGTCAGGCCCCGGTTGGTTCGAGTTTACGGGTGCAGCACACCCCTGCGCCGTGCAATACGCGGACGCAGACGCCATGATACGCGCCGGGGATAAAAAGTCAAATCATGAGTGGACCCACCCAAATCACCGGTACGGCATGAAGATTCTGCTCATTTATCCTTATTTTCTCCAGGAGCGCGTCAATGTCGATGAGATCCGGGTCCTGCCGCAGGGGATTTTTTTTGTGGCGGCGCTCTGCCGGCAGCACGGCTATGATGTCGAGATCCTGAACTGGCACGACATCCACCGCCGGCCGCAGGAGATTCGGGCGACTCTGCGGGAAAAAAAGCCGGACCTGATCGGATTTTCGATTTTGCATGCCAACCGCTGGGGCGCCATCGACATCGCCGCCATCGCCCGTGAAATTAATCCGGCCGTGTGCATCGTTTTCGGCGGCATCGGCGCCACCTTTTTGTGGAAGCACCTGCTGGAGCGTTTTGCCGACATCGATTACATCGTGCTCGGGGAGGGGGAGACCGCTTTCCTCGAACTGGTCCGCCGGCTGGAATCCAACCGCTCGACCGATGTCGCGGCCATCGGCGGCGTTGCCTGGCGGCGCGACGGCCGGCCGGTTTGCAGCGGGCCGGCAAAAAGAGTGACCGATCTCGACACGCTGCCCGACCCGGCCCGCTTCTATCGTTATCAGCACGTGTCGCTCTCGCGCGGCTGCCCCGGAAACTGCACCTTCTGCGGATCGCCCGGATTTTGGCAGCGCACGGTCCGCTTCCACTCCGCCGCCTATTTCGTGGAGCAGCTGAGCCGCTTGTACGGCAAGGGCGTGCGCCATTTCTTCTTCTGCGACGACACCTTCACCGTCAACCGCAAAAAGGCCCTCGCGGTGTGCCGCCGGATCCTGGAGAGCGGGCTCGACATCACCTGGCAGGCCATCGCGCGGGTCGACATGGTGGACGAGGAAATCCTCTGCTGGATGCGCAAAGCCGGCTGCATTCAAATCAGCTTCGGGGTGGAAAGCGGCTCGGCGAAGATCCGGCGCCTGCTGAACAAGACCTTCACCACCGCCCAGGTCGAACGGGCCTTTGCCCTGACGACGCGCTACGGCATCTTGTCCCGGGCCTACTTCATCTATGGTTGTCCCGGCGAGAGCGATGCGACCATCGGGGAATCGATCGAGCTGATGCGCCGCATCAAACCGCTCGGGGCCATCTTCTACATTCTCGATTTGTTTCCCGGCACGGTCCTGTACGAGCTTTATCGGCGGGCGGCCGGCGTCACCGACGACATCTGGGTCGAGCGGATCGAAGACATCCTGTACTTCGAAACCGATCCGAATCTGAGCCAGGAACAGGTGTTATCCTTCGGGCAGCGGCTGCGGGCCGCTTTCCACGAAAACCTGCCGCAATTCGTGCGGTCGCTCGACCTGGTGGACGTGACGGACCTCTACCCGCTGCACGCCGATTTTCTTTCGCGCCTGGCCCTGACCTTCGACCAGGGGGACTACGCCGCCATCGACGCCATTGCCGACAAGCCGCTGCTGGCCGAGTTCCTGTACCGCAAGGCGCTGGGCTTTCATCCCGATGTGCGCGCATACCTGGGCCTGGGCATCGTGCTGCAGAAGGCCGGCCGGCACACCGAAGCGCGCGATATCCTCCAGGAGGCCGTTCGCCGCTTCCCCGGCCACGAGCACCTCGAAAACGCGCTGAACGTCTCCCTTGTGTCTGTCCGTTAGCCGGTTAGGCCGGATACCCGTTGAACCAAGGCAGCCTGTCGTCCACCGCATTCCCCGCAGGGGCGGGCCTGTGTGCCGCCCTTTGAATCGATCGGTCCGCCGGCCGATCGGGCACCCACAGTGGGCGCCCCGACGACGAATATCGACGGCAACAGTCGTTCGCCGCATTTTCCGGTCGGGCCGCGGCGCGCCGCGCCCCGATCACAACAAAAAGGGCACCCTCGCGCTTTGCCGCGAGCGTGCCCCTTTTGACACTTGAAACAGTACTCTACACCACGGTTACATTAACGGCCGCCGGACCCTTCTGACCTTTTTCAATGTCAAAAGTGACGCGGTCACCTTCATGAAGCGTTTTAAAACCGGTGGCATTGATGCCCGAATGATGCACGAACACATCCGTCCCATCTTCGGATTCAATGAAACCATAGCCTTTTTTTTCGTTGAACCACTTCACAGTTCCATTCGCCATAGTGACAACCTCCTTTCTTTAAGATTTCCCATGGTCCCCTACTGCAGGTGCCACTGTGACAAATGGAGCTTACCTTCAGTGCGAAACCGGCCCGTCAATTAAGAACAGACCTTTATTGATTGTCCACCATAATACTCTATTTATGCAAAAAGCCAAGCAGAATTTTTGGGTCAGGCGGCCACGTTTTCGAACTCCTCCATTAGGGTTTGCATCAGTTCCTTCACCGATACGATTTTGTCGACCCGATAGGCGTTTTTTCCCGCGAAGGCAAACCCGTGTTTGAGTTTGCCTTTGCGCGCATTGCCCAGCGCCAAGGCGATGCAATAAGGACTTTTACTGGAATCACAGGTCTTTATGCAGTGAAAGGGACATTTGAAGGGTTTCTTTTTGCCCTGCGCCACGGCGTCGGTGAACTCGTTGCGAATGGCCCGGCCCGGCATACCGACCGGGCTCTTGATCACCACCATGTCCTCCTCCCGGGCGTCGACGTAGGCCTGTTTAAACGCTTTGTCCGCATCGCATTCGTGGGTGGCCACGAAGCGCGTGCCCAGTTGAACCCCGGCGGCCCCCAGCGCGAGATACGTGTGGATGTCGGCACCGCTGTAAACACCGCCGGCCGCGATGACCGGTATCTTTTTTTTGTGTTCGGATTCATAAGGTTTGAGCGCCTCGATCACTTCCGTGACCAGGTGATCGAGGGTAAAATCCGGATCATCGATCTGCTCGATCTTGAAGCCGATATGCCCGCCGGCCTTGGGGCCCTCGACCACGATCGCATCCGGCAGGTAATTGAAGCGGGACAACCATTTCTGGCAGAGGATCCTGGCCGCCCTGGCCGACGACACGATCGGGGCCAGTTTCGTTTTCGCCTGGCCGACAAGGTAACCCGGCAGGTCGAGCGGCAGCCCCGCGCCCGAAAAAATGATGTCGATGCCTTCTTCGATGGAGGTTCGCACCATGGCGCTGAAGTCGGACATCGCCACCATGACGTTGACGCCCAGAACGCCGGCGGTCATTTTGCGCGCCCTCCTGATTTCGTTGCGCAGGGCCCTGATATTGGCCGCGGCGCTGTTGGTCGCAAAATCCGGCTCGTGTATTCCCGGAACAGCGGCGGAGATGACGCCGATGCCCCCCTCGTTGGCCACGGCGGAAGCCAGGCCCGCCATCGATATGCGAACACCCATGCCGCCCTGGACGATGGGAAGACGACTGACGAGGTCCCCGATCCGCAATTCGTTGAGTTTCATTGAATATGCCCACGTTGAGATGAAGTGACGCGATGTCGCCGGCTTTTGAATCCCTGCGGGAAGCGCCGGTCATCAGTTTTGTTCATAAACGATTATCTTAGAAGGGTGGTGTGCCGATGACAAGGCGGATGGGGGCCTTTTACAAAAGTTTTACAATGCGGTCGGCGCGGCAAGGCCGGACGGCAGCGGGTCCGAACGGGCCGCGCGGTTAATCGGGCGGGTCCGGATCGAAAACGTAGCCCACCGAGCGCAGGCTCTTGAAATGCCGCGGCGCGCGCGGGTTTTCCTCGAAATATTTGCGCAGGCGCACCATGAAGTTGTCAACCGTTCGGCTGGTAACATTGCGCGTGTACCCCCAGCCCACCTCGAGCAGGATGGCGCGCGAGAGCGGTTTGCCCCGATGGGCGATAAACAGCTTGAGAAGCTTGGACTCCTGTTCGGTCAGTGCGACCTGGCCCAGCCGGCAGGTGGCGGTGCCGGTATCGAAGTCGATCGAATTTCCGCCGAACCGGTAGACGGTTTCGGCCGACGCGCCGGGCGGCCCGTCGGCCTGGTTCCAGTTGGCGCGTTTGATCAGCCGATCCACCCGCAGCAGGAACTCCTCCAGGTTAAAGGGTTTGGTCAGGTAATCGTCGACGCCGCAAGCAAGGCCCTTGATGATGTCGTCGGAGGCGGCCCGCGCCGACAGGATCAGAATCGGCAGGCGCTCGTCCACCAGGCGGATGGCCTGCAGCACCGAAAGCCCATCGATGACCGGCAGCATGATGTCGAGCACGATCAGGTCCGGCCGGACTTCTTTCCATTTTCGCAGACCGCTCGGCCCGTCGCCGGCGACCACGACGTCATAGCCCTGTAGCGCCAGGTTCAGCTTCAGCCCTTCGGCGATGTGGGTGTCATCCTCGATCACCAGGATGCATTTCTTGTCATTTTCAGTCATGCGCTGATCCGTTAGCCCATTGGGCCCGTTTAGCCTGTTGACCCGTTGACCCGTTGTTCGCCACATTCCCCGTAGGGGCGGGCCTGTGTGCCCGCCCTTTTAATCGATTGATCCGGCGGTCGATCCGGGCACCCACGAGGGGCGCCCCTGCGATGAATATCACCTGCAACCGGTCGTCCGCCGCATTTTCCTCTACGGACACGGCGCGCCGTGCCGCTCCTAAATCGGAATGGTCAGCGAAAATACGGATCCCCGGCCGGGACCCGGGCTGTGGGCCTCGATTTTCCATTTGTGAATGCGTGCGATGTTCTGCACCAGGTACAGGCCCAGGCCGCTGCCTTTGGCACTCATGTTCTCGGCCCGGCCGACCTGGTAGAATTTCCTGAAAATTTTGCGCAGCTCTTTCTTGTCGATTCCGATGCCGTTGTCCGCGAAACGGATCACGAGCTTGCGCGGAGTGATGTCGTAATCGATATCGACTGCGGGCCGAGGCGAATCGTTGTATTTCAAGGCGTTGGTCACGAGGTTCATCAGCAGCATGTCGAACAGGGGCAGATTGACCCGCAGCCGCGGCAGCTTCTCTTTGGGCCGCTGGACACGAACGGTGCCGTTCTGGAAGAGATGTTTGTGGTTGACGAGAAACAGGTTGATGGCCTCTGTTAGGTCCGTGGCGACGAATTCGTTTGCATAGCTCTTGCTTTCTATTTTGGCCAGGTTTAAGATTCGATTGATATTTTCGGTCAAGCGGGCCACATCCGAAATCATGAACTGAATATACTTGAGCTGATCGGTCCGTGTCAGTTCATGCTTGGAGAAAGTCTGCAGAAACAGCTTCAGGGAGGTGACCGGGGTTTTCAACTCGTGGGTGAAGTTGTTGATGAAATTGTTCTGGAGGCGATAGAGCTGGAGCATTTTCTGACCATAGACAAAGATGCCGAAAATCCCCAGCAGAATGATTCCCACCAGAAGCGACAGGACCAGGATGACGATCCATGTCTGGGATGCCAGGACCTGGTCACGGTCCAGGTTGAAGCGCTCGATGACGGCCCGCAGTCCGATATTGGCTTCCATGTACCAGTAAATATACAAAAAAAGCGACATGCCCAGCGCGGCAATTGACAGCAGAAATATCAGGATCGGGTGGATGACCCAGCGCGGGGAATTCATGACCGTTGTTTACCCAATAAGATTTTCATACAGCGGGAACTCGATTTTATATTATTTTACTTATGCCAAAAAAGCGCGTCAATTGAAATCAAAAAGGAGCACGGTATGAACTTGAAGGCCAGGAATTACGTGGAAAATCATAAAAAGGTTGCGGTCGACACGCTGTCGGCTCGCACCGCTCTTCTCTCCGATAAGGGTGTGGACGAGGCGGCGATGCGACGCGACCCGTCGATCAGAAAAATCAAGGCGACCATCCGCAAGGCCAATTTCCGGTTGGCGAGCATCGCGGCCCAGGAAAAATTAAACGTCGAAAGACTCCAGGATCGGGAGCGGAAAACGGCCGAAAAAAATGCCGCGCCTGAGGCGCCGGCCGTAAAAAAGGGCAAGGAGGACGCCGTCCGGAAGGAAAAGAAAGACAAGAAGAAAAAAATGGCCGTTTGAAAATCGGGCCGTTTTGTGGTTAAGATGGTGGCCATCCATTCAATGGCGGAAGGCACGCGGTGATTTCCGCCCACCGGCCTTTTCCCTTTGCGAATCGGGGAAAAATCCATAACGGGCAGGGGGGCATGGCACCAGACATCGAAAAGGGCGGCTGCATCGCGGCCGTGCGAAACAGGGTCAAGAGTCTGCTGAAGGCCTACCGGAGCGACGTGGATGAACTGACCGACGAGCTTCAACGTACGCTGCTTGCGCTTCGCACCGCACCCGATGCCGGGCGGCACGCTTTTGATGCATCCGGCATCGGCTGCTTCGACCTTGATGCCAACGGCGTGGTCGTCGCGGTGAACCCGGCCGGGGCCGCGTTGTTTGCCACCGAGCGCGGCCGACTGATTGACAAGGAGTTTTCGCACTGCATAACGCCCGAGGGTCGACACCACTTTGCACGGCTGCGGCAGCAGGTCCTTGCGGGCGACCATCCGCAAGGTGGCGAGGTGACGGTTCGCCGGCCCGATGGCTCGCTTCTGCAGGCATGTGTCCGGATCACCGCCGCCGCGCAGGCCCATCATGTCCAGGTCGCGGTGAAGGCTGTCGGCGAGTCCAAAAGGATCGAAACCGACCTGCTCGAGTGCGCGGAAATCAGCGATTTCCTCATGACCCACTCTCCCAACCCGATTCTGATCGGCCGGGCGGACACGACCATCAGGTACGTGAACCCGGCCTTTGAAAAGCTGACCGGGTTCGGGGCGGCCGAACTGATCGGAACCGGGGCCCCCTATCCGTGGTGGCGGCCGGAAACCACGACCGAGACTCTGGCGGCCTTGAAAGTTGCCATGACGACCGGCATCCGCAGGGTCGAAGAGCGCTTTCAGAAGAAAAGCGGCGATCGTTTCTGGGTCGAGCTGACCGCCGGCCTCGTGGACCACGGCCACGGGCCGCCGTATTACCTGGCAAGCTGGGTCGATATCACCGACCGCAAAAAGGCCGCCGACGAACTGCGGGAGTCCGAGCAACGCTACCGCAGCCTGGTCGACAACACCGCCCTCGGCGTGACCCTGATTGACTCCGATTTGAAAATCCGGGCGATGAACCGGCAGATGCGCGAGTGGTATCCGCACATCGACCCGACCGAATTCCCGCTGTGTTACCATGTCTATTGCGATCCCCCGCGGCAACGCAGGTGCGCCCCCTGTCCGGCGTTCGAGTCGCTCAGGGACGGCCGGGTGCACGAAACCACCCGCCGGACTCCGATCGGCGGGGAGCTGCGGTTCCATCGCGTGGTTTCGTCTCCGATCAAAAGCCAAGACGGCCAGGTGGTGGCGGCGATCGAGATGATCGAGGACGTCACCGACCGGCGGCATACGGAAGAACGGATCAAAAACCTCTCGCGCCGGTTGCTGAATGCCCAGGAGGACGAGCGCCGGATGATTTCGCGCGAGCTGCACGACAGCGTGGCCCAGGAGCTTTCGATCGTGAAGATGGCCTTGGCGAACCTCCTGGACCCCCAGTCCAGCGCAGCGCCCGAAGCCCTTCAAAAAATGAGCCACCTGAACCAGATGCTCGACCGGTCCATCCAGGCCGTCCGAAACCTGGCCTACGGCCTGCGTCCCCCCGGGCTGGAGGAGATCGGCCTGCTGCAGACCCTGGCCACCCTGTGCGAGGAGTTTACCGAGGGCGCCGGCATCGACGTCGACTTTCAAACCGCCGGCTTCAAGGATGTGGCCCTGGATCCTTTCGTTGAAATCAATCTTTACCGGCTGGTACAGGAAGGCCTCAATAACATCAGAAAGCATGCCGCCGCCGACCGGGTCGTGATCAAACTGGTCGGCTCGCATCCCAACGTCATCCTGCGCATCATCGACAACGGCCGCGGTTTCGATGTGCAGGCCCGCGAACAGGCGCTGGACAACGAGAAACGGATGGGATTGCGCAGCATGAAGGAGCGGGTTATGTTATTGCAGGGACGCATGGAAGTTCGCTCGCGCCCCGGCAAAGGCACCAGCATCCACATCCGGTTTCCTCATCAGGAGAAAAATGATGAGTCGAAAAAAAAGCGTCCTCATCGTCGATGACCATCCGCTGTTCAGGGAAGGGCTCAAGTCAATCGTGACGTCCAACCGTCAGTATGAAGTGGTCGGTGAAGCCGGCACGGGCAAGGAAGCCATCGAACTGGTGCGGCAGCTCACACCGGATTTGATCCTGCTCGACCTGTCGCTGCCGGATGCCAGCGGGCTGGAGCTGATCGGCGTCATCGCCAAATGCAGCGCCAAGACCCGGATACTGATTGTGAGCATGCATGCCAAGATCGACTACATCGTCAAGGCCTTTCAGGCCGGCGCCACCGGCTACCTGGTCAAGGGGTCGGCGGCCGAGAAGCTGCTGCAGGGAATGGAGCACGTCCTGAAGGGCGACTATTTCATGGACACCTCCGTATCCCAGCAGGTCGTCAAGAAGCTCGTGGGACTCGGGCCCAAGGAAACGCTGGCGACGGGTTCGAACTACGATGCCCTGACGGCCAGGGAGCAGGAGGTGATGGCGCTGCTGGCCAACGGGCAGAGCGTCAGCCAGGCCGCCGAAAGGCTCTTCATCAGCCCCAAGACGGTTGAAAACCACCGTTCCAGCATCATGCGCAAGCTCGGGATCCACAAGACCCTCGACCTGGTGCGCTATGCCGCCCGGCTGGGGCTGATCGACATCGATCTGTGGAAAGAATAGGCTCCCCGCCCCACTTCTTCTTATCGCTCCCCGCCGGGCTTCCCGGCCCGCTTATCCCGCCGCCCTGCCACCTGGGTGGGTAAATCTCCCGATACAGGGATTTTTCCCGTTCAAATTGAAGTTTCACGCCTATAGACATTATTTCGCCACTCAGCCATTTTATATCACAAACCAAAAATCGCCGGCTTGACAAGGATGATGTGAAAGAGGTGCGGCGAACCCTTGCGGTTTGCGGGAGGGACCATGACGGCGTATCGTGCCGGACGGGCGAAAGCGCTTCGGCACACCAGAGAACGAACCAGCAAGGCCAACCGCGCAGGCGCACTCGACGTGACGCATCTCATACGGTCCGTCCAGCGCCTCGAGGGTCATCCGGACTGCTTCGGCAAGGCAGTTGCGGCTTGTCGTCTCGATTGCCCCTGGGGCGCATACTGCGGGTGTCGATCGCAGCAAAGGATCGAGGAGGGGTGAAGAACGGCACGGCATCACACAGGGAGGACCTATGGCCAGTATTCTGATCGCGGATGACCATCCGCAAAACCGGCAGCTGGTCTCACGGGCGCTGCATTCGGAAGGACACACCATAACGGTCGTGGGGGATGTCTCCGGTGCGTGGCGGCACATCGGTGACGGCCGGCCGGACATGGTGCTGCTCAACTGCCTTTCCGAGGATTTCGACAGCTTCGAGTTCCTGATCGACATCAAGCGCAAGCACCCGGAATATCCGGTCCTGGTGTATGTTGCCGACACCAGCGAGGCGATCGACTCGCTCAAGGAAACCATCGGCTGCGTCCTGGCCGAAAAAAGGGTGAAAGACCGCCACGCCGGTCGCAGCGGCAAGTCGAAGACTTGAATGCCGGTTGCCGGGCACCTTTCAGACGGCGATCGACCGGCCGTGAACCACCAACGCCGGGAGGAGGACGGATGCCGGGAAATCGATCTGCGCAACGGCGGCCCACCGGGGAAAGCCGGTTTTACCATGGTTTGGAGCATGAGACGGACTCAGGCGGCCGGGAAACGTTACCGGCGCCCCTGCCGGCCGAGGCCGGCCGGGGTCGACAGGAACGGGTTGGGGAGGATTTTTTCCGCGTGCTCGTGGCCGAGTGCAACACGGCCATCCTCCAGGTCGTGGCGATGATGTTCAGTGCCCTCGGCTGTCGCGTCAGTGCCGCCCACGGGTCGCGGGCGGCGGTCAGCCGTCTGACGGAAGCCCGGTTTAACCTCGTGGTCTGTGAATTCAACATGAGGCCGGTGAACGGCTGCCAGCTGGCCGCCTTCGTCAAGGCCAAATCACCGCGGACAAGGGTCCTGATCATGACCGGCCTCTGCCAGTCCGAGGTCGCCGCGGAAATGAGGTCGGCCTGCGTCGACGGGTGGATATTCAAACCCTTTGGTTTCGAGGAACTGCTCGATGCCCTGGAAGAGATGAATTTACCGCGGGCGTGTCCCCGCTTCCTTCAGGCCAGACAATCTGAAAACATGCCGCAGTCGGTGGAAACAAATTGAAATGAGCCACCCGGCGTCGGCGGACAACAGCCGGCGCAGACCCGGAAAAGCGGAGGCAGCATGAAAAAATCAGACCTGAACTACTTCAAGCAGACGTTGAACGATTGGCAGGCCCAGCTGCTGCGCCAGGCGGATCACGCCATCGCCGGTTTCATGGACGCGTCGGTGAATTCTTCGGATCTCGTCGATCAGGCCGCCCTCGAAATCGACCGCAATTTCGCCTTGCGGATGCGTGACCGTGAAAGCAAGCTCATCGGCAAGATCAGAAACGCCCTCAAGCGGATCGAGGCCGGCACCTTCGGCATCTGTGAAATGTGCGGCGAGCCTATTGCGGTGAAGCGGCTCAAGGCCCGGCCGGTGACGACGCACTGCATCGACTGCAAGCGCGTGCGCGAGACGCTCGAACGATCACTGGGCGAATAGACCAGGATCTAACGATGATATAAATGGTGTGGCCTGGAAATTCAGGCAGGAGGTCAAGGATGAACACGCTGCAAAAAGAACGGCCGCAAAGCCGCCGGACATGGGCCCTGCACGCCGAGTGCATCAAGTTATCGGGCAAAAGCGATGTATTCAACGCCACATCGATCAAGCACGCCGGCAACACCATGGTGCTGGTGTCCCGCAAAGCCTGCAAGCCCGGAACCAACATCATCGTGCGGATGCTCGATTTTCCCCCGGCGACCGGTGACGACGACGGTCCGCGGATCAGGGGCATGGGGCTGGCCGAGGTGCGCTGGGTCGAAGAGGTCATGAACGAGGACGGGCTGGCCTACGAAATGGGCATGCGCTACGTTTACACGGACTGATGATGATTGCCGCCCGCCCTAAAACCGGATCCCCGGAGAGGAAACGCGAAACGCCGGACGGAGGTGAAAAAAGAGACCGGCAAAGAGACTCCGGGCGTGCGGCGATCGCATATTTTCCCTTCACGTCTCTTTCCACGATCGACCAGCCGGCGGTGGCGCTGGACTTCAGTCAAAACGGCCTGAGATTCGAATCCGCTTTACCCCTCAAGGTCGGTCAGATCATCTGCATCCGCACCCATCTTATCGCTGCGACCGGTTCAGGCGCGACGCGCCTTGACGGCATCAGGTCGATGACGCTCGCCCAGGTGCGATGGTGCCGGGAAGAGAAAGGGCGACGGTCGCGCACGTTTGTCATCGGCGTCAGCTACTGCTGACGAATCCCGCCGCTCCTCGGCCCGTCATTTTATCAAAATCGATTTCGCCCGCCGCCGCGCGGATTTTCTCCCACGCCGGTTCGTAGAGGATCCCTGAAACGCAACGGCCTCGCCATTGGGCTGCACGGTGCCGCAATAGACATTGACAGCGCTCCGGCGTTTGAATATGTAAACAACCACTTTAACAAAAAATGCCGGGCTTCGGTCGCGGTCGCGGCGGCAGACGCATCGCAAAAGGATCTATTCATGGACATTCTCGAGGCTGCAACGAAAGCCAAGCAGGCCGCCATTCAATTGGCGGCCGTCGATGGCGCGCTGAAAAACGAGGCCCTGGCCGAAATCGCGCGGTCTCTGGCACAACGTGCCGCCGATATCACGGCGGCCAACCGGGTCGACCTGGAGCGCTCGGAGAAGGAAAAGCTGGCGGCGCCCCTGCTGAAGCGGCTGCGTTTCGATGACGAAAAGATCAGGGAGGCGTGCGGCGGCCTGACGAGCTTGATCAGGCTGGCCGATCCGGTCGGGGTCACGCTGAGTGCGACCCAACTCGACGAAGGGCTCGAACTATACAAGGTGAGTTGCCCGATCGGGGTGATCGGCGTGATTTTCGAGTCCCGGCCGGATGCGCTGGTCCAGATCTCCTCGTTGGGCCTCAAGAGCGGCAATGCCGTTATGCTCAAGGGCGGCAGCGAGGCGGCCGAAACCAACCGCATCTTGGCCGAGGTCATCGCCGCGGCCGGCGAAAAAGCGGGCATTCCCGCCGGATGGCTGACCCTGCTGGAGACCCGCGCCGATGTGACCGAGATGCTGCGATTGACCGACTGCATCGACTTGATCGTTCCGCGCGGCAGCAATGCCTTCGTGCATCACATCATGGAAAACACGAAGATTCCCGTCCTGGGCCATGCCGAGGGCATCTGTCATGTGTATGTCGACAAAAAGGCCGATCTCGCCATGGCCGGCCGGATCGCGCTCGACAGCAAATGCCAGTATGTGGCCGTCTGCAACGCGGCCGAGACCCTGCTGGTGCACCGGGACGTCGCCGGTGCCTTTCTGCCGCAGATTAAAGCGGTCTTAGAGGAACGGGGCGTGGAGATCAGGGGCTGCGAGGAGACCCGCCGGCTGATCGACGTCAGGCCGGCCACGCCCGAGGACTGGCGCACGGAGTATCTCGACCTGGTTTTATCCGTCAAGGTCGTTGACAGCCTGGCCGGGGCAATCGCCCACATCAACCGTTTCGGCTCGGGACACACCGAGGTGATCGTGACCGCCGACCGCAACCGGGGTACGCGTTTCATGGACACGGTCGATGCGGCCGACGTTTTTCTCAACTGCAGCAGCCGGTTCAGCGACGGATTCAGATACGGGCTGGGGGCCGAGGTCGGCATCAGCACCAGCAAAATTCACGCCCGCGGACCGGTGGGGCTGGAAGGCCTGGTGATTTACAAGTGGCGGCTGATCGGCAGCGGCCACATCGTTGCGGATTACGCGGGCCCGAACGCCAAAGCCTTTACCCACCGCCCGCTGAAGAGTAAATACGGTGGCCAAGGGACTTCGTAAAAAAAAGCGCCCTCCACAGGTCGAGGCGCCTGCCGGTCGGCAGGCACCCGATTCCGGATGCGGCCTGACTCTTGGGTGACCCTTTAAGAAACGCCGGCGACCGATCGACCCGTGTTAAAGTTCATCTGCAGTGCGCGATGGCGCGGTCTGCGGGATGGCCGGTTCAGAAGTCGGCCGGATCGATCTCCCGGCTGTAATCGATGCCCGGCATTTCGAACCCGTGGTGGCGCAGGAATTCCTGCCGCAACCCCTCGACGTCCGCCAGCTCCGCGATGCTGCCGGCGTCCACTTTTTTCCAGAGTTCGGCCACCTTATCCTGGATATCGGGACGCATTTCGATGTCATCGATCCGGATGCGGCCTTTTTCATCCACGCGCGGCGGCTGCCCGCTGAAGAGGTGGTCGTGGTAGAGCCGGTGCATCTGGGCGATGCAGCCTTCGTGCAGCCCGGCGGCCTTCATGACCCGGTAGAGAAGGGCAATATAGAGCGGCACGGCCGGAATCACCGCGCTGGCCCGGGTGACCAGGGCCTTGTTGACGCTTATCAGCGCCTTGCCGCCCAGTGGGGCCAGCAATCGATCGATGACGGCGACTTTGTGCTCCAGGTCCTTCTTGGCGGCGCCGATGGTTCCTTCGCGGTAAAGGGGCCGGGTGTGCTGCGAGCCGATGTAGGAAAAGGCGACAGTCAGAAAGCCCCGCGCGAGCAGGTTGGCCGCGCGCAGTTTTTCCAGCCACAGGAGCCAGTCTTCCCCCCCCATGACCTTGACGGTCTGGCGGATTTCATCAGCGCTGGCCGGTTCGGCCGTTACGGTTGCGATGGCGCCGGTGAGAAAATCGAGCGTTTTGGCGGTGAACGGCCGGCCGACCGGCTTGATGACCGAGGAATACATCTCCCCGGTGGCCGGGTCCATCCGGCGCGGGGCGGCGATGCTGTACACCAGAAAGTCGATGCGGCCGAGCTTTTGCTCGATCAGGCGCGCAACCTCGGCCTTGGTCGCCTCGGCAAACGCATCACCGTTGATGTCCCAGGCCCCCAGGCCTTCCCGGGCGGCTTCTGCGCGAAAGGCCCGGCTGTTGTACCAGCCGGCCGTGCCCGTTCGCTGCGCGCTGCCGCTTTTCTCGTATCCGATCCCGACCGTGGCGGCCCCGCAGGCGAAGGCCGAGACGATCCGGGCCGCCAGCCCGTATCCGTTCGAAGCGCCGACCACCAGCACGTTGTGGGGGCCGTCGATTTTTCCGCGGGCACGGACGTAGTCGATTTGCGCACGCACCTGCGCGGCGCACCCCGCCGGGTGGGCGTTGACACAGATGTTGTTTCGGATTCTGGGAGTGAGTATCATTGATAATTTGTGTTTGGTATTTAGTGTTTAGTGTTGGGGGATGGTTGCGGGTTACGAGTTGCGGGGAACAGGTGTGATCCGGAATATGAGAATGTAGGGGCGCCCCTTGTGGGTGCCCGGTCTATCGAGCCCCGTCACCGTTGTTATTTTGCGTTTTACACCTTTCGCCGGCGAAATGAAACGACCTTTTTCCAGGATTCTTCGTCCGCCAGCGGCGGCTAAGGTAAACGATGCCGGTTTCAGAAAATGTGAAAAATCCGGGCATGCCCGGCGACGGCGCTCAGCAGAAATCCGCCCTGCTGGTGGCCACCGTGACCTCCTTCATGGGGCCGTTCATGATATCGTCGGTCAACGTCGCCCTGCCGGCCATTCAGGCCGAGTTTGCGGTCGATGCGGTCATGCTGGCCTGGATTTCCACCGCCTATCTGCTGGCCACGGCCGTTCTGCTGGTACCGATCGGCAAGATTGCCGATATTTACGGCCGCAACAAAGTCTTCACCGCCGGGTTGATCCTCTACAGCCTCTCCACGTTTCTCTCCGTTTTGGCCGGCTCGGTGGAAATGCTGATCTTTCTGCGGATATTCCAGGGCTTCGGCGCCGCCATGTTCGTTACGACCGGCATGGCCATTTTAATCTCGGTGTTCCCGGCCCACCGGCGTGGCCGCGCGATCGGATTTTATGTGGCGGCCGTTTACATCGGGCTATCGGTCGGGCCTTTCGCCGGCGGCGTGTTGACCCAGCACTTCGGCTGGCGCAGCATTTTCTGGGTGGCGGCCCCGATCGGCGCCGTATCGGTTTACATCACGCTCAGGTACCTGACCGGCGAATGGGCCGATGCCGGCGGCGAAAAACTCGACGTGCGGGGCAGCCTGCTGTATGTCGTGGCGATCTTCACCCTGGTGTACGGTGCGGCGCGGCTGCCGTCCGGCGCCGCGGCGCTGCTGCTGGCAGTCGGCTTCACCTGCCTGGCGGTTTTCATCCGCTACGAAACCCGCATTGCCAACCCTGTGTTCGAAATAAGGCTCTTCAGGCACAACCGCCTGTTTGCATTTTCGAGCCTGGCGGCCCTGATCAACTATTCGGCGACCTTCGCGACCACCTTTCTGGTCAGCCTCTACCTGCAATACATCAAGGGCATGACGCCCCAGAGCGCCGGAACGGTGCTGATGGCCCAGCCGGTGGTGATGGCGTTTCTTTCGCCCTTGGCCGGCCGGCTGTCCGACCGGATCGAACCGCGCCTGATCGCATCGGCCGGCATGGCCATCACGAGCCTGGGGCTGCTGTTCTTCATCTTTATCGCCAAGGGAACCCCCGCCGGTCTGATTATCGGCAACCTGGCGCTGCTCGGTCTCGGCTTCGCCCTGTTTTCCTCACCCAACATGAGTGCCATCATGGGGGCGGTCGACAGGAAATACTACGGCATCGCCTCCGGCGCGGTGGCGACCATGCGCCTGCTGGGCCAGATGACCAGCATGGCCACGGCCACGGTCATCTTTGCGGTGGTTATCGGCCGTTCTCCGATCACGCCCGCCAACTACGACCTTTTTTTACACTCTGTCCGCATCACCTTCGCGGTCTTTGCCATTTTGTGTTCGGCCGGGGTCGTTTTTTCGATGATGCGCGGCCGGATCAGGGCGGAAGAGCGACAAGCCGGCCACAAGGGGCGTTGAGGCGCCCGCGGGCCAGGGACCGAAAAACGTCGATGGTGATTACGCCGGTTGGTCGACCTGAAGCAGACGGACGATTTTTTGCGACAGGGTGTTCAGGTCGAACGGTTTCTGAATGAACGCGTCGCAGCCGTAGTCGGCGATGGCGCCGGCCTTGCCGTCCAGTGCATACCCGCTTGAGAGCAGCACCTTGACGGCCGGATGCACGGCTTTTAAAAGAGTGCAGGTTTCCTTGCCGCCCAGATCGGGCATGATGTAATCCAGGATGACCAGCCCGATGCGGTCGCGATGACGCTTGCAGAGCTGCAGCGCCTCGCGGCCGCCGGAAGCCGTCAGCACCTCGTAACCGAGCCGCTGCAGCATCTGGGAGCCGACCGCCAGGATCATTTTTTCATCATCCACCAGCAAGATGGTACCGGCACCTCTTTGAATGGCGGCAGCGGGGCGCTCGGTGGTCACGGCCGGTCTGTCGGTCGCCGGCAGGTGGATGTCGAAGCTCGTGCCCTGGCCTTCGGCACTCTCGACGGTGATGAAGCCGCCGTGGTTCTGGATGATGCCGTAGGCCGAGGCCAGGCCCAGGCCGGTGCCGCGCCCCATTTCCTTGGTCGTGAAAAACGGCTCGAAGATGCGGCCGCAGGTGACGGCATCCATGCCGACGCCCGTGTCGGTGACCGAAATCCTGACATAGCGGCCGGCGGGCAGTTTGTAGCCCGCGAGGGCCCCGGCGTCGAGATCGACGTTGGCCGCCTGGACGCACAGGGTGCCGCTGCCGGGCATGGCCTGCCAGGCGTTGATGTAGAGATTCAGGAGCACCTGCTCGATCTGGTTGCGGTCGGCGGCGACCGGCCACAGGTCGGGCGGCAGTTTTTCCTGGATGACGATCCCTTTCTGCATGCGGCCGAACAGGCGGTTTTTCTCGCGGATCACCAGCCCCAGGTCGAGCGCTTCCACCTCGTAGCGGCCGCCGCGGGCGAAGCCGAGCAACTGCCGCGTCAGGTTGGACGCGCTGCGCACGTGATCCTCGATGCCCTTGAGGTTCTCGAAATGCGGGTGATCGGCGGCGACCTCGGCCAGCATCAGCGAGGTGCGGCCCTGAATCCCCATCAAGAGATTGTTGAAGTCATGCGCGATGCCGCCCGCCAGGGTGCCGATGGCTTCCATTTTCTGGGCCTGAAGCAATTGTTCCTGTAGGTGCTTGGTCTCGGTGACATCGCGCGAGACCATGACAATGCCGATGATATCCCCGCTGCCATCCTTGAAGGGGGAATACCTGACTTCCATAAAACGATTTCCGATACGGGCAAAATCGAACCACAACCGGAAGGTGACCTCTTCTCCGGCCAGGCAGCGATCGACATGGGGCTTGATGTCTTTTTCAAATCGATCGCGGCCGACCAGGTCCCGGATCGAAACGCCGACGATGTTGGCGCGACTTTCGCCATGCGCCTTCAGGTAACTGTCGCTGACCGCTTGAAAAACGGCGTTTTTGTCAATCAACGCCATCAGGTCCTTCGATGTGGCGACGATTTTTTCGTATTGGCGCAGGGTCGCTTCGACCCGCCGTCTTTCCGTGAGTTCACGCTGGAGATTTTCATACAGTTGGGCGTTGTCGTAGGCGATGGCGGCCAGATTCGCAAATCGAGTGAGAATGGAGATTTCCGCCGGTTCAAATGGGTTGCTTTCACCGCCGCGCTCCAGCCCGATGACACCGAAGATGTGATCGCCGGATTTAAGGGGGATGCCCACAATCGCCCGCAGATCATCGAATACCGGATTGGGGACCCGCTCCGGCCAGCTGCCATAATCATCGACTATCACGGGGTGTCCGCTGCGCCACACCTTTCCGGCCAATCCCTGGTCGGGTTTGATCCGGGTGTTGATGGCTTTTTTCAGTTTGCCGATTCCGAAACGAATAACGAGTTCACCGGTTGTATCGTCAAATAAATGAATGTAAGCGCTTTCGGTCCCGGCCAGTCGGGCCGCCCGCTCGATGATGTCCTGCAGGAGTTCTTCAATCCCATGGCGGCCGATCAGGCCGGCGGTCGTTTCGTTCAGGTCGGTCAGGTACTGGTTTTGTTTCCGCAGGAACTCCCCGGCCTGCCGGCGCTCGGTGATGTCCTCGGCGATGCCGGCGAGCCTGACGATTTGGCCCTGCCGGTCGCGGATGGCGTAACTGCGGTCGGAAATCCAGCGGACCGCACCGTCGGGACGCACGATGCGGTACTCCCGCTTTTCGGCGCTGCCGGTTTCGACGATACGGGAAAAGGATACCCTGGCAAGCGCGCGGTCATCCGGATGAATGCTGTCCGTCCATTCTTCGTAACGGTCGTAGAGAGCCGCGGCCGACCTGCCCCAAATGGTCTCATAGGCCGGATTGATGTAGGCGACCCGTTGCCGGCGCCAGTCGAACAACCAGATCGCCTCGTCCAGGGCATCGAGAATCTCACGATACCCTTGCTCGTTGCCCCGCCAGACGGCGGCGACCACTTTTTTCAGGCGGCTGCCGGCCCGCGCCGAAGCGCCGGTGCGATCGCACCGGTGGTCTTGCAATTCTTTTTCCAGGGTTTCGATCCGCTGGACGAGCTGGGCATAGGTCGGTTCGGCGGCCATTGCATCGGCTCCCGGTCAGTAGATATTCTGAATGTTTCTCAGGCGGTTGACCATGTCGATGATGTCCGATTCGGCCCGCTTGACGAAATCATCCAGGGTCGGGGTGCGGTCCTTGTCGAAGGCGGTCACGGTGCCGGCCAGTTTTATCGCGACCGGCGTTTCTGCGATCCGGCAATCGGCATCGTGAATGCCTTTGAGGATGCGGCGCATGGCGGCCCGGGCATTTTTTTCGCTGGTCATCGGCAGCAGGGCCAGGACCCTGCTGCGGTCGAGAACGCCGATAATATCGGTGCGCCGGCATACCCGCATCAGGTTGTTGAGCACGAAGATCATGACCTCGCCGCGCTCGATGGCACCTTCCGCCAGGGGTTCGGCCGGGGTGATTTTGTAGATCGCCAACGTCAGCACCGAGAAGGGGGTCTCGTAGCGCAGGGTGCGGCCGATTTCCTTCTCCAGGAAAAAAAGAATGCTGTTGCGGTTCAAGATGCCTTTGGGCAGGGCGGTCTTGATCGCTTTTTCCTCATCGGCCGGCGAAGCGGCCCCCGGTTCCGCCGGTGCGGGCACCCGGTCTTGTCCGGCTTCCTTTCCTTCGATCGGCGCGCGCGCCATTTCCGGGTCGGCCAGAGACCCGGTTCCGGTGACCGCGGCATCGTCCGCAGCGCCGGCCATCACCGCCGGGCCGGCGGCACCCGCGGAGTCGATGGGTCCGCGGCCGTTCGTCCAGCGGGATTTCAGGGCATCGAGGCATTCCTCCATGCGGTCGCCCAGCCGCTCGGCCACCTTGCGCAGGATGTCGGTACTCAGGTCCTTGCCTTTGAGCCGCTCGACCAGGGTCGTTTCGATTTTTGAAATCAGGCCGCGCAGGTTCCGGTCGCCCTCTGCGCCCTGCTTTTGGGCGGCATCGAAGGCCAGTTCCGAGCCGACGCGTTCGATGTAATCGACCAGCAGGTCGGAGAGAATCGTTTCGTCCCCGGATCCCCGGCGGATTTCGGAGGCCAGGTAAATCAGTTCCGCCGCGCTTTTCGGGTCGCGGTTGACCTCTTCTATGAGGACATCGGCCGAAATTCCCAGCTCTTCGGCGCTTTTTTCGAGGGCCGTGACCAGGTCCTCGCTCTGCAGTTCCTTTTTCAGCTCGCGGGTCAACTGGAGAAACTCGTGCAGTTGCATGCCTTGGGCCAGCAGGGCGGTTTTAATCTTCGGCATCAGGCGCTGCAGTTCGACCGGCTCCGGCACCAGGCGCCGCAGGATCTGCGCCAGGCGCTGAACCGATATTTTTCCCTGCTGGTACTCTTCGCAGACGAGCTGGATCAGGACCTGATCGGTGAGCGCCTCGGTCTCATCGATGATCTCGCGCTCGTTTTCATAAATGGTCCCTTCGGCCTTGCGGGCCGCTATGCCGTCGAGAAGGTTTTTCTTCATGGCAAAGACGGCATCGGCCAGTTCACCGAGGGCCGGCTTGCCGGCGGTCGAAGAAGACCGGTCGATCTCCTCGCGGATCCGCTGCAGCTGGGCCATGATGACATCGCCGGAGGCCGGGGCGCCGGGTTCGCCGGATCCCACCGCCGCCTGATCGGCCGCGATGATCTTCTGGGAGGCACCGGTGGGGCTCTCGATGATGCTCTGCAGCGAAAGGGATTTCTCCAGTTCCTCCATCAGCACGCTCTCGGCCATCAGCCCCAGCACCTCCTCGGTGCCGTGAGCGGTGGTGCCGGAGGCCGAAGCGGCGGAGAACTGCTCGAACAGCCGCCGGTCGACGACTTCATCGTCGGCGGTGACTTTCTGGTAAAAGACGTGGTTGATCTTTATGTGGCCGATGCCCAGCTCGTCGCAAGCCGCCTTCATGGCCACCGCGTTGGCATGCGTGGCGATGTCGTTGAGCACCCCGGCAAACCGGGCCAGTTCGGACTCCGTCATCCCGTGCTCGAAGGAGATCGAGTGGATCTCGGCCTTTTTGAAATGGGCCAGCATTTTTCCGGTGTTGATCCGTTGGTCGAGCGGTTCCTCCTCGATGAAAAACTGCTCTTGATGCATGATCAGGACGATCGGGGAAAAAAGGGCCAGGCCGCGGCTCGTCGTGCTGAAAAACTCGGCCAGCGCCTGGGCGGTGAAAGGGTGGTCGATCGAGTACATCGCCGATCGGTTGAAGATCAGCGCGAAGGCCCTGCCGATCCTGTTGGAGATTTCCTTGGGGAGCTTCTTGACGGTCATGAATGTCATTCCTTGGGCCGCCTACAGGCGGCGCCGGCGTTGATACTGCTCCAGGTCGCCGAGGAAATCCCGGCCGCTGGCATACCGATCCTGCACCTCGTACGCCGTGGCCTTGGCCACGATGCGGTCCAATTCCGAATCGATGGCCGGATTCACTTCGGAGGGTTTTTTCAGAAAAAAGCCCTGGCGGCTGAGGATCTTGTGCTTGAGGAGATCCGTTTTCTGCTTGAACTCCGGCAGGGGCATCTCCGTGACGAGCATCTGGTAGAGCATGGTCCCCGCGGCATAGATGTCCGCGCGCCCGTCGACCGCCTGCCCGAGAATCTGTTCGGGCGCCATGTAGAGCGGGGTGCCGTGAACGGCCTTGGTGACCTCGCTGTCGCTGTTCAGGACCTGCACGATACCGAAATCGGTCACCAGCGGCCGCCGGGAATGTTTCTCGATCATGATGTTGCCCGGTTTGATGTCGCGGTGGACGATGCCCTGGCTGTGGGCGTAATCGAGCGCATCGAGAACCTGGACCATCACCCGCAGGGTGGCCGGCAGCGGCAGGACGCGCCGCGAGGGGATCGGGTTTTTCTGGGCGAATTGCATATACTGGCCCAGGGTGCTGCCCTGGATCAGCTGCATCGTGATAAACAGAAACTCCTCGGTGTCACCGACCTCATAAACCGGGATGATGTTGGGATGGGACAAGATGGCGACGGCCTCGGCCTCCTGCTGGAAAAGCTCGGCCGATTTTGCCGTGATCAGGCTCTTGGGCAGGACCTTGATCGCGATCTGGCGTTTCAGGGTCTTTTGAAAGGCGATGAACACGATGGCCATGCCGCCGCGCGCCAGTTCCCTGATAATGGTCGACGTTCCCACCCGCATGCCGATCAGGCGGTCAACATCGTAATCGGCTATCGTCGTCATCGATAAGACTCCTGATGGTTTTCGCCAAAAATATAATGTATCACTTTATCTTTTTATGCATTTCCTCGTAAAGGCCGGGGTCGAAGGTTCCCATTTCTTCGGAATGCGCCTTCCAGGTGTGCAGACAGATTTTGGCATCCGTGACGTTGCCGTGCTGAATCGCATACTCGAAGCACTGCAGGCTGCTTCTGATCGATTTGTCATAGATCTTTTGTTTATATCCGTCATATTCGGCCTGGTCGAAAACGCCGGCGTCGCGGGCGTTGCTGCGCCAGACGTTCAGCGCGACGCGGGCGGCGTAATACCCCTCCTTGTCGATAGCGTGCTTCAGGCGCCAGAGGCTGTTGTTGGCGGCCGACTTCAACTGTTTCTCGGTAATGGGGGGTTGAGGCGCCGTCCGGTCGTCGGGGGTGTCGGTCGCCTGCAGGGTGCCGATCAAAAAGAACAGGGCGGCCCCGGCCAACAGAGCCGAAAAAATCCAAGACGTTTTCACAATAGGTCCACCTATCCGGTCGCGGTGTAAAAAATCCTTGTATAATTGAATCATTATAGATGAATCCGCGCCTAAAATCAAAGCCGGGCGCCTGCGTTGTTCATGGGTGACAGCCCAGGGCCGCTCTCAGGGCAGGCGTAACAATACGCCGGGCACCGCGGCCGTGGCGCGGGTTGCTTGCCACAGGAGCTGCGGACCGCTCGGATCCATCCATGGCGGCGGTGAGCCGTCGACGAACATGACGTACGCAGGGTCACCGTCGCTTTCGGGCGACACGTCGGCTGGGGTGAGGTCGCCCAGCACGACGGCGGCCGCGGCCGGAAATCGCATCAAAAAAGGGTAGGCCAGTTTCAGATCCTGGTAGACCAGCCACAGCCGGTCGGATTCATTTACCAGGTTCGTCACCACTTCCAGGCGCTCGTCGCCGAACATGAGCGGCGCGGCCCAGCAGCGCCTTCGGCCCCAGTCGGAAGCGGTCCAGATGCTGCCGTCAGGTACCACAGCCCGTGCGGCGCCTTTTCCCCCGGGCTGGTGTGAAGCGGCCCGGAGGTTGTTCCCGAGCTTCGAAAGGATGCGGGGCAGGGCCGCGACCGGTTTTTGTTCGTTGCCGACGGCGGCATACAGCAGGAGTGCGGCACCGATCGACAGCAGGATCCGCCGTCCTTTTCGGCTCACCCGCCAGGGCGGCAGGAAAAATGCGGTGCACACGCTGCCGCACAGAAAAAAGACATCGAGGTAGCGGACATTTTCCGGTTGCCAGGCGGGGATCAGGGCCACAAGAAAAAAATAGCCGCCCAGCGCGACGGCTAACGCTTTCAACCGTCGCGGCGCCCGGCGAGCGGCGTAGGCGACCGCCGGCAGAATCAGAGCGAAACCGAAAGGGCCGAACCAGGAAAACCGTTCGTCGGCCCCCAGGACGATGGTGAAGGCGGCCGCCGCCCCGCGGCCATCGAACACGGGCGTGACCAGAGTATCATAGATGGACTGCAGCAGTCCGTTGACCGAAAGGCCCACGGCCCAGTTCAACAGCCCGTCGACCGGGGCCGTGACATCGATGCTCTGCAGCAGGTAACGGACCGCGTTGGCCGCCGCGCCCTGCAGTCCGTCGCCGTTGTAGGCCTCGACGGGCAGCAGCCGGATGTTTTGGCGGCCGGCGTTCATGACAACCGAATAGGCCAGTGGCATAAGCGGTGAAAAGATCAGGGCCGGCAGCGAGACCAGCAGCAGGACCACCGGACGCGCCGCCACCAGGTGCCCCCAGGTGGCCAGGCCGTGACGACGGAAAAGCACCAGGGCGGCCAGCGCGGTCAGCACCAGCGGAAATGCCAGCTGCAGGGTGTTGGTCGAGACCATGAACATCAGGCCGAGCGCCAGGAAATACAGGTCGCGCGTGTTCGGTGATTCCACCGTCCGGTAAATGGCCAGGAGGCAGAAGAGGGCCGCGGCCGTCGGGATGTTGTCGTAACCGGGCGATGTCGCCAGGTACACCATGCGCGGCAGGCTGAGGGCCGTCAGCGCAACGGTGAATGCCGTGGCCGGCCAGGCATACCGACGGGACAGCGCGTAGACGCTGAGGCCGATCGACAGGTAGGCCGCGAATCCCAGCAGGCCGACCCCCGCATCGGTGTGAAAGCGCAGAAACAGGTGGGGGAGGACCAGAATGTTGGTCGATACCGGCAGCGCCGGGCTGGCGCTCGTCGCAGCGGACGGTCCTGAAGGAAAGAGGGCCGGCAGGCGTTCCAGGGCCAGCAAGCGCCCGAGCGGTTCCCAATGGATCGTTCCGGGCGGTATGACGACGGAAGTTATAACGAGGTAGCTCCAGACGAGCCCGAGCACGAGGAATGCCAGCGGGTGTCGTGAGCGCAGAGTCCGCACGGCCGTCAGGGCCAGGTGCAATTCCGATCGGTGCCGCACGATGAACACCAGCGCCGAAGCGGTGGCAAGGCCCTCGATGAAAAGGGCCGCCGCCGGCAGACGGACGAGAAAAGACGCCTGAAATGTCAAAGAGAGCCCCATCAGCACGGCCATGATGCCATAGGCGCCGGATTCGGCGACCGTGTTGCCGCAGCGGCGGAAAAAAACGAAGCCGCCCAGGCTCAGGATGATCAGCTCCGCGATGACCGCGCCCGCGGCGACGGCGCCGACGGTTACCATCGGCACGTATCAGCGGCCGCAGCGCTGATTTGCGGCTCAGGGCCCACCGCGCCCGGGGCCATCTGCGGGTGACCCGCACAAACACGATGCCGCGTGCTCACGGTTGCGATTGCTTTCGCTTCAGGTCGGCAACGATTTCGATCATGAAGTCGCGCATCTCGGTTGCCAGCCGCAAACATTCGGGGCAGTAGACTTTTTTCCGCAGGTAACCGTGCTCGTTGTTCTGGTGCCAGTACCAGCGGCCGTAAGGCGAGCCCTTGCAGAACTTCTTGCCGGTGTACTGGGCAATGGGACAGCCGATGCACACCATCATATAATAAATCCTGCAGGGGGGGCAGTCCAGAATGCCGCCGTCGGATCCCTGGCCGGCGATAATCCGGTTCCATTTGCGGACCGAGGCTTCCATGATCTTGATTTTGTCCATGTTCCCCCCTTTTGTGGCGTGTGACCCGCCGCGATGGCTGGCTGTTTTCCGCCGTCGCTAAATGCAGACCGTTCGGCCGGAAGAATTCACGATGAGCGGCGGGGCCAGCATTTTCCAGTACCGGCGCTGGACGTTCATGACCCGTTTCAAGGCGTAGATCACTTTTTTGGGGTTCGCGGTCGCGGCGACGTCGGCCACCGCGGTCTTCGTCGCGCCGGACAGTTCGTTCAACACTGCCTCCACGCTCTCCCCGATGGTGTGCACATCGTAGCCGCCTTCCAGGACAAGCACCAGGCGCCCGCCGCAGCAGGCCGCGGCGCTGTCGAGCAGGCACCGGGTCAGGGCTGCGAAACCCCTCGGGGTCAGGCGCATGCCGCCGGAAGGATCGGTGGCTTGCGGGTCGAAACCGGCGGACACCAGGATCAGGTCGGGTTTGAACTCCGCGGCTACCGGCGTCAGGAGCGCCGGCAGGATCGCGGCGTATTCCGCGTCTTCATAGCCGCTCGGGATCGGGATGTTGATCGAATAGCCCTCGCCGCGGCCGATTCCGGCATCGGTGAAACAGCCGGTGCCGGGAAAATGCGGGAACTGGTGAATGGAGACGAAAAGGACCCGGTCGTCCTGTTCGAAGATGTGCTGGGTCCCGTTGCCGTGGTGGACATCCCAGTCCAGGATCAGCACGCGGTCCAGCCCGAGGACCTTGCGCGCATAGGCGGCCGCCAGGGCGACGTTGTTGAACAGGCAGTACCCCATGGCGCGGTTTCGTTCCGCATGGTGCCCGGGCGGCCGGACGAGGGCAAAGGCATTGGCGAGGCGGCCGTCGGCCACCCGAGCGACAGCCTCCAGCACGCCGCCCGCGGCCAGGCGCGCGGCACGGTAGGAGCCGGCCGAAGCGAAGGTGTCCGGTGTCAGGGCGGTGACGTCGCGCAAGGATGTTGCAGCGACTTTTTCGAGATGGGCGGCCGAGTGAACCAACAGGATCTCCTCTTCCTCGGCCTGCCGGGCTTCGATGAGGACCAGCCGCCGCTGCAGGCCGGTCCGGTCCAGCATGCCGTGGACGGCTTCCAACCGCCGGCGGTGTTCCGGGTGGCCTTGCGGGGTCTGGTGATCCAGAAAAGCCAGGCTCCGGACGATGCCGGTCGTCGATCTAAATGGCGCCAGGGGGGTGTCCATGGTTTCGGCCATCGGATGTCAACTATAGTTGAATACTGGATACTTGAAACTATATCTGGAAACTGGATACTTGAAACTCGATACTGGAAACCCACAACCCGTAACCCAAAAACGAAACACCCAACGCCGAACTATCGGGAACCCATAAGGGGTGCCCCTACGATCTCATTTAACAGATCACACTTGTTATCCGTAACCCGCAACCCGTAACTCGCGGTCGTTTTGAGCCCTCATCTGATACTATCGATAATATTCCCTGACTCGACTGTAGCGGGACTCACCAAACCCACCAAACCCAATAAACTGACCCAACCGACTCAACCGACTCAACCGTCTCGACACGGAACCGTGAGCACCTCGCAGGGCGCTCGTCGCAAAAGGGTCTCCGTCGTCGAACCGATCAAGAGCTTTTGAAGCCCGTGACGCGGGCGAACGCCGACGACAATCAGGTCGATGGCGTTGGCGGCCGCATAATCCATCAGGCTGTCCGCCGGGTTTCCCTGCAACACGACGGCCGTGAAAGGGGTGTCGCTACGAAGGGATTCAGGCAAACGACGAATCAATTGCCGGTGCAGACGATCCTTCAACGTTTGCTGGACTTCGGTATAGGGGCCGGCGGCGGTCTCGGGCGGGTTTTCCGCCACGGGTGCCTCGATTGTGTGCGCGAAATGAAGCCTGGACCCGAAATCGCGCGCGAAGGCCGCCGCGCAGGTAAAGAGCTTATCGGTTTCGGCCGTCAGGTCGCAGGCCACCAGGATGTTTTGCAGGGCAACACCGGTCTCTGATGGGATCTTGCGCGTCGCGGAGGCCCGCAGCGCCTGGACCACGAGCAGCGGTCGGGTGAGGGAGCGGGCCAGTGCTTCGACGATCGTGCCCCCCAGAAGGCGTTTCCAGCCCGAGAGCCTGTAGCTGGCAGCCATCACGAGCCCGACATCATGATCGTGCAGGTACATTTCGATGGCCTCGACCGGGTCTCCGGCGCCGATGACGGCGTACCAGTCGATCGGACGGTCTGCGACCAGGTTCTTTATCCGCAAACGGGTGTTTTCGACCTGCTCCGCTGCGTCGGCGCCCGGATTGCAGAGCGCCTCATCCGGCAGTCGGGTGCCGGGAACGTTCAGCGCATGAAAAACGGCCACCCGGGCCCCGAAACCCCGTGCGATGCCGGCGGCATAGTCGAGCACGGCGGGCGAGAACCGGGAGAAATCGATCGCGCACAGGATGGTGTTGACGTCGAGGGTCATCGGCCCCTTTCCGCCGCTTGGCGCAAATTGGTTGACGAGGTGCCGGCCTGCAATCATAAGGGTTTACCTGTCAAACCGGCATCGCGCTGTGGTTGATATGACAGAGTCGACCGGCCGGGGGGGTGCGGTGCATTCTCTGAAGTCCGCAAGAACCGGTTACCCTGTCCGATGGCAAAGGCATGTCCGACGGGCGCAGTCAAGGTCGGTCGCGAGGAAGAGGGGTAAACGAAAAAAAACTTAATGTATCACGTCAATCTGGAGACGGCGGATGCCGCCCCGCTGCTGTTGGCTCACTTAACTTCCAGGGACATCCTGTTTTTGGTGGGATGTCTCTGTGCGGGATGATCGCTGTCAGGTTCCTCGTCGTCCGGCGTCCAATTCCGGATCTGAATGTAGTGCGGGAAAGCATGCGGTTTATAGACCGACTTTCCGAGCAGGACCCGCAGGCATTCCTGAATGTTTTCCGACATCGTGGGATGCGGGTGCACGGATTTCAGTACATCGTCGATACCTTTTTCCTGGTCCATCAGCAGGGCAATGGACATGATGGTGGTCGAGGCCTGGGGTCCGGCCGCGCGCATTCCCAGAAGCATCTGCTGGTCGTCATGGCTGACGATGATTTTAACGAAGCCGTCGGTGGCCTGCATGGCGATGGCCCGGGTGACCAGGGCATTGGAATAGACCGCCACCCGGTAGGGGATCTTCTTCTTGCGGCAGGCCTGTTCGTTGAGACCGACGGCCGCCACCGCCGGCTTGAAGAACATGACCGTGGACATGTTGCGGTACCTGAGCGGCCACCTGATGGCGTTGAACATGTGCTTGACGGCATAGCGGGCTTCGGTTTCGGCGATGTTGACCAGAGCCGGGTGACGGACCACGTCTCCGGCGGCGTAAATGTTGCCTTTGACCAGGCAGTTCTCGTCGGTGGTGAGAAAGCCCATGGTGTCGGTCGACAGCCCGATTCGCTCCAGGTTCAACCCGGCCAGATTGGGCGTGCGGCCGATGGAAATCAGGGCCGCATCGGCTTCGACCACTTGGGAATGACCGTCATTGAAATCCAGGATCACTTCCAGGTGCCCGGGCCTGGCGTTGATGGTCCGCAGGATGGCGGAATGAAAGATCTCGACCTGGTTGCGCCTGAGGTTCCGGCTGACGAACCGGCTCAGGTCCTCGTCTTCGAAGGGGATGATCCGTTCCTGATGATCGACTAAAAAAACCTTGGTCTGATCGAAGTTGGAAAAGATCGTGGCGTACTCGCAGCCGACGATGCCGGCACCGATGATGACCAGCCGTTTGGGAAATTCCTTCAGGTTAAGGATGCCGTCGGAGTTGAGGATGCGCTGCTGATCGACCGCAATGTGCGGAAAATCCCGCGGTTTGGAACCGGTGCAGATCAGAAAGAAATCGGCCCTGATCTCCTGCCGGCCGTCTGCGCCCGTTACCGCAATGCGGTCTGTCGCTACAAAGCTTCCCCGGCCGCGGATGAAGGTAATCGACCCCGGCCCCTTCCAGCGCTCGGGAGAATAGGTCTCGATCTGGGAGAGCATCTGGTACTGCTTCTCCTTGACGGCCTGGATCACGGTGTTGCGGACCGCGGAATAGTCGACGACCAGGCCGGCGCTGCGGTACCCGCGGTCGACCTTGGCGGCGATGTCATAGTCCTTGGCCAGCTCCCACATGGTTTTCGAGGATAGCGCGCCCCACATTACCCCGGTCCCGCCGATCTCGTCGGCCTCGATGAGGCAGACATGCCGGCCCAGGTCGAGCGCCCGCATGGCCCCGGCAAACCCTGCCGTGCCGGCGCCGATGATGCAAAGATCGTATGTGTCGGGCATGCCGTACCGCCTTTCGAAGGATCGTACCCTGTGTGTCCGGTCCAGGGGCCGTTGGCGGGCATTATAGGCAATCACGCCCGCCAGGTCAATATGGGCTTCAAGATAAAGGTTTCGGCTGTGGCAGCGGTCGTTGACGTATGACTGTCCAGCCGCCGCCCGCCGGCTTTGCCGGGATCTTTTTCTTAAAACTATAGAACCGGCGCCCTGTTCAAGCCATCTGATGACGATCTCGTTGCTCTGAAATGGGTTGATTTTAGGATGACGGATGTCATAAGAGATAATGGTTTGACGCATAACTCCCCCTGCAGACAAAGGAGGGAGTGCCGATCCGGCCCACAAATTCTTAAAGGAGGCTGTAAACGATGGGACAAAAGATATTGATAGCATTCGATGATTCTGAAAATGCGATGCGGGCCGTGCAGTATGTTGCCCGGACATTTTCCACCGACAACCACGTCACCCTTTTCAGTGTGCTCCAGGATACGGCCGCCCTGTGCGACATGAACAGCCCGGAGCTGACGCCTTATTTCAAATCCCAGCAGCAGGCCTTCTGCACTCTGGAGGATAAAAAAAAGGATCTGGTGGCCGCGGCCCTGGCCAAGGCCGCGGCCATTTTGCGGCAGGCGGGGTTCGAGGTCGAGAACATCACCATCAAGACCGAGCCAAAAAAAAGGGGAATCGCCCGTGACATCGCGGACGAGGCGCGTTCCGGCTACGACCTGGTGGTCCTGGGCCGTCGCGGCGTCGCCAGCATCAAAGACTTCTTCCTGGGAAGCATCTCGCAGAAAGTCCTGAACCTGGCGCAGGAAGCTTCCACGCTGATTGTGAGTTAGCCGGTTCAACCATTGGCCCGTTGGCTTGTTAGCCGGTTTGGCCAGTTGAGCCGGAAAACGACATCGGGTTCAGGGTGAACGGCTCAGGGCTTAGGCTTCCCACTGAGGTCGTTGCAACAGAGCGATATCAAATTTATTATCGCGCAGGCCGGCCGGTTTGACGGTTCTTAACTTCATCGCTATCTTACATTTCAAGCCGCCGACAGGGGTCAATGAACAAGTGGCTGCCGCTATCGGTGCCTCCATCGGCGGACGCACGAGGGTTCTGATGCCATTGCCCGATTCAATGGCTCGACTTCCAAGAGGCCATTAACCCGACCACACCGCAGGTGAGCCCGGCCGACGATAAACCATGACCGTTCCTTCCTGGCTCGAAAACGCCTTTCTGCGCGGCACGAATGCCTTCTTCCGGCGTTATCCGCAGCCCTGGCCGCCGGCCGAGCGCCTGGCACAGTGCCGGATCATCTCCCATCGCGGCGAGCATGACAACCGGTGCATCGTCGAGAACACGCTGCCCGCTTTCCGGGCTGCCGTCGACGGCGGCTGCTGGGGCATCGAGTTCGATGTGCGCTGGACCCGCGACCGGCGGCCCGTGGTAAGTCACGATCCGGATGCCCGGCGCCTGTTCGGGCGGGCCATCCCCATCCGGCAAACCGATTTTTCGGATCTGAGACGCGCCTGTCCGCTGATTCCCGCCCTCGACGAGGTGGTGCGGGCGTTCGGTCGAAAAGTACACTTGATGATTGAACTGAAACTTGAACCTTTCGATGACATCGCCGAGCAGCGGCGAATTCTGGAAGCGCAACTTGCGAACCTTACCCCCGTTGCGGACTTTCATCTGATGTCGCTTGCCCCGCAAGTCCTGGAGCTATTCGATATCGTACCGCCCACGGCGCGGCTGCCGATCGCCCTGTCCCACGTCGGCTCCCTGAGCCGCCTGGCGGCCGTGCAGCACTATGGCGGCCTTCTGGGCCACTACCTGCTGGTGACCGACCGACTGGTCCGGCGCCACGCGGCCCTGGGCCAGAAAGTGGGCACGGGATTCGCCGACTCCGTCAACAGCCTGTTTCGTGAAGTCAACCGGCATGTCACCTGGATTTTCTCCAACCGGGCCGTCGCCCTGCAATCGGCCATCCGAACAGCATCGAGGCCCCCGACCCATGGTCACCAGCCGGGCGCGGGTTGATATTTTCGCCGGCGGACGCTACAGTGGGTTACGGGCTTCAATTGCCGATATCGGATCGGTTCGAATACCTATTTGCGAGTTTCAAATTTCACGTTTCAAGTGTCTATTCGGGTTGAGGGGAACAGGTGTGATCTATGAAATGCGACTGTAGGGGCGCCCCTTGTGGGTGCCCGACCTTTGGTTCCAGTATCACGTTTCACCTATCTGGAGGGTAGCGATGGTCGAATCGATCCTGAAACCTTTTGGCCTGGCGGACGAGCAGGACGGCGCCGGCAGCGGCTCGTGGCGGCGTTGCGGCGGGCCACTGCTGCAAGCCGTATCGCCGATAAACGGCGCCGAAATAGGGCGTGTCCGCTCGGCGGCGAAAAACGATTGCGAGGCCGTCATCGACCGTGCCGCAAGGGCCTTCGAGACCTGGCGCACGGTCCCGGCCCCCCGGCGCGGCGAGATAGTGCGCCAGATCGGCGAGGCCCTGCGGCGTCACAAGCGCGAACTGGGGTCCCTGGTGAGCCTGGAAACGGGCAAAATTCGGGCCGAGGGCGAGGGTGAGGTGCAGGAGATGATCGATATCGCCGACTTCGCGCTGGGCCAGTCGCGGATGCTTTACGGCCTGAGCATGCACAGCGAACGGCCCGACCACCGGATGTACGAGCAGTGGCATCCGCTGGGTCCGGTCGGGGTGATCTCGGCCTTCAATTTTCCGGTGGCGGTCTGGTCGTGGAATGCCTTGATAGCGCTTGCGGCCGGAGACACCGTCATTTGGAAGCCATCTTCCAAGGCCATGCTGTCGGCGATTGCCGTCATGAAGATCGTCTGGCCCGTCCTCGAGCGCAACGAGTTGCCCGAGGGAGTTCTGAACCTTCTTATCGGAGGGCGCGAGGCCGTCGGGGAACAGCTGATCAACGATGCCCGGATCCCGCTGATTTCGGCCACCGGCAGTGTCCGCATGGGTCGCCATGTCGCCCGAACCGTGGCGGCGCGCCTGGGGCGGAGCCTCCTGGAACTGGGCGGCAACAATGCCATCGTGGTGACGCCCAACGCCGACATCGATCTGGCCGTCCGGGCGATCGTCTTCGGGGCGGTCGGCACCGCCGGGCAGCGTTGCACCTCCACCCGGCGCCTGATCGTGCATGCGGACATTTACAACCGGCTGGCCGCAAAGCTCGTCGATGCCTACCGGCAGATCAAAATCGGCGATCCCCTGCAGGAGGGGATCCTGATGGGACCGCTGATCGACACCGCGGCCACGGCGGCCTTTCAGGCGGCCATCGCGCAGCTTGAGGAACAGGGCGGCCGGGTGCTGTGCGGAGGCACCGTGCTCAGTGGCGGCATTTACGATGTGGGCACCTATGTGAGCCCCTGCATCTGTGAAGCCCGCGCCGACATGCCGATCGTGCAGGCGGAAACCTTCGCGCCGCTGCTCTACCTGATCAAATACGAGACCCTCGCGCAGGCGATCGACTTTCACAACGCCGTTCCCCAGGGGCTTTCCTCGGCGATCTTTACCCGCGACATGCGCGAGTCCGAATATTTCCTGAGCGCCCGCGGCAGCGATTGCGGCATCGCCAACGTCAACATCGGGACCTCGGGTGCCGAAATCGGCGGTGCCTTCGGGGGCGAGAAAGAGACCGGCGGCGGGCGCGAGTCCGGTTCCGATGCCTGGAAGGCCTACATGCGGCGCCAGACCTGCACCATCAACTGGTCCAACGAGCTGCCCCTGGCGCAGGGAATCTCTTTTGACTTGGGATGAGAAAAGGCTCCTTATTCAGGATTCGATGTTTGGCTGTTGGATGTTCGGCGTTCACCCGTGAAGAATTTCTCGTGCACCGTGGCGGCGCCAAATAACCATGCCGTTTGGAACCGAAAGTACACCCAAAGAGTCGACAATTGAAACATTCGGTTGTTTTTACAGGCCTCCTTACGCCGGTTGTTCGACCGGAACGGTGATGACCGGCACCGGGGCGTTGCGAACCACTTTTTCGGCCGTGCTGCCCAGGCGGTAGTGGCCTTTTTCGCCGCGGCCCGACAGCACCACGGCATCGACTTTTTCAGCCTCGACCAGTTTGAGGATTTCCTGCGCGGGATCTCCGATCGCCACATGTTTAACGTACAGGGGACAGCCCTCCAGGGAGGTGGAGCAAAGCTCGTCCAGTCGTTTTTTGGCGGTTTTTTCTTCCCATCTGACGATTTTCCGGATGGTTTCCTGCTCGAAATCCCCGTACCAGGACTTGTGGTGGGCGATGTCCTGGATGACATAGAGGACGTGAATTTCCGTGTTGTATTTTTCGGTCAGCGATTTGACGAAGGGCAGCGCTTTTTCGGCGCTGCCCGACAGGTCGGTGGGCCACAAAATTTTTTTCAGTTCCATTGAAAACTCCTTTCTCGGTCGGGTAGGTGGT
>JBAPWQ010000538.1:0-6395 GCA_049283795.1 Desulfobacterales bacterium | reverse complement strand
GCAACGGCCTATGGTAATGCCCAAAGAAATATGTTGCATTAACTTTAAGGGCTTGTTCGCTTATCTGGATAAAAATTACTCTGAAAACGATATAAGAATTGTGCTCGATGGGCTTGTCGACAACCCTGATTACCTCATCCACGACCTCAAAGACCCTTCTAAAGTATATCCCATAAGACGTGAGCAGCTGGTTGAGCCTGCCTACTGGGTATCCAACGAATTTTCACTGAAACTGTTCCGCAACGTCAGGAAAATCGTTAAAGGTCCGAATCCCCTCTTTGCCGCCGGCAGAGGCGCCGCCAGAGAAAGCTTATCGAACAGCGCCCTGTTTATCGGCAAACTCTTCGGCCCATTATTCCTGGCCAAACAGGCGGCCAAGATAAATTCACGATTCAACAAGACCAAGCGCGTGCAGCCATCCAGCATCGACGGTCAAACGCTTAGATTCAAATTATTTTACCATCCAGCGGTAAGGACTACAAAAGACATCTGCAATTGGAATCTTGGCATATACACTGAAATGATGAACTTGACAGGCGTCTCCGGTGTCAAGGCCGCTGAAGTCCGCTGCGTCCTGAACGGTGATGAATGTTGTGAATTTGATCTTTCCTGGGATAAACCGAGGATATTGGAAAAAATTTTGACCGGCATCAGTATCTGGCCGGTCAAAAAAGATGTCAGGGCGGCCATCGCCGAATTCGAAGAAACTCTGAAGCAACGAGACGCGCTAATCGATGATCTTATCGGCTCTGAGCAGAAATACCGGTCGGTGTTCGAAAATACCGCGACCGCCAATGCCATCGTCGAAACCGACTCGTCCATTATAATGGTCAACAATGAATTTGAAAAACTCACCGGGTTTTCAAAAACCGAGATTGAGCACAAAACAACCCTGAAATCGTATATTGCATTTTCGGACCATAAACTCATCGACACCTATTTGGGTAAAGATTGTGACGATCCTCTGTGCCCGTCAGCGAGCATTGAATTTCGCATTCTCAGCCGGAATGGGATGGAAAAACATGTTCTGTGCAAAATCGGCCATATAGCCAGGTCCCCCCGCTTTGTCGTCTCAATGGTGGACATCACCGATTCGAAACGCGCCCAGAAAGAAAAAGAAAACTTGGAGATCAAACTGCTAAAGGCTGAGAAAATGGAGGCCGTCGGCAACCTGGCGGGGGGCGTCGCACATGATCTCAATAATATCTTATCCGGGATAGTCAGCTATCCGGAACTTTTACTGTTACAGTTGCCTGAGGAAAGCCCGTTTCGCAAACCGATAATGACGATTCAGGAATCAGGGAAAAAGGCGGTGGCGATTGTGCAGGATATGTTGACGATGGCCCGCAGAGGCGTCGTCGTCAAAGAGGTCATCAACCTGAACGAGATCGTTTCAGGCTATTTAAAAAGTCCCGAGTTTGAAAAATTGTTATCATTTCACCCTGACGTCACCGTTAAATTTAACAGCGCCAAAAAGTTAAAAGTCATCCATGGGTCCCCGTTACACTTGGCGAAAACCGTCATGAATTTGGTATCAAACGCGGCTGAGGCCATGGTGGATGGCGGCAGACTCGTCATCTCTACCGAAAACATCACGCTTGGCGAGGCTCATAAAGGTTACGAGGTCGTCCAGGCGGGCACCTACGTCGCATTGACGGTCGAAGACAACGGAACCGGTATTTCTGCGGCGGACATCACGCACATTTTCGAGCCTTTCTACACGAAGAAGCAAATGGGGCGCAGTGGCACCGGCCTGGGCATGGCTGTCGTCTGGGGGACGGTTAAAGACCAGAAGGGCTTTATCGACGTCCAGAGTACCGTCGGCCAGGGAACCTGCTTCAAACTTTATTTCCCGGCTTCGACCGATGAGACCGGCACCAGGCAGCCTACCGAAAAAACAGAAATACTCAGGGGAAGCGGCGAGTCGATTCTAATTGTCGACGATGTAAAGGAGCAGCTGGAGATTGCCGGCAGCATACTTACCGAACTCGGTTATAGCGTGGAAACCGCCCAGAGTGGTGAGAAGGCGGTTGAATACTTGAAAACGAAATCGGCTGACCTCGTGATATTGGACATGATCATGGACCCGGGAATTGACGGCCATGAGACATACCGCAGAATCAACCAAATGAGGCCGGACCAGAAAGTTATCATCGCCAGCGGATATTCTGACGCTGATCTTTTGAAAGAAACTCAGGAAATCGGTGCCGGCACCTACATTCGAAAGCCCTATTCAATCGAAACAATCGCGAATGCAGTTCAAACTGAACTGAAAAAAACAACAGCACCCCCATCTTCTTCTGCCAAAGGTTATGATTAATCACAAAATAAATGCGTGCGGGCCTGGTTCTCTTAAATGCCGATCGCCTTGCCGATCTTTTGCCCGTATTCGTAACACGCATCCAGCATCACCTCGTCCGGCACGAACTGCACTTTGAGACCCGGCGCGATCAGCTCGATTCCCATTTCCACCAACTCCTTTTCGATCAGCTTGGCGGCTTCGCCGCTCCAGCCGTAGGACCCGAAGGCCGCACCGAGTTTGTTCTGCGGTTTCAAACCTTTCATGTAGGTCAAGAAATCGGCCAGGGTGGGAAACAGGCCGTTGTTAAGCGTCGGCGAGCCGACCACCACGGCGCGCGCGTCGAGCACCTCGGTCATGATGTCGCTGCGATGCCATTTGCGCAGGTACATGGGGCGGACCGCCACGCCTTCGGCGCTGATGCCCGAGGCAATGGCGTTGGCCATCATCTCGGTGCTGTGCCACATGGTATCGTAGATGACAAGGGCCTTGGGCTTTGATTCCTGGCGGCTCCAGCGGCCGTAGGCATCGATAATCCCGGCGGTGTTCCTGCGCCAGATGACGCCGTGGTCCGGACAGATCATGTCGATGCCAAGCCCCATGGCCGTGACCTTTTCGATGAGCTTCAGAATCAGGGGTGCGTAGAGCATCAGGATGTTTGCAAAATATTTCTTTGCATGCGGCATAATGGCATCGCCGATCTGATCATCGAACTTCTCGTGCCCGGCGTAGTGCTGCCCGAACCCGTCGCTGGAAAAAAGGATCCTGTCCGGCTTCAGATAGGTGAACATGCTGTCCGGCCAGTGCACCATCCGTGTTTCCAGGAAGGTGAAGGTGCGTCGGCCGATCGAAAGTTCCTGCCCGTTTGCCACCGCTTGAAAGTTGAGCGGCCGGTGAAGGTGGCGCTGCAGGTTTTTTTCGCCCATTTTGGAACTGTACAGCGGCTTGTCCTCGCCGATGCGGTGCATGACGCGGGCCAGACTGCCGGAATGATCCATCTCGGTGTGGTTGCTGATGACCAGATCAATTTTTTTGGGATCGACGACCTTGCCGATGTTGTACAGCAATTCATCGGAAAACTCGCTTTTGACCGTGTCGATCAACGCGACCTTTTCATCTACGACCAGATAGGCATTGTAACTGGTCCCCATGGGCGTCGAATACCCGTGGAAGTCACTGATATTCCAGTCGTTGACGCCCACATCATAAATGCCCGGCGCTATTTCGATCGGTTTCATTACAACCTTTCTCTAACGGCGGTGGCGCGACCTCGGATCACAACCGCCCGAACGCGTGATGCCCTTTTGTTCATCGCGGTAAACCAATGACACAAAAGGGCATCACGTGATGCCATATAAAGAATGTCGTCACTCGCTACCGGGTTAGTCGCTACTCTTTTTCAAAATCTTCCTTGGACGCCCCGCACACCGGACAGACCCAGTCATCGGAAAGGTCCTGGAATTTGGTGCCGGCGGCCACGCCATTGTCGGGATCACCGATGGCCGGATCGTAAACATAACCGCAAACCGTACAAACGTATTTATCCATGTTATTGTACCTCCTTGGTGTGATTGAAAGCGGATTATGAAGTTTGGATAGAAAGTTCCTGAACGAATTTTTTTACGTTTTCTTCGATTCGGTCCCGGACCGCCCGCATGCCGTCCAGGTCCTGACCCGACGGATCCGGCAGGTCCCATTCCAGTATCCGGGCGCCGGGAACCTGCGGACAAGTTTCCGCGCACCCCATGGTCACAATGGTTCGCGGCGGTCCGTTTTCCAACGCGGCATCGATCGACTGCGGCCGGCGATAGGCCATGTCGATCTGCTTCTCCTGCATCACCGCCACCATCGTCGGATCGACGGATGCGGCTGGCCGGCTGCCGCCGGTGGCCACGTCGAGACGATCGCCGGCAAGAGCTTGGGCAAATGCCCCCGCCATCTGGCTGCGGCAGGCGTTCTCCCGGCAGGCGAACAGCACTTTTTGGCGGGCTGACAGCGGTTCCAGCAAGTCCCGGGCCGCTTTTTTGATGTCTTCGCGCACCGTGGCGTGGTTTTGCATGTCCTGAGGCCCTTCGATACCATGATAGGTCAAACTGCCGGCGAACTCGGCGCCGACGGCATCGAAGAAATACTGGGCGGTCAGCTTCATGCCCTCGAAAAGATTGCGCCCGCGGGTAGCGCCGGCGGCCAGCAAAAAGCCGCGCCGGTACTTGCGGGCCGGATCGGACAATTTCAAGCGGTATTTGCGGGCCCAGAACATCTGACAGCGATCGATCAGGGCCTTAAGTTGCGCCGTTACATTGTAAAAGAACACCGGACTGGCCAGAAGGATGACGTCGGCTTCACGCAGGCAGGCGTAAATATCGCTTTTCATGTCGTCATCGATGGGGCAGAACCCTTTTTTCTCACACACGACGAGTTCTTTGCACGGGAGGATATTGCGGCTGGCGATCTCGATTGTCCGGGTCCGTGCCCCCAGCCGTTCGGCCTCCTCCAGCAGTGTCGACAGGAGAAAACGGGTGTTGCCCTTCTTGCGCGGACTGCCCTGCAAGCCTAATACCAGCATCCTACCGGGGATCCTTCGTGCCGGCGCCGCCTTCCAGCGAGCACTGGGTGAAATCGATTTCCTTGCCGCATTTGCCGCATTTGTGGGTCCGATCGAACTCATCGGAAAAAATTTCTTTTTCGGTGCCGCATTCGGGGCATTTGCACGAAAAAGACTTGAGGTTTTTCAGACTGGTAAAGCCGGGGCAATGCTGCGGTGTGGTAGGCATAGCGATCTCCTTTCTATTTTAACCTTGGGCGATCATGCGGACGCCATCATCTTGGCCACCTGGCGCCCGTACTCCTGGGCCATCTGCAGGCCGCCGCCGAGGCCGCTCGATTTGAGCATCAGCGGCTCCTTGACCATCTTCATTTTAAAGACGTTTTCCATGGTTCCGTAAATACGTCCCGGCGCCTCGCCGCTCCAGCCGAATGCGCCGAAAGCTGCACCGATCTTGCCCTCAAGAGAAGCTTTTTCCGCCAGAAACAGCAGCGTCTTCATTCCCTGCATCAGGTCACCGTGGTAGGTAGCCGAGCCGAAAGCATAGGCATCATAGCCGTCGAGATCCGCGGGCTTCTTGATTTCCTTGTCGCTGGCGAGCGTGGCCTCCTGCCCGGCAATTCGAATGCCCTCCGCTATCAGTTCGCCGATTTTCTGGGTCTCTCCGGTGCGCGTGGCGTAAACGATGAGCGCCTTTCCCATGGTCGCCTCCCTTGTTATTTGATCCGTTTATCGACGCCTTCCGCCTGACAGTCGGGCGTGTAGCAGGTATTGTCCAGAAATTCGCATTTTTCCTTGCAGGACGGGCATTTATCCGGTGGCGCATCGGCATCGAAGGTATAGCCGCAATTATGGCATTTCCAGCTGGGCATGATCATCACCTCCTTAGGGAGTTTTCAAATAACCTTCATTGACTTGTTTTGTCCAAAACGGCGCGTACCGGTTCCCGAATCGAACGATCGAAGCTGGGACCGGCAATCAGGCGGGGTCGGAAACGACGGCCAGGATACATCGTCATGACCGTGATCGCCCCCGAACCCTTTTACGCTTGAAGCGCTCGATTATGATTTCCAGAGCCCGTGCAGGTTGCAATACTCCCTGGCCGTCACGCCGGTGGCCGCGATCTTGAAAATCGCCTCCGGAGCCTGACCCGGCTTGAGGAACTGGCGATAGGCCTTGCCGTCCGCGATCAACTCCACCCATTCGATATAGTGTTTTTCTTCCATGGGATGAGCCGCGCTGCCGACCTTGACCTTGTACCCGCCGTCGACCTTCTCGACTACCGGAACATGTTTTTCCTTGGCCGCATCGACCGTGTTTTCCTTCATCAGGACCATCGGTTTTCCGCAGCACACCAGTTCGCCTTCACCGCCATGCAGCACCTCGACGATGTTTCCACAAGCCTCACATTTGTAAACCTGCAATTGTTCCGCCATGCTTTTCCTCCTTTTCATGGATTGAGGTTAAAAGTAAACGCCCAAGTTAAAAAAGGGCGATGAGTCTGCACGCTCTGAGCAATCCGAAAATTATTAATTGTCATATTTCAATGGC
>JBAPWQ010000537.1:0-6431 GCA_049283795.1 Desulfobacterales bacterium | reverse complement strand
TTCTGGTCAGCGGGCCGGTGTCCTCGATCTTCTGGCTGCCGTCCGCGTTGGCCCAGGAGTGGATCACGCCGCGCGGGCCGAATTTCTTGCGGAACTCGGGGTTCTTCGGGTAGTCCATGTTCTCGGGTTCCTCCTCGGCGTTCAGGTGGTAGAGGTTGCCGAAGAACTCGTCGAAGCCGTGGTTGGTCGGCAGGTGTTCGTCCTTGTCGCCCAGGTGGTTCTTGCCGAACTGGCCGGTGGCGTACCCCCGGGCCTTGAGCAGGGCGGCAATGGTCGGGTCCTCGGGGCGCATGCCGATATCGGCGCCCGGCAGCCCGACCTTGGACAGACCGGTGCGGAACACGCTCTGCCCCATAATGAAGGCGGCGCGGCCGGCGGTGCAGGACTGCTCGCCGTAGTAGTCGGTGAACATCATGCCTTCTTTGGCGATGCGGTCGATGTTGGGCGTCTGGTAGCCCATCATGCCTTTGGTGAAGGTGCTGATGTTCGACTGGCCGATGTCATCGCCCCAGATGACCAGGATATTGGGTTTCTGGTCGGCCGCCGCGGCCGTCCCGGCCGCCAGCAGTATGACTGCCATAAATAAGCTGGAGTAAAACAAATTCTTTTTTTTCATGACGCTTTCCTTTCACCTTAAACTCCTCGCGACCACCCTTTGCCAAAGGGAGGAAAATTTCTCTCCCTTTAGCAACGGGGGCCGGAGGATTTTTGCGGAAGATTTTCAAATCAGGAAACACGTATACTGAATCGCCGTGGCGATGCGTGTAACCCGCGCTATTGGTCTTTTCCTCCCAGCCAGCGGTACACGACGCCGCCCAGCACCGCGCCGATGATCGGTGCGACCCAGAAGAGCCACAGCTGCTGGATGGCCCAACCGCCTTCGAACAGAGCCACACCGGTGCTGCGGGCAGGATTGACCGAGGTGTTGGTGACCGGTATGCTGATCAGGTGGATCAGGGTCAGGCACAGGCCGATGGCAATGGGCGCAAACCCCTGGGGCGCCCGTTTGTCGGTCGCCCCGTGAATGACCAGAAGAAACATGAAGGTCATCACGACCTCGGTCACCAGGGCGGCCCCGAGAGAGTAGCCGCCCGGCGAATGCGCGCCGTAGCCGTTCGACGCAAAGCCCGCGGTCACATCGAAACCGGCCTTGCCGCTGGCGATAAAAAACAAAACCGCCCCGGCGGCCAGGCCGCCGAGCACCTGCACCACGATGTAGGGCACCAGTTCTTTAGCCGAAAAACGGCCGCCGGCCCACAGCCCGATGGACACGGCCGGGTTTAGATGGCAGCCCGAGATATGACCCACGGCAAATGCCATCGTCAAAACGGTCAGTCCGAAGGCGAACGCCACACCCAGCAGGCCGATGCCCACTTCCGGAAAGGCCGCGGCCAGCACGGCGCTGCCGCAGCCACCCAAAACCAGCCAGAAAGTTCCCAGAAACTCAGCCCCTAATTTCTTGCTCATCGCGTCAACCCCCTCTCTGCCTTTTTTTCTTCTGTCCTTAAATTGACCACTGCCGTTAAATTGATTGAGAGCGTCGACCATGCTTCCACTCGAATCAGATGACCGGGCACCTGAAAAAAATCGACGCCCGTCACGGCGCGGCCGGAGATTTGCTATCCTCTCGAGATCCGCCGGCCGGCGGCCGAACGCACCGCGGAGACGATGTCTCCTCTTTCGAAGGGTTTCTGGAGAAACGCCAAGGCCTCCACGCACTGCGCTCTGGCGCGATCCAGCTCATTTTCAAGGGCCGAGATAAACACCGTCTGCACGCTGCGGCCCTCTCGGGCGAGACGGTGATACAATTCGATCCCGCCCATGCCCGGCAGCAGCAGGTCCAGAATCAACAGTCCGGGCTCATTGAAAGACGCGCTGCCCAGGAAATCCTCGGCACAGACAAACGTCTCGACATTTCGGTATCCTGCCGATTGCATCAGCCGTTTGACGGACCTGAGAACGGATTCATCGTCATCCACGATGAAGATCGTAAGGTCTTTTGGCTTCACGGCCGAAGGCCTCTCCGAACGCCGGTTGACCATGATATTCAATAGGGTCCTCGCAGGATTGCCGGTTTAACAGGTTTCTGACTTGTGATTCACTGATCACATAAGTATGGCCTGTGTGTCGGCCAGACAATTGGACCTTGGTCCAATATGAAAAAAACAGCCGGGAACTTTTCAGGAGGATTCAAGGGGGCGAGGATGCGAGAGTAAAGAACTCAACGAACCGGACGGGTGGAATTTCGAGGAATATCCGTGGCAACCGTAAAAACTGGAAGTTTTCTTGAAGGAGGTTTAAACCCTCAACGGCCCATGCGCCGGTCGTAGGACTGCGAGATCCGATCGATCAAGCCCGGGTCGCGTTCGGTGGCGCCGCCGGTGGTGAATTCCACGCGCACGCTGCCGTCCGCCTGCGTTCTGACGTTGGCGGTGACATCGATGCCGTCGCGGGTGCCGCGCACGATCCCGAGAGACCGGTCCTGACTCGTCACCCGCACCCCCTGGTCCTGGAACGCGCCGGTCGCGGCGGCCCAGGAGCGCTCGAAGCTGCCGGCCGGCGTCGTCACGTAGGTCCCCGGCGCAGGCGGGTAGTAAGTGCACCCGCCGAACAGCGCGCCGGCAAGAACGAGCACTAAGAGGCCCCGTTTCACGGCGACACTTTCCGCCAGCTGGCATCGGGGTTGAAAAGCGTCATTTTCCGCGCCACGGCATCGGTGCCGGGACCGAAATTCTTTTCGTAGATCTGGCCTTCCTGGTTGATGACAAATGTCATCACCCCGGTGTCGTCGTATGTAACCGGCCAGGCCACCAGCGCGAAACCGGCCGTCATCCGCCCGTTGATCCGGTAATCGTAGGCACCGTCGCGCGCATGTTTACCCTGTCCCTTCAGAATCTTGTAGTAATACCCGTGATAATCCGTTCCGGGCTTGTCGTTTCCGAACAAAGGCCCGAGCGGGCTCTCCTCTTCCCCGGCCGGTGCATCCCAGTAAAGGCCGTCTTTTTTGCCGGGCGAACTGAGCAGTTTCTGGGCGTACTCGAGGATGCCGTCACCGTTGCGATCGGCCAGCGCGTACTCTTTCTGCGCGTCATAATAGGCGAGCATGGCCTGCATCGTCGCCAGTTCGTCTCGCCCGATCCGGCGCGTACGGATTTCTTCCGCCCCGGCGTTGGTGTCGAAGCGCCAGGCCCCGCCTCTCTTGACGATGGGGATCGGCAGCGTCCAGTCGTTGGGCCCGACGGCCAGGTGCGCCCGGTCGTCGGAGTCCCGGATGATCTTTTCCGATTTATGGCGTGCAGCCAAAAAGGCGTTGACGTCGTCGCGGTCGATGTCCTCGATCGGGACGAAGCGTTGCCAATGGGCGCCGAGAATGCTGCGCAGCGCGCCGTCATCGCTCGTCGCCACCGCATGGACGAACGCGGCCGCCGCGTCTTCGGGACTTTTAAACGCTTCCTGCGCCAGTGCGGGCGCTGCCACCAATAACACGGACCAGCCCAGTACGGCCGCCGCAGCCAGCGTTCGAAAGGATGATGCATTTTTCGTAATCATCGTCATGGTCTCCTAACGGTGCCCCCGGCCGCCGCCACGGGCATGGGCGCCCCCGGAGGGCCGATGTGCCGCCTGCCGGCTCGCCGTCCCGCGATTGAAGTCTTGTTTGGCCCGGTCGGAATTCCTGATTCCGCTGAAGGCCGAATCACCGCCCCGGTTCTGAACCGACTGGCGCGCCCTGTCCCGATCGATGTTTTTCGCCGCTGATCGCGCCTTGTCCCGATCGATGTTCTGCGCGGCCGAACTCATCTTGTCCCGGTCGATATTCTGGGTCGCGGCGCGCATCTTGTCGCGGTCCATGTTATTGGCGGCCGCCTGGGCCCGCTCGCGGGTCTGTGGATCGCTGCGCAGTTTTTCGCGCCCCTTGGCCGGATCCAGACCGCGATCTTTCATGGCAGCCTGGGCCCGTTCGCGGCTGACATCGCGCTGCGACTCACGACCGCGGAAATCCTGGCGGCTGTCGGCCCCGGCCACCTGTTTGCCGAAGCGTTCACGGCTCTGCGCGTCGCGGTATGGCACGCCGCGGCGGTTTTGGGCGTTGTGGTTCCAGTTGACGTTGTTCTGGTTGACGTTGAGTTTCCGGTTGACATTGATGTTGTTGTAGCGGTTGACGTTGATGTCCACGTTGCCGCGTCCCCAGTTGCAGCCGCCCCACAACGAGTTGGTGATCCCGATGCCGATGCCGAAGGCAATGCCGGAAATAAGCGCCGTGCCGAACACATAGCCGGGCGGCGGCGGCAGGTAGACCGGCGGGTAGCTCGGATACCACCAGGTTCCGTAGACCACCGTCGGGTTGTAGGCCGGCACGTAAACCACCTGCGGGTTGGCCGGCTCGATCTTGATGATGGTCTGCTGCGTCTGGGGCGCCTGTTCGACAATCACCTTCTGCTGCGCGGTGGTCTCCAGGTTGCCCGACTTCTTGGCCGCCGCGCGCAGCCGCTGCGCCGAGTTCATCACATCTTCGGGCTGGGCCAGGAAAGCGTCACCGACTTGCTGGACCCATTCGGGCTTTTCAGCCATCGTGGCCAGCACCTGGGGAAAAGCCTCCAGCGATTGCACGCTCGGGTCCCAGGGCTTGTCCGCCACGGCCTTGACGGCCGCATCGCCCTTCTGATCGGGATGGGCTTTCGACCACGCGGCCGCCTCAGCCACCTCCGCCGGATAAGTCGCGGCCATCAGCACCTGGGAGAGCAACGAATCGGGATACAGGGCGATCGGGGCCAGCATCTGATCGAGTTCTTCCGGCTTGAAAGGTTTACTCTCCTGGGCCCAGGCAAAAGAGGTCATCAGCAGGGTCACGACGAGCAAAAGCCGCAGCCCCTTCCATCTTGTCAAGACCTGGTTCATCGTTTCGCCTCCGCTGCATGGGCTGACGGGGATGAATCCCGCCTTATTATCCATGGTTTGAATCGAAATTTTATACTCGAAACCCATAACTCGTAACCCGTATCTCCCAATCCAGAATCCGTAACCCGTAGTTGCGATAAGCCGGTATTTCGCCAATAATTCGGGCTCGGGGCGCTCACGTCAATTGGACTTTGGTCCAATACCCGTGTAGAAAAAACCCTCGAATTCAGCTCAGTCCGCGGCGGTGAAAAGCTGCAGTTTCTCGGCCTGACGCACGAGATCGGCGAGCGAAGCCACCTGCATTTTCAGCATGACGCGAGATCGGTGCACCTTCACTGTTTTTTCGCCGATACCGAGTTCAAAACCGATCTGCTTGTTCAGCATACCGCGCGCCACCAGGTGGAAAACCTCTCGCTCGCGATGGGTCAGGGAGTCGAAATTCTTTCGAACCTGCCGGAAGTCATGTCCTTCGGTGACGAGCCGCCGGCTGCACGCCAGCGCGTTGCGAATGGCATTCACGAGCGCCTCCGGCTCAAAGGGCTTCTCCAGAAAATCCAGGGCGCCGCCTTTTACGGCCTGCACGCTCAGGGGAATGCTGCCGTGCCCGGAGATGAAAACGATCGCCAGGTTCAGGCCCCGGCGGCGGAGTTCCGCCTGCAGGTCCATTCCGTTCATCTCCGGCATTTCAAGGTCGAGCAGGAGGCACCCGGCGACATCGGGCGAAATCTTCTCGGCCAGGAACTCCCTGGCGCCGGGAAAAACCCGGGCGCGAAGCCCGTGCGACCTCACAAGGCGCTTGAGCGCACGCTGAATGGAGGGATCGTCGTCGACAATGAATACCTCGATATCGGATTCACTCCGCACGCTGGCGACCTTTCATGTCTGTCTCCACAAAATGATGCCCCCGCCGATCCCGGTCCGGCAAGGCGTTCCAAGGGTATAAAACCACTCTGGGTGATGATCGAGGGGCCTACAGGCCGGTTCGGGGGCAAGCCATTATCTGCCCATCCGCACATCCCGGGGAGACGGCCGCCAGGCCGATGCGAAAAGTCGTCCCGCAACCGTCGTTGGCCGCCGCGCTGATCGACCCGCCGTGGGCCTCGACGATCGAGCGGCTGATCGACAGCCCCAGCCCCATTCCGTGCGACTTGGTGGTGAAAAAAGGCTCGAACAGGCGCCCCGCAGTTCCGGCGTCGATCCCGGCCCCGGTGTCCGACACCGCCAGCGTGACACCGCCCGCCGTCTCGCATCCGGTTTTGACCGTTATCCGCTGCGGCGCGGCCCCCTCGCCATCCATGTCCTCCAGGGCATTGACGAGCAGGTTGATGACCACCTGCTGCAGCTGCACATTATCCCCCCACACCGGGGGCAGAGCGGCATCCAGGTCCAGCAGGATGCGCGTCTTGCGCGTCGTCGCATCGGCCTGGACCACCTTAACCGCATCCTGCGCCACGCGGTTGAGATCGACGAGCCCGTGAACCGGCCGGTCTTTTTTCACCAGCGCGCGAATGCGCTGGACCACCTCCCGCGCCCGC
>JBAPWQ010000536.1:0-13174 GCA_049283795.1 Desulfobacterales bacterium | reverse complement strand
CTTGAAGCCTTTTAGCCCGTCGCATTCCGCGAAAGTGTGGTATAGGCTTCAAGAATAATGATTTTGGCTACTGGTATCGGTCGTTGGCGTATCACAAAGACAGCCGCCTCGCTCTTAATTTGAACTCGGAATTGTGACTTGCAGCTCGGGGGTTCGCACCCCGCAACTCGCAACCCGTAACCCGAAACCCTGGTGCCCGGTGACCATCGAACAGAAACTCGCTTTGTTACCCCGCATTTATGCCCTTTACGATACGTTCGCCAGGGGCCTAAAGGTGGCCTGCCGCAAATACTGCGCCCAGTGCTGCACCCTGAATGTCAGTCTCACCACGCTCGAGGGCTTTCACCTAGTGCGCGGGCTCGAACCGGAGCGGCTGACCGCGCTGCGCGACGGCCTTGCGCCGGCCGACGTCAAGACCTCTTTTCGGCCGCGGTTGACCACCAACCGGATAGCGGCGCTTTGCCGGGCGGGACGGGAGATTCCCGAGGAAGCCTACGGCACCTCCGGCGGCAGTTGCCCGCTCCTTCAAGATGCCCTGTGCAGTGTTTACCCGCTGCGCCCGTTCGGCTGCCGCTGCTTCGTTTCAAGGGTGGCCTGCCGCGAGTCGGGCAGCGCCGAGATGCCCGATTTCGTGCTGACCGTCAATACCGTGTTCATGCAAACGATCGAACACCTGGATGCCTCGGGCTGCACCGGCAATTTGACCGATGTCCTGCTGTGTCTGCAAGCGGAGGAAAACCAACGCGCCTACCGGCAGGATCGCCTGGACTGCAGTGCCGGCGGCCTGATCGGCAACCACCCTCTGACGGCGCTGATGGTGCCGCCGGAGCACCGCCATCGTCTGCAACCGATTCTCGGCGCCCTGCGCAACCTCACGGCAGCGCCTTAATAGCTCTTTCCCACTGGATCCCGCCGCAGGGGCGAAAAATCTTTCGCCCCTGCATGCACCCATGGGCGCATGCAGGAACCAGGGCATTTTCGCGCTACAGTCCGAGCAGGTGCGCCGCATTGCCGCCACTGATCCGGTCGATGTCGGCCGGCGACAGACCGGCCTGGAAAAATTCTTCGCGGTAGCGCGCGGGCGGCAGCAGGGGATAGTCGCTGCCGAAGAGTATTTTATCGGGGCCGGCCAGCTGAGCGGCCACCGTATAGATTCGGGTGTCGTAAAGATATGGTGAGGCCGCCGTATCGTAGTAAACATTCTTTAGGGCTTCGGTGACCTCCTTTTTCAGGAGGCCGTAAAAGAAAATCCCGCCCCCCCAGTGGCCGAGAACGATCGTATTGTCCGGGAACCGCCGAATCAGTTCGTAAATCTGAAGCAGGGTGTGGGGCGATTTTCCGGGGTAGATGTGGCCCACCGGTTCGTTGGTGTGAATGAGCACCGGCAGATGGTTTTCACGACAAAGGCGCATGACCGGTGCGAGGTGGTCGAGGGCGGCCGTGTCGATGCCGCACTGGTAGAAGGCCAGTTCCCCGATGCCCGAGAGCCCGCTGTCGATGCAGCGCCGCGCTTCGGTCGCCGCCCGAGGATGACACGGTTCAAAGCAGCCGAAACCGATCAGGCGGTCCGGAAACCGCCGGACGGCCGTGCCGATATAATCGTTGTGACGCCGAAAGGTATCCGCGGATCTCCAGGGAAATCCGAAAACGACCGCTTTGTCAACGCCCTGGCAGTCCATGGTCGCAATCAATTCCGCCGCGCCGACAAGTTTCGCCCTGGGGGACCGGTACAGCAGGTCGAATTCGGGTTCCCCCGGGAAATGGTCCCGGCGGGCGGCCCGGATATCGGGCGGGAAGATGTGGGTGTGAAAATCGATGATCATGTTCGTTTTTGTACGTCTTTATTCTCTGGAAAGTCAACCCGCAATGAGTCGAACCGGTTGAGCGGCATGGAGACAGAGCGGCACGTGGTCCTAGTGGAACCGGAAATTCATTGGAATACCGGAAACATCGGCCGCAGCTGCCTGGCTGCAGGCGCCGTACTGCACCTGATCGAACCCCTCGGTTTTTCGCTCGCCGGCCGCCAGGTGAAACGGGCGGGTCTCGATTACTGGCCCAAAGTCTCCCTGCACGTCTGGAAGACGTTCGATCATTTTGTCCGCCATCTGAAGCCGCACGACTCCGAGGTGGCGCTGCTGACCAAATCGGGTGAAAAAACTTTCTGGTCGCTGCCGAACCCGCCACGGCTCTTTCTGTTCTTCGGCTCGGAAACCCGCGGCCTGCCGCCCGAAATCCTGGCGCGCTACCGGCCCTCGACCTACTACATTCCGATCGGCGCCGACATCCGCAGCCTGAACCTTTCCACGGCGGTGGGCATCGTCCTGTACGAGAGCCTGCGCCACTGCGCGCCGGTTCACGCCTGGCCTCCGAACGCCGTCACGCACGGCGACTGAATCGCAGCCCGGTTTTTCGGGCAATGATGCCGGACCCTCGGTTAATGCCAGAATCCTCGACAGGGGCATCCTGTTATTTCTCGTCCTGAAAAAAATGACGCAGACAAACCTTTAATTTCTGTTTGACACGCCAAACGATCTGTAGTTAAAAAGACAGCGAGTCGGATCGATACGCGTTGGCCCGGTCGGCGCCAATGCCCCTGCCCTCAGTCACTGCCTCACCACCTGAATTCTTTCGACGCCGGCTAGGGATGAGGACCGCCGAGGGTCTGCGTCCCTTTGTTCTGTCCCTGTAGGCTTCAAAATAAAGCTTTTGGCCGTGGCTTCGGTCGTTTGCGTATCACGATACAGCCGCCTTCCTCCGGCTTTGCCAAAAACTTTATCTTAAAGCCTTCACGGGGGTACCCGCTGAACCGCGCGGGGGGTGCTCCGGGAACCAATGGCGAAGGCGCTGTTTTTAAAGCCTCGGATGGCATGAAAGCCCCTTGGCTCCTATCGCCCCGATCCCTCAGTCTCACAAACAATACTCCACAACAAGAAAGGAGGCGTAAGGCATGGACATCACCCGCAGGCAGTTTATCCAGGTCACCGGCGCGACCGCCGCTGGTCTCGCCGTCAGCGGATTGGGCTTTGATTTGACGCCGATCAAGGCTCATGCCCGGATGCTCAAAACAGAGTCGGCCAAAATGACAACCTCCATCTGTCCCTACTGTGCGGTGGGCTGCGGCGTCATCGTCTACACCGGCCAGAAAGGCGAAGGCCGGGTCATCGACATCGAAGGCGATCCCGACCACGTCATCAACCGCGGCACCCTGTGCTCCAAAGGCGCCGCGCTGAGACAACTTTCCGAAAACGATCTGCGCGTCACCGATCCCCTGTATCGCGCCCCATATTCCGCAGAGTGGAAAAAGGTCTCCTGGGACTGGGCCCTGGCGGAAATCGCCAAGCGCGTCAAGGCAACTCGCGAGGCCTCGTTCGAGCATACCGATTCCAAGGGCCGCGTAGTCAACCGCACAGAAGCCATCGCGTCGGTCGGCAGCGCGGCCATGGACAACGAGGAGTGCTGGATCTACCAGGCGCTCATGCGGTCCCTGGGGTTGGTGTACATCGAGCACCAGGCCCGTATCTGACACAGCGCGACTGTTGCGGCTCTGGCAGAGTCGTTCGGACGCGGTGCCATGACCAATCACTGGATCGACATCAAACACAGCGACTGCATCCTGATCATGGGAAGCAATGCCGCCGAGAATCACCCCATTTCCTTCAAATACGTCACCGAAGCCCAACAGAACGGCACCACCCTGATCAGCGTCGACCCGCGCTTTACGCGGACCTCTTCCAAAGCCGATATCTATACGGCGCTGCGCTCCGGCACCGACATCGCTTTTCTGGGCGGCATGATCAAGTACATTCTCGACAACGATCTCTATCAAAAGGAGTACGTGGCCCTCTACACCAACGGTCCCTTCATCGTCGGCCCGTCCTTCAATTTCGACAACGGCCTTTTTTCCGGGTACGACCCCAAGACCCGCACCTACGACAAAAGCAAGTGGGCCTTCGAAACGGACAGGTACGGGGTGCCGAAGATGGATCGTTCCCTTGCGGACCCACGCAGTGTGTATCAGCTGCTCAAGAAGCACTACAGCCGTTACAACACGCGGCTGGTCTCCGAGATCACCGGCACGTCGGAGAAAGACCTGCTGACCGTCTACAAGACGTATGCCGCCACCGGGGCCACCGGCAAGGCCGGCACCATCCTGTACGCCATGGGCTGGACCCAGCACACCGTCGGCACCCAGAACATCCGCGCCATGGCCATCATCCAGCTGCTCCTGGGCAATATGGGCGTCGCCGGCGGCGGGGTCAACGCACTGCGGGGCGAATCGAACGTTCAAGGGTCCACCGATCACTGCCTGCTGTGGCATATCTGGCCCGGCTACCTAAAAACCCCACGGGCCTCGGACACCTCGCTGACGGTTTACAACGAAAAAAACACCCCCATGACCAACGACCCCCAATCGGCGAACTGGTGGCAGAACTACCCCAAGTACTCGGTCAGCCTTTTGAAGTCTTTTTTCGGCGAGAAGGCCGAAGCCGGCAATGAATTCGGCTTCAACTGGCTGCCGAAGGTCGATGAGGGCAAAAACTACTCCTGGTTGGACCTTTTCGACGAGATGCACAAGGGCAGCATCAAGGGCTTTTTCGCCTGGGGCCAGAACCCGGCCTGCAGCGGCGCCAACGCCAACAAAACCCGCGCCGCCTTGAAGAACCTGGACTGGATGGTCAACACCAACCTCTTCAATAATGAAACCGGTTCCTTCTGGCTCGGGCCGGGCATGGATCCCGCCGCCATCAAAACCGAGGTTTTCTTCCTGCCGGCCTGCGCATCGGTGGAAAAAGAAGGCAGCATCACCAACAGCGGCCGCTGGATGCAGTGGCGCTACCAGGGGCCCAAGCCGCTGGGCAACAGCCTGTCCGACGGCGACATCATCCTTAAGCTCGGCGAAAAGCTGAAAGACCACCACGCCAAGGAACCCGGCGTGTTCGCCGATGCCCTGCTCAACCTGAAATGGGACTATGCCACCGCCGGAGAATACGATCCGCACAAGGTGGCCAAAGAGATCAACGGCTACTTCGTCAAGGACGTCACCATCAAAGACAAAACATACCCCAAGGGCACGCTGGTGCCCAGTTTTGCCTTCCTGCAATCGGACGGCTCGACCTCCTCGGCCAACTGGCTCTATTGCAACAGCTACACCGACAAGGGCAACATGGCCGCCCGCCGCAGCCAGGAAGACGCGGCCAATAAAATCGGGCTCTATCCGGAATTTGCCTGGTGCTGGCCGGTGAACCGCCGCATCATCTACAACCGGGCGTCGGTGGATGCCAAGGGCAATCCCTGGAACCCCGATCGCTGGGTCATCAAGTGGACCGGCGAGAAGTGGGTAGGCGATGTACCCGACGGCGGATGGCCGCCGCTTCAAACCGCCGAAGGGTTCAAGAACCCCAAGACGAAGCAGGCCTTCATCATGCAGAAGCACGGGTACGCGCAGATTTTCGGTCCGGGTCTGAACGACGGTCCGTTCCCGGAGCATTACGAGCCGCTGGAGTGCCCGGTGGAAAAAAACTTCATGAACGCCCAGCGCATCAATCCCACCGCCAAGGTCTACGGCGGCGGCGGCGACGAATGGTCCACCTGCGACCCGCGCTACCCGTATGTCGGCACCACCTACCGGGTGGTCGAGCACTGGCAGACCGGCGTCATGACCCGGCACCAGGGCTGGCTGCTGGAAATGCAGCCCCAGATGTTCGTCGAAATGAGCTTGGAGCTAGGGCGGCTCAAGGGGATCAAGAATGGGGAACGGGTCAAGGTTACCTCGCCCCGCGGCGAACTGGAAGCCACGGCCATTTTAACCCAGCGCTTCCGGCCCTTCAAGATCGGCGGCGCCGTCGTGCACCAGGTGGGCATGCCGTGGCACTACGGCTGGGAGTTTCCAAAAAGCGGCCGGGAAGAGAGCGCCAATCTGCTGACGCCCTCCACCGGAGATCCCAATACCCGCATCCCCGAAACCAAGGCCTTCATGGTCAATATCGTGAAAATATAGGAAAGGAGGCAAGCTTCCATGGGCAAATCATTTTTGATCGACACCACGCTGTGCACGGCCTGCCGGGGCTGCCAGGTGGCCTGTAAACAATGGCACAACCTTCCTGCCGAAGAGACGGTCAACCGCGGCAGCTACCAGAACCCGCAAGACCTTTCCTTCGAGACCTACAAGCTGGTGCGCATGAACGAGACGGTCATCGACGACCGTTTCAGGTGGCTGTTCTTCCCGGATCAATGCCGTCACTGCCTGGAGCCGCCCTGCGAGGCCACCGCCGGTGAGCCCACGGCCATTTACCGGGACCCTGACACCGGCGCGGTCGTCTACACCCCGGTCACCAAGGAACTCAACAACACCGATGAGGTCATCGAATCCTGCCCGTACAACATTCCGCGCAAAGCGCCCGACGGGGCCCTGACCAAATGCGACATGTGCCTCGACCGGGTTCAAGCCGGCCTCGCGCCGGCCTGTGTCAAAACCTGCCCGACCGGCGCCATGAATTTCGGCGAGCGCGAGGCGATGCTGGCGCTCGCCAAAAGCCGGCTGGCGGTGGTCAAAAAGAAATACCCGCAGGCCGCTCTTCTCGACCCCGAGGACATCCGAGTGATTTTCCTGGTGGCGCACGAACCGCAGCTGTATTACAAGTTTGCCGTGGCCGCCACCGGCACCTACGACATGACGCGCCAGGTGGCGCTGCAGCGCATGCTCAAGCCTTTCAGTGGACTGGTGGCCCGTCTGATGTAGCGTGTTTTTTCAGTCGAGGGCCGACGCCGTCGGATATCACCGATCATTTCGCAACAGGGGAAGGACGCCGCATCCTTCCCCTGTCACTTTTCATCCTCGTCTGCCGGCGGCGCTGTTGACAAGTATAAATCAAACGGGCTATCCAGTCGGAAAACCATCCGATTGCCGCCCCGGAGGCCAGAATGACCGCAAGCCCAGCCGTTTCCCCCGCGCAGATCCACGCCGCCGCCGAGGCTCTGAACCGGCTGCGGCCCGTGTACAAGGACCTGCTGGGGTTTTATGAAAAAATTTTCGTGGCGCAGGAGGCCTCCAAAGCGCACATCGATCTCGCGCCCCCCTGCATTTCGCCGGAGCTGCGTGATGTCAAGCGCCGCGAGAAATTGCCGTTGAGGGATGTCTCCGATTTCACTTTCGACCCGCGGGCCGCGCGCGACCTGCTGATACAGATCTGCGGCATCATCCGCGCCGACAATCCGGAAATGGCCGCGGCGGCTGCCGCCATCGTGAGCGCATTGGACAAAGAACTCCAGCCCGACATCTTATTCGCCAGTCTCCTGAAAAGCGATGATGACTATTTTGTCAAAATGGCCGCCGCGTTGACCTGTGATAAAAACGCCCTGGCGTTTGTGGCCTACAACAGCCTCAAGCCGTCCGTGACCACGGGCGCCGAACAGCTGTCACACTACCTGACGGAACTCGATCAATGGGAAAAGGGCTATTGCCCGGTTTGCGGTAACTATCCGGGATTGGCCGTGCTCGATTACGATGGGCGGCGATTTTTACAGTGCAGTTTCTGTTGGACGGCGTGGCCGGCTAAACGGGTTTTCTGCCCGTTCTGCGAAAAAACCGGCGGAAACAGGTACCACTCCCTTTTCAGCGCGCAGGAAAAAGATTTGAGGGCCGATGTCTGTGACATCTGCCATAAATACCTCAAAACGGTGGACACCCGGGCAGCGGACCGCATCATCTATCCCGCCCTGGAGCAGATTGCTTCCCTGCACCTGGATATCACCGCCCGGCAAAAAGGCTATGACAGCGGAATGGAGATGGTGCTGCCGGATGCCGTCGACTAAGCCGTCGCGCGCGGGCTTTTTCCTAAGCGCCGCTGCCCTGGCCCGATTGGCCCGGCTGACTGTGTGTATCTGCATAGTTCTGTCCGGCCTGCTGCTGACACCTGCCCGGGTTTTCTGCACGCCGCCTGCGCTAACGCCGCCGGCCTCCGCATTACCGAAGGACGCTGCGCAGGTCGTATCCGTCAGCACGGCCTGGTCCATGGACCGGGCGCGGCCGGGAGACCGGCTGGCTCTCGCAGTGGTGATTGACGTCGCGGCCGGCTACCACATCAATGCCGACATCCGTCAGATCAAACCCCTGGCGGATTTCAATCCCTATCCCACCCGCGTGGGAGTTGCAACAGCCTCCGAAGGGCTCGCCTTCGAAACACCGCTCTACCCTTCGGCCCACCCGGTCACGGTCGCATTCTCCCCCGACCCGCTCATGGTTTTTGACGGCCGCATCATCGTCACCCTGCCGGTTGCGCTTGAAGAAAATATCTCCTCCCGAAAGGCGCAGGTCACCATCACGGTTTCCTACCAGGCGTGTGACAACCAGGTGTGTCTTTTCCCGCGCCAGGTCCTTGCAGCAGCCGAGCTGCCGATTGCCGCCGCCGGAGACATTCCCCAGGCGGTCAATCAGGAATTTTTTACCGGCAATCGCCAGACCGCGGCAAACGATGCCGCGAATGCAGTCGATTTTTCCCTGTTTGGCTGGCGTTTCGCCATCGATACCACGTCCACCGGGGGATTTTTTCTGCTTCTTTTCACCGCGGCACTGGGGGGCCTGCTCCTTAACTTCACCCCCTGCGTGCTGCCGCTGGTTCCCATCAAAATCATGAGCCTGTCCATGGCCGCGCAATCACACCGCCGGTGCGTGGCCCTGGGGGTTGCCATGTTCCTGGGGATTCTGGGCTTCTGGACCGGCCTGGGGGTAGTCATCGCCACGATCAGCGGCTTTACCGCCATCAACCAGCTTTTTCAGTTCCCGGCCTTCACGATCCTGATCGGCGTCATCATCGGCATCATGGGACTCGGGATGTGGCGTGCGTTCGCTGTCCAGCTCCCTGATTTTCTCTACGCGTTCAATCCCCGCCAGGACACGCTCGCCGGCTCGTTTGGACTCGGGATTCTCACCGCCGTCCTGTCGACGCCCTGCACGGCCCCTTTCATGGGGGCGGCCGCCGCCTGGGCCGCAACCCGGCCGCCGTTGACGACCTTGATGACGTTTGCCGCCATTGGATCCGGCATGGCGCTGCCCTACCTGATCCTGTCCGCCGTGCCGAACCTGGCGCAACAGGTCCCCAGCTCGGGACCGTCCAGCGTTGTCATCAAGCAGGTCATGGGTCTGCTGATGCTGGCGGCCGCCGCCTACTTCGTCGGCTCCGGGGTGAGCGCCCTGTTGGCGGCACCGGCCTCGCCTCCGGCCAAAGGCTATTGGTGGGTCGTTATGGGGTTTATCGCTTTGAGTGGTTTGTGGCTGGCGTACCAGACGATCCGGATCGCATCCGGTAACATACGGCGCTGCCTGTTCGTCACACTGGGCCTGCTGCTCTTTGCGGGCGCGGTGTACGGGGGTGTGCGGCTGACGGATCGCGGCCCGGTCGACTGGATTTACTACACACCGCAGCGGTTTGAGCAGGCGATCGAGCGCCGTAATATCGTGGTCATGGTTTTTTCGGCCGAATGGTGCCTGAACTGCAAGGCTCTCGAACAGGGCGTGTTGAACGATGCCGCCGTGGTCGAGCGGTTGCGGCGCGCCGATGTCGCTCCGATCAAGGTGGATATCACGGGAAACAACCCGGATGGTAAAGCCAGGCTCGCGGCGATCGGCCAACTCACCATCCCTCTTCTGGTCGTGTATTCACCGACCGGCAGGGAAGTCTTCAGAAGCGATTTTTACACGGCCGACCAGGTCCTAGCGGCCATCGGTGCCGCCGGGGCAAAGGACTGAAGGATCCTTCAGGGCATCGCCAGGAACTTTTCGATTTTTTCGGCCAGGTAGGCCTTCGAGTGCAGGCCCACCACCCGGTCGACTTCCAAGCCGTTCTTGATGAAGATGAGCAGCGGGATGACGCTGATCCCATAGGCATCGAGGGCTTCTTCGCCCAGCCACAAGACAGGGAAATCCACCTTTTGCCGGTCAACGATCGGCTGAATGGCGGCCGGCCCATCGTAATCGACACTGACACCCACCACTTGCAGGTCGCTGGCGCGGTATCTGGCATAGAGGGCCGTCAGATCCGGAAGTTCCTTGACGCAGGGGGCACACCAGGCGGCCATGAAGACCAGCAAAAACCGCCCTTCGCCGTCCACCAATTTTTTAAACCGGGCAAGATCGAGTTTCTGCACCGGGTTCTGCTTTTCGGGGAGGGCCGGTTGCGGAGAAAGCAGCAGGGCCGCCAGAAGCAGCCATATCCACGGGGTTGCGGATCGTTTTCGACGCATCATTGGGTGAGTTTTTCCAGTTCCGCGGCAATATACGCCAGGTCCGGCCGGACGTTTATGTCTGCAACGTTGATCGAGCGTATGATCCCTTTTTTATCGATGACGAACAGCGCGCGTTCCGACATGCCGTCGGTTCGCAGAACCCCATAGGCGTCGGCCACCGCGCCGTGGGGCCAGAAGTCCGACAATACCGGAAACCACAGGGGGGTCCCCATCTGCCGGGTCCAGGCATAAAGGGTGGGAATGTTGTCGACCGTGATGCCGATCAGGATGGCATCGTTGCGGTCGAAAAGGTCCTTGACGATATTGTAGCCCGGCCACTGGTCGGAACACACCGGGGTCCAGGCCGCGGGAACGAAGGAAATTACCACGTTTTTCCGGCCGCGGTACTGGCTCAGCGCAACCTTTTGTCCCGCCACGGACGGCAGGGTGAAGTCAGGGGCCGCCTCGCCGACCTCGACCTTCAGAAGGCTGTCGACGGGCTTCAATTGTCCGGTGCTGTAAATATTTTCTTTGAACGCTTCCGACACTCCGAAAGCCTGGGCCGAAGTGAAGATCAAAACGGCAAGCACCAGCCCCGCGGTTCTGGCCATGGGTGTCATGAATTTCCTCCTGGGCCGGATGCGGCCGGTGTTATTTTTTAGAAGTTTGCAGCCCCGAGCGCGAGAGAAGGTCCTGGAGCATCCCGTGGGCGTCCTCGGGACCACCGAGCTTTGAATAAAAAACCCGGTGCGATCCGTCAGGTGCGATCCGGATGCCGATAAAATAAGGGGTCCTGACTTCGCCCAGAAGCTGGTGAATGGCAAAATCGCCGTCTGAAAAAAGCGGAAAGGGGACAGTGTAGGTTTTTCTGAAATGATCGACTTCATAATCCGAATTGCCGACACCGATACCGATCAGCTTGACCTTATCCTTGTATTTTGGATTCGATGCCAGCTCGCGGAACATCTTGTTGACAGTGGGAGCCTCCCGCTGACAATACGGTCAGTACATGCTGAAAATTTCAATAATCACGACCTCGGCCTTGATTTCCGGAATTGAAAATACGGATTTTCGATCCAGGCCAAGATATTCCCGGTGTTCCGGAGCCGCGGGCACCGGCAATTCGAAGGGCGGCAACACCCCGCCTTCCGGTGGCGGCGCGCTGGCGGCAAAGGCCTCGGGCAGAAATGCCAGCCACAATATCAACAAAAGAACCCGCGTGCCTTTTTTCCATCCCATGGCCCTCGTCCCTTTTTCTTTAGGTTCCTGAAACCTTAGATCCATTCCTGCCCACTTCTTACATCCGCAAAATAAAACCTGATGTTTCTCAACTTTCTCAAATAATCCACTATATATTGTGGCATGAATATCTTGACATACAAGGGACAATTGTTTACAATATATTACTTTTGTAATACAAATGTATTGTCCGTTAGTTTAAGATAATTTTTTATTTTACCAAATACAAGAGGTATCGAAAGAAATGATCAAAGTGACCTTAGATACGGATAATCGTGCTCATAAAAGGTATCCCGGGGTGGAGGGCGCTATCGTCGCCGTGCGGCCGCGGGCCGAAGTTCTGGGCCAGATGATCGATGTCGGTATGGGGGGATTGTCCTTTCAGTACATCGATTCGGCCATCGACGAAAGTCCCTCGGATGAACTGACGATTGTGATGTCGGCCCCCCGGCTTTACGTAGACCATATCCCGTACCGCACCGTGGCCGACTTTCCGCTGCCGCAGGAGTTTTCTTTCAGCTCGATTCCGGTGCGCCGGCGGTGCGTGGCGTTTGGCCGGTTGACCTCGGCCAAGAGTGACGCGATAAAACAGCTGATTCTGTACTGCTCCCTGTTAAAACCCCGTTTCTACAGCTATCCTCACCCCCGCCGCCATTACGTTCCGCTGACCCAGGTCCTTTAGACATCCATAAGCCATTTACATTACTTTATGGTTATTATTATTAAATGTAAACTTTTATAAATTGTCATTGACACCGTTAGCTTGGTGGTTATATTCATCATGCAAATTTCGGACCTATTCCATTCATGATGAAAGGCATTCCTATGCGCTACGACAAATTTACCATCAAATCTCAGGAACTTGTTCAAAACGCCCAGGAACTGGCATCGCGCCTGAAGAACCCGCAGGTCGAGCCCGAACACCTCCTGGCCGTCATGCTGACGGAAACCGAGGGCATCGCCGGTTCCATCCTTCAGAAAATGGGGATTGCCCCGGGCCAGGTGGCCGCTGAAACCAACGCGGCCATCGAACGATTGCCCAAAGTCAGCCAGTCGACCGAGGTTTACGTGTCGCCGCAGACCAGGAAGATCCTGGAGGACGCGTTTTCCGAGGCCGCCAAGATGAAGGACCAGTATATCAGCATCGAGCACATTCTGCTGGCCCTTTGCGACGAAAAGCAGGGTGAAGCCGCCCGGATACTGCACCGCCACGGGATTGATCGCGAGGCCATTCTCAAGGTGCTGATGGCCATCCGCGGCTCCCAGCGCATTACCGATCCCAATCCGGAGGAAAAGTATCAGGCCCTGGACAAGTTCAGCCGCAATCTGACCGACCTGGCGCGCCTGGGCAAACTCGATCCGGTGATCGGACGCGATGATGAAATCCGGCGCATCGTCCAGGTGCTCTCGCGCCGCACGAAAAACAACCCGGTGCTGATCGGGGAGCCCGGCGTCGGCAAAACCGCCATCGTCGAAGGCCTGGCCCAGCGCATCGTTTCCGGTGACGTTTCCGAAAGCCTGAAAAACAGGCGCCTGGTCGCCCTCGACATGGGCGCGCTGATTGCCGGCGCCAAGTATCGGGGCGAGTTCGAGGACCGGCTCAAGGCCGTGATCAAGGAAGTGGAAAAATCGGAAGGCGAAATCATTTTGTTCATCGACGAGCTGCACACGCTCGTAGGCGCCGGTGCGGCCGAAGGCGCCGTCGACGCCTCCA
>JBAPWQ010000535.1:0-2768 GCA_049283795.1 Desulfobacterales bacterium | reverse complement strand
TGGTGATGCCCGGTGACAATGTGACGATCGAGGCGGAGCTGATCACCCCGATTGCCATGGAGAAAGAGGTGCGCTTTGCGATCCGTGAAGGCGGCCGGACCGTGGGGGCGGGCGTGGTGAGCGACATTATCGAATAGCGGCAAGGAGTCAACCGGTGAGAATTATCGTAACCCTGGCGTGCGGTGAGTGCAAGCGCAGAAATTACACGACAACGAAAAACAAGCGGACGACTCCCGACAAGCTGGAGTTCAGCAAGTACTGCCGATTCTGTCGGAAACACACCGCTCACAGGGAAACCAAATAATATGGGTGTCGATGGCCCGGGACTTTCGGGATCCCGGCCGCAGAGGTGGTCATGCAGGCCAGTAGCTCTAATGGTAGAGCATCGGACTCCAAATCCGGGTGTTGGGGGTTCGAATCCCTCCTGGCCTGCCACCTTAAATTTGAACCCAGCTTGAAACGCGAGCGCCGCGGGGGCGTTTTGTCCGTCGGGGTTCTGGTTTCGAGCTTTCCTTATTTCAGGAGCAACGTTGGGACGTCTACTGCGCAAAAAACCCATCAGTAAGAAAAAAAAGCAGGATGGCACTTTGGAAGACGATGCCGTTTTGAGCAACGGCGTTTCTTCCCGGACGGTCGGGGATGCGTCCCAGGTCGAAAAAAAACCAAAGAGTCTCGAGGCCCGAAAGCTTCCGGCCGCCGCCCGACCGGCACCGGCTAAAATCAAAGACAATTTTATAACCAAGTCGCTGCAGTTTCTCAGAGAAGTCAAGATGGAGCTGAAGAAGGTCACCTGGCCTTCACGCAAGCAGACTATCGGCTCCACGGTTGTTGTTCTGGTCCTGGTGACGATCATTGCATTCTTCCTCGGAGCGGTCGATATCGGTTTGTCGAGTCTGGTGAAACTCGTGCTGCAATAAGACCGGGAGATGGAAAGTGACCGACAAGAAAAAATGGTACATCGTGCACGTGTACTCGGGGTTTGAAAACAAGGTCAAAACCGCTCTGGAAGAACGGATAACGACCTCGGCGCAACAGGAACTCTTCGGTGAGGTCCTGGTTCCGACCGAAGAGGTCGTCGAACTGGTGAAAGGCAAGCGCAAGACCTCCTCGCGCAAGTTTTACCCCGGTTACATCCTGGTGCGCATGGAATTGACCGAGGACACCTGGCACATCGTCAACAGCACCGCCAAGGTGACCGGCTTTCTCGGCGGCCGCTCCCAGCCGACGCCGCTGACCGACGAAGAAGCCGATCAGATCCTGAACCGCATGGAGGCCGGAAAATTAAAACCGCAGCCCAAATATTTTTTCGAAACCGGTGATGAAATACGGGTCATCGACGGGCCTTTCACCAATTTCAACGGCACGGTCGAAGAGGTCAACCCCGAAAAGGGCAAGATCAAGGTCCTGGTGAGCATTTTCGGACGCGCGACACCGGTCGAACTGGATTTCGTCCAGGTCAGTAAAGTCTGATACGCGGCTGGCGGATGCCGGCCGGATGCCGTCATGATCCGATCCGCGGGCGGATGTCATTTCGATTGCAGTGCGGCGGCCTTTTTTGCGGGTCGCGGTGCGACAACACAGCGAGGGTGAGGAGCGAGAATTTCACATGGCTAAAAAAGTAATGGCAATGATCAAGCTACAGGTTGAAGCGGGCAAGGCCAATCCGTCGCCGCCGATCGGGCCGGCGCTGGGTCAGCACGGCGTCAACATCATGGACTTTTGCAAGGCGTTCAACGCGCGCACGGCCGAGGATGCCGGAACGATCACGCCGGTGGTCATCACCGTGTATCAGGATCGCTCCTTCACCTTCATCACCAAGACGCCGCCGGCCGCCGTCCTGCTGAAGAAAGCCGCGCAGATCGCCAAGGGCGCCGGCGATCCCAAGCGTGACCGCGTCGGCAAGGTGACGCGATCCCAGGTCGAAGAGATCGCCAAACAGAAAATGGTCGATCTGAATGCCAACGACCTGCAAGCCGCCTGCAAGATCATAGAGGGAACGGCCCGCAGCATGGGTATCGAGATCGCGTAACCCCAGTTCAGCTTAGAAAAACGCCTCCGGTCCTGCCGGGCGGGCGCTTGAATCGATCTATTCAATTTGTCGACAAGGTGGGTAAAAAAATGCCGAAGCGTGGTAAGAAATACTTGGAAGCCAAAAAGAAAGCCGTCGCCGCCCAGAAAACGAATTTTTCCGAGGCGGTAAAGACCTCGATCGAGTCGTCCTTCGCCAAATTCGACGAAACCATCGATGTGAGCGTCAAGCTCGGGGTTGACCCGCGTCATGCCGACCAGATGGTCCGCGGCTCGGTGGTGCTGCCCAACGGCATCGGCAAAGAGGTCAAGGTGCTCGTCTTTGCCAAGGGCGAAAAAGAGAAGGAGGCGCTGGATGCCGGGGCCGATTTTGCCGGCAACGATGAGATCATCGAAAAAATCAAAGGCGGCTGGCTCGATTTCGACAAGGCCGTGGCCACGCCTGACATGATGGGCTCGGTCGGCAAAATCGGGAAGATCCTCGGTCCCCGGGGCCTGATGCCCAACGCCAAGACCGGCACGGTCACCTTCGATGTGGCCCGCGCCGTTCAGGAACTCAAGGCCGGAAAGATCGAATTCAGGGTCGAGAAGGCCGGTATCGTTCATGTTCCCATGGGCAAGGTGTCTTTCGGGGTTGAAAAAATCGTCGAGAACCTGACCGCCTTCCTCGAGACGATCGTCCGTCTCAAACCGGCTTCCAGTAAAGGAACCTACCTGAAGGGTGTTGCGATCTCCACGAC
>JBAPWQ010000534.1:0-2978 GCA_049283795.1 Desulfobacterales bacterium | reverse complement strand
GATCTGGACCAGATACGCAGAAAAGACAGTGCCCGAGAGGTGGTGACTTGAATTATTTCCTGGATACGTGTGTGATTTCAGAATTAGTGAAAACGAAGCCGAATCTTCGAGTGATCGAATGGATACGTTCACAAGGCGAAGAAAGCCTTTTTACAATTTAACACCTCTCCACATCAGACAGATTTGGCCCGTTCTGTTACAATGGATTTTCTTATGAACTGAACAATCGTCACAAATCAATCTTATGTAATCGATGGTGATGTAGCGGTTGATGTCAAGATATCGCCTTTCTATGTCGCACTCAGGCGACCACACGGTCCTTATCGAAGTATCTGAATCCTGATGAATGTGGCGTTAACATTTCAATCATCCAGGCAGTAACACATCTTGTCAGGTATGACCCCCCTGACACCGCCGGTCGGATTCGACGTGTCGCCGTCCCGCCTTGGAATCAGGTGGATGTGGGCATGAAAAATGGTCTGCCCGGCGGATGCACCGGCGTTCGTTCCGACATTAAAACCGGTGATCGTCTTGTCCGATTCCATTAGCCTGTTCCCCAAGAATCTGATCAAATCATCGGCCTCACGTCGTTCCCTCTCAGTCATCAGGAACCAATCAGGGGTGTGCCTTTTGGGGACTACCAGGAGATGTCCTTTCGAGACCGGGAAATTATCTTCAAAAGCAATCACCGTATCCCACCCCTGAACGATGCGGTTTTTGATGTTACCGGGGCAAAACCTGCAGCCCGATTCAGTTCCCTGCCAGAGATCAATCTCACCACTTCTCAGTCTCTCGACAAATTTTCTGTCAGCCGGTGCGAAGTCATATCGTTCAAGCTCTTCGATTGTCACCCACTTGTAATCCTTGTGGGCGGTTGAATTGATCCGGCCACCCTTCCAAAACGCCCTGTATGCCATCAGATCGATTGAAAAGCGTTCGTAGTGGAAAAAATTCGACCCCAGGTGTTGACCCACCGAGACGTCTATATCGAACTCTTCATTCAGCTCCCTTGCTAAGCACTCTTCCGGTGTTTCACCGGCCTCGATCTTGCCACCCGGAAACTCCCATTTGCCGGATAGATCATCTATTAAGTTGCGCTGGGCAATTAATATACGACCGTCTTTTTCGAGGATGGCAGCTGTTACCTTAACGATTTCTCCCATCTGAGCATCTCCGGCATTGATGCGACACGGTTGTCGATACTATAGCCATTACAGGATGGCCTCCAGAAGAACCGCATGGGTTTTTCCACTTTGCATATTGCGGCATAGCGCATTCGAGCGTCCCCTTCCGAGGGTACGCTTGTTGACAATATCTTGCGGGAAGAAATCAGCGCATGATATCGGAAAACATTAAAGCAAAAAAATGTAAGCCGCAATCCCAATGGATTGCGGCTTACATTTTCAGATGGTGCCGAAGGCCGGACTTGAACCGGCACGGCTTTTGGCCACTACCCCCTCAAGATAGCGTGTCTACCAAGTTCCACCACTTCGGCACGATATGTCTGCACGGTGTTATGGGGATTTTTTGCCTGCCTCCGGAACTTTGTCGGTGGCGGCCGGCTTCTGCGGCGCCGCCGGTTCGGCCGGTGCCGGTTCCGTGGTTGCCGGTGCCGCCGCCGTCGGCTTCATCGTTTCGGCCGCAGGGGCCTGTCCTTCAACCGGCGCGGCTGCGCCTGGCTGGGGCGCCGCCGGTTCGGCGACCGGCGGCGGGTTTTCCATCATAATGGAACTTCGGGCGCGGCTGCTCGAATAATACGCCAGGGCCAGGGAGGTGATCATAAAAACGATGGCGGCGATCGTCGTCAGTTTGCCCAGAAAGGTGGAGGCGCCGGAACTGCCGAAAAGAGTTTGACTGGAACCACCGCCGAATGCCGCACCCATGTCGGCGCCCTTGCCGGTCTGAAGAAGCACGATCATGATCAGGGCGATGCTGACCACGACGTGTATAATGATCAATACGTTTGACATGACTTCTTTCGTGAAAAAAAATTATTTCGATTGATAGTGAACGATCTTGCTGAAGGTCTCGGCATCCAGGCTGGCGCCGCCGACCAGTGCGCCATCGATGTCCGGCATGCCCATCAACTCGGCGATATTGCCGGGCTTGACGCTGCCGCCGTAAAGAATCCGCGTGCCTTGTGCCAGGGCGTCGCCCTGTAGTTCGGAGAGTTTTGACCTCAAGAACCGGTGAACTTCCTGGGCCTGCGCGCTTGTCGCCGTTTTTCCGGTTCCGATGGCCCAAATCGGCTCGTATGCGATCACCAAAGGCCGCAGCTCGTCGGCAAAAAGGCCTTTTAACCCAATTTTTAACTGGTTGTCAAGCACGGAAAAGGTCTGATCGGCCTCGCGCTGCTTTTCTGATTCTCCGATGCACATGACCGGAACCAGCCCGGCCTCAAGGGCCGCGGCGATTTTTTTATTGACCGCATCGTCAGATTCCCCGAAGTATTCACGCCGTTCGGAATGACCGATGATGCAATAGCGACAGCCGGCCGACACGAGCATGGCGGTTGAGATCTCACCGGTATAGGCACCTTCCTTTTCCCAGTGAACGTTTTGTGCTCCGACCGCGATCCGGCTTCCCTTGAGAGTTTCGGCCACCGGCACCAGGGCCGTGAACGTCGGGGCGATCATGATCTCGACCTTGGCGGCGTTTTGGGTCAGCTCCTTCAGGCGTTCGGCAGTCTGAACCGACTCGGAGACGGTCTTGTACATTTTCCAGTTCCCGGCAATCAAAGGGGTGCGTGCAGTCATGGCCTTCTCCTATGGTTTGCAAATAAAAAGCCTTCTTTCGAGATAGTGCGAATCCCGCTCTCCGCTACTTTAGGACGCCACGAGCGGGCGGAAACGACTGTTTTGTCCGGCATGCTTGAACATCGAGGGGGTCGCGGCGAGGATCAGGACATCTCCCAGCGGTCCGACTCCGGTCAAGAGAACGATGGCCAGCCCGATGAAGCTGTTACCGGCGATGATGCG
>JBAPWQ010000533.1:0-2928 GCA_049283795.1 Desulfobacterales bacterium | reverse complement strand
GAGAGTAAGGGAAATATTCTTGTCCTCAGAGCGGTAGCCAAGTTAACCGATCAGGACTATAAGGATGTCCTCATTCCACGCCTGGAGTCGATTATCCGTGAACATGGTAAGGCGAGGTTTCTACTGGATATGGGTGATGATTTCCGCGGATGGGAAGCTGCAGCGTTATGGGATGACGCTCGCTTTGGGCTTGCGCACAGAAACCATTTTGAAAAGATGGGCGTGATTGGCGGCCCCGGATGGGTTGAGTGGGGGTTGAAGCTCGCTGCTGTGGTCGTCGGCGGCGAGTTAAGAAATTTCCCCCCGGGGGAACGCGAAGAGGCGTTGAACTGGATCAAGGCGTGAGAGTTCATAGACAGGGTGAGGAACCGCTTGGGGAAGATCCACAAGAGTACTATCTGATCCCCAGATCTATCGCCATACTTCTGGCTCGATGAACGAGCTGCGGCGCTTGATCACAAGCTTTCTCTTTGGCACGACGCCCGGCCAGAACTTCACTTACGTCTACCTTAACCGGTTCATCGACAAATGGACGCGCAGGAAACTCTACCCGCAGTCCGCGACTGCCGCATTATAGACAATCGAAAAGCAAGCGAAAAGGAGGTCCGTATGGCGATTTCAACCTATTATCTCGTTCCCCCGCTGCCGGAGGGGCTCGATGGACTGGCCGAATTGGGTCTCGATCTGCGCTGGTCCTGGAGCCATGCGACCGATCCGCTCTGGGAACGCGTCGATCCCGAGCTCTGGAACCTGACCCGCAACCCGTGGCTCATTTTACAGTCGGTTTCCTCCGACCGGCTCAACATGCTGTCCCGGGATCCGGCTTTCCGAGACGAGGTCGAAAAACACCTCACGGAACACCGCCAGGCGTTGAAAGAGTCCAATTGGTATTCGGATGCCCACGCCGCTTCCCCGTTGACCGTCGCGTACTTCAGCATGGAATTCGGCCTGAGCGAGGCCCTTCCCATCTACTCCGGGGGACTCGGTATCCTGGCGGGGGACCACCTCAAGACAGCCAGCGACCTCGGTGTGCCGATTGTCGGCATCGGTCTGCTGTATCAGCAGGGCTACTTTCGCCAGGTGATCGATGCCGACGGCGCTCAGACCGAGTTCTACCCGTACAATGACCCGAGCCAGCTGCCGATCCTGCCCGTGCGGGATTCGGAGGGCGAGTGGCTGCGAATGGCATTGGACTTGCCCGGCCGCAAGGTGCGATTGAGGGTGTGGCAAGCCAAGGTGGGACGTGTGCGGCTGTACCTTTTAGACAGCAACGACCCGGCCAACAGCCCCGCCGATCAGTGCATCACGGCCGAACTCTACGGCGGCGGGCCGGAGTTGCGTCTGCAGCAGGAGATTGCGCTCGGCATCGGCGGCTGGCATTTGCTGCGGCTGCTCGGAATCGAAGCCGAAGTCTGCCACCTCAACGAGGGCCACGCGGCGCTGGCGGTCCTCGAAAGGGCGCAAGCGTGCATGGAGGACACCGGTCAGTCCTTTGCAGCGGCACTGACCGCGACACGGGCCGGAAACATCTTCACCACCCATACGCCGGTAGAAGCCGGTTTCGACCGCTTCTCCCCGTCCCTCACGGGCCGGTACCTGGAAACATATGCCGAAAAGATCGGCATCGGGATCGACGGGCTGCTGGCTCTCGGGCGCCGGGATCCGAACGACGCGACCGAACCCTTCAACATGGCCTACCTGGCCATTCGAGGTGCGGGGCGGGTCAACGGCGTCAGCCGGCTGCACGGCAAGGTCAGCCGTCGTATTTTCCAGCCCCTCTTTCCTCGCTGGCCGCAAGCAGAGGTCCCGGTCACCCATGTCACCAACGGCGTGCATGTACCTTCCTGGGATTCTGCCGCAGCCGATGAACTCTGGCACGAAGCCTGCGGAAAAAAGCGCTGGACAGGCGATATGAGCAGTATCGAGGCCGCCATCAAGGGCGTACCGGATGAAACCCTCTGGGCTTTTCGCAACGAGGGCTGCCGCCAACTCGTTGGCTATGCGCGCGAGCGGCTCGGCCGGCAGCTCGCGGCCTTGGGGGCCGCCAAAAGAGATTCGCTCTTAGCCGAAAAATATCTTGATCCCAATGTCTTCACCATGGGATTTGCCCGCCGGTTCGCCGCTTACAAACGCCCCAACCTCCTGCTGCACGACCCGGAGCGTTTGGTCCGCCTGCTGCAGAATGCCGAGCGTCCCGCCCAACTCATCATCGCCGGCAAGGCTCACCCGCAGGACGCGATCGGCAAAGCCCTTTTCCAGGCCTGGTCCGATTTCATTCGTCGAGCGGACATCCGGCAGCGCGTCGTTTTCCTTGCGGATTACGACATGTCACTGGCCGAGCGACTGGTGCAGGGCGTCGACCTGTGGATCAACACGCCGCGCCGGCCGTGGGAGGCCAGCGGTACGAGCGGCATGAAGGTGCTGGTCAACGGCGGCCTGAACCTCTCGGAGCTGGACGGCTGGTGGGCCGAGGCCTACCGGCCGGAAGTGGGCTGGGCGATCGGAGACGGCCGGGAACATGGGGAAGACCCGAACTGGGATGCCTACGAGGCGGAACAACTCTACTGCCTCCTGGAGCAGGAGGTGATCCCGGCTTTCTACGACCGGGGTCCCGACGGCATCCCCGGGGCCTGGGTGCATCGCATGCGGGCGAGCATGGCCGAACTCACGCCGCGCTTCAGCACCAACCGCATGGTCCGCGAATACGTGGAGCGGTTGTATTTGCCGGCCGCTCAGGCCTACCGCGATCGCACGGCCGATCGCGCCGGCAGGGCGGTCCTCATCTGCCAGCGACGCAAGACCCTGGAAGCTCACTGGCCCCGGTTGGGCTTCGGCAACCTCGAGATTCAGGAAGAGGAGGGGCACTTGACGTTCAAGGTGCCGGTTTTCATGCCGGGCCTCAAGCCGGACGCTGTCCGGGTTCAACTC
>JBAPWQ010000532.1:0-2943 GCA_049283795.1 Desulfobacterales bacterium | reverse complement strand
GCCTTGGATAAAGCCGGAGTGGCGCAGAACACTTTCGTTTTCTTCACCTCCGACAACGGCCCGCAGATGGACAGCTGGCCCGACTCCGGGTATACGCCCTTTCGCGGCGGCAAGGCCTCGGCCTGGGAGGGCGGCGTGCGCGTCCCCGGCATCGCCTACTGGAAGGGCATGATCGCGCCGCGCGAGAGTGCCGAGCTGTTCGACCTGATGGACCTGTTCAACACTTCGATTCATCTGGCCGGGGCCGACGAGCGGGTCCCGACCGACCGCTACGTCGACGGCATCGACCAGACCTCTTTCCTGCTGGCAGACAATGGCCAGAGCAAGCGCGAACAGGTGTACATCTGGGTGCAGACTCACCTGGCGGCGCTGCGCATGCGCGAGTACAAGGTCCACTTCGAGATCACCCGCGAGCAGAGCACATTCATGGGCATCGATTACGCCACCGCCGAAAAAGTGGGCCTGGCCCCCTGGCTGTTCAACCTCTACATCGACCCGAAAGAGCAGATGCCCGTCGGCCACCGCCTGAACGCCTGGTTGGCCTCGATGGGCGCGGAAGCCAAGGCGCACGCGGCGACCTTCAAGAAATATCCGCCCAAGGACATCGGGCTGTCCCAGTAAGCTATCGACTTCATGATTAAGATTTTGGCTGCTGGTATCGGTCGCCGGCGTATGCTGAACTGATAGGTTCAACGTTCAAGGTTCAAAGGTTAGATAATGCTTATTTCCGGAACTTTATCCCGCCATTCCTTGAGTTGACCGCTTCGATTCATGGAGTGTAACGGTTTTAAGTTTCATAGCGCCTAAATTGTTCAGATAAGAGCAGTTTGAGGGTTTTTCAACCCGGGCAACATTTAACCCTGAACTGCTCACCCTTCGATAAAGCCGCGTTTCTTTGGCCTTGCCAAAATCATTATTCGATGTTCACTTTTTTTACGAACTGCTTTTTGTACTAAAACCCCAGCCATCGAAAGGGAAAAAAGGAGCTGTTTACCATGCGGATTTCAAAGACACTTAAAGTCATCCTGCTGGCATTGCTGACAGCAACCGGCGGCGCGATTGCAACCATGGCCGCCACCGGCGCCGACCCGCTGCCCTCCTGGAACGACACCGCCTCCAGGCAGGCCATCATCGCCTTCGTCGAAAAAGTGACCACACCCGGCTCGCCGGATTTCGTGCCCGGGCCCGAACGCATCGCGGTCTTCGACAACGACGGCACGCTCTGGCCGGAGGACCCGCTGCCGTTCCAGATGGCATTCGGGATTTACAGCCTGAAAGAACGGCTTCCCCACCATCCGGAATGGAAGGATGATCCTTACGTCAAAGCCGCCCTGGAGGGCGATGTCAACAAACTGCTTGCCGACCACTACAAGGGGCTCTTCCATATCCTTGGCCTGACCCATGCCGGGATGACCGTCGACGAATTTCACGCCCGGGTGACGCAGTGGCAGGCCGCCGACAAGCACCCGCGCTTCAATCAGCCCTATGTCGAGTTGGCCTACCAGCCGATGGGCGAGGTGCTGAGCTACCTGCGCGCCAATGGCTTCAAGACCTTCATCGTTTCCGGGGGCGGAGCCGACTTCATGCGCGTCTGGGCGGAGGAGGTCTACGGCGTCCCGCCCGAGCAGGTGATCGGCTCCCACGGTCAGACCAGATTCGAGATGCGTGACGGCAAGCCGGTGCTGGTCAAGACCCTTGACCACATTTTTGTCAACGACAAGGAAGGCAAGCCGGTCGGCATCCAGCAGGCCATCGGACGCCGGCCCATCGCCGCTTTCGGCAACAGCGACGGCGACAAGGAGATGCTCGAATACACCACCATCGACAACCCGCGCCCGAGCTTCGGCCTCATCGTCCACCACACCGACGCCGAACGGGAATTCGCCTACGATGCCCATCCGCAAAGCAGCGGCCGGCTGGTCGAGGCGCTCGAGGCCGCCCCCCGGCGCGGCTGGATCGTGGTCGACATGAAGAACGACTGGAAGCGGGTCTTTGCAGCAGAAAAGTGAAAACCACCGGAAGGGGCTGCATCAACGGCTCTGAATCATTTTTAAAGTTCAAAGCAATCAACCATAAGGAGGAAATCATAGAGAGCTACGACAAGTATCTGCCGCGCCCGATGCAAAGCTATCTCTACACCGGGCCCATTTCGATCGATCGCTTCCGCATCGTCGAACAGGTGAAAGCGCTGCTGAAAGAAAAGAAAATCGATCTTCCGAAATTGAACTAAGGTTTAAAAGGAGAAGATAACGCGATGAATAAACTTGCGCTCGTTGTCGTCACCGGGTTAATTGCCCTTGCGGTATCGGTCGACGCAGCCGACAAGCAAACCCCCGCACCCGATTTGGCCGCGTTGACGGACCAGGAGGCGGAAGCTTTCTATCTAGGGTTGAATGCGGTGATCTGGGGCTACCCGGCCGTCAAATTTGAACAGTTGATGCGCGGCCGCACCCGGCCCCGGACATCGTCAAGCTGGGCAATCCCCAGGCGGCTGTGAATCAATTCGGTTTGGTGCGCGACCTGCGCGGCCCCGAGTTCAAGCAGATCGCCACCCCCAATAACGACACCTTGTATGCCCAGGCATTTTGTGACGTCAGCCGGGAGCCGCTGGTGCTGTCGGTCCCCAGAGTCGATGAGAAGCGCTACTACACCTTCCAACTGTGGGACCCCAACGGCGACACTTTCGGTTACTTCGGCAGCCGCACCACGGGACGCGAGGCCGGCCACTATGCACTGGTTGGTCCGGGCTGACAGGGAACCCTGCCGGCCGGCGTGAAGCGCATCGACAGTCCATACAACGGCTTCGTCGTCTGGGGGCGGATCGGCGTCGACGGCCCCGAAGACCTGAAGAATGCGTGGCGATCCAGGACGAGCTGCGACTCACCCCGCTGAGCCAATTCGGCCGATCGGATCGGCAGGTGCCGCCGGATCTGGCATTTTCCG
>JBAPWQ010000531.1:0-17875 GCA_049283795.1 Desulfobacterales bacterium | reverse complement strand
TATTTGGGATATAAATGTCGTTAATTTTTTAATTTTCGTTTTAAGATATTGCTATCAAACCATTTATTGGATTAAAAGCGATTTAATCCGTTTTAATTTTCTTAATCTATTTTATGGGTCAATTATTTATAGCAGCCAGTAGCTTTGGGGGAATGCCCTTTTTAATTCTTATATTCGTTTTAACTTAAAGAGAGAGATTATCCTCATTCATCATCTGAAAGATAATCCCTCTCTTTTTCCCATATATTTTACACTTCCAATGTTTCAGCAAATATCCTCAGCTGATTAACATGTTTGCTCGAATTCTTTATTCGATATCCTTCAGACTCAAGAGCTGTACGGAAGTCCTTCTTTGGAAAGACACGTTTAATTCCCTCCAATGCGGATAAGAGGGTTGCCACCTCGTTCGTACAACAAACTATATTAAACATATTGCGCTGCCCTATTCCGCGGGCAACAATATGATGCAGGGCTCCTGCAGCATCGATTCTGGAGTGGCGTGGCATGAATATCCATCATCAGATCGGTAATCCCTTGTTAGTTTAAATGATGAGAGCGTTCCTGCTGATACTTAAAATCCTCTGTGCATAAGAAGGATCAGGCAACCTTCTTGGCAAGCAATTCTCGCACAGCTGGAACTAATTCATTCGGAACTTCAATAAAAGTGTGGGAAGTATCTTCCCAAGCAGCCTCATCTTCGGCAACCGCTTCATCCTCAGTCTGGTTTTCGTAATGATCGAGAACACGTTTGACACGATCCTCATCCCATCCTTTTGGAAAAATACTTTGTTTCGTCATAATTTTCTCCTTCGGCTTCGACGCCGATATGCTTTAAGGGGTTTCCCCATTAATTCGTATGCAGTAATAACGAACACACTATCTGGCTCTGGATCAGGAACGTAAATCACTCGTAGGTATCGACCGCCTCTCGTTTGCCCGATAGCAATTCGAGAATTTTCTTTACCCGGCCGATCCTCCCCGGGCTTGCTCAAGACATCCTCAATCTCATCTTCCCTCACCTCGTGATTGTAAATATGTGGCAAATGAGTTTCTGGATCAATGTAAAAACGAATTTTCATCTAAGATGCCCCAAAAAATTAAGAGATTGGCCATTTTGGTTAAATTTAACAGTTTTGGATCCATCAAGTCAAACAGTAAGGCGTGCATTCAGAAAAGCGCTTTAATATGAGACTATAACTAAAAAGCAAAAAGGGGATAGTCCAAAAAGGAATATCCCCCTTACCATTTACCGTGGTACGCCCGGCCCGATTCGAACGGGCGACCTACGGATTCGAAGTCCGGCGCTCTATCCAGCTGAGCTACGGGCGCATGGATTTTTTTATGGGGTGAGTGATGGGACTTGAACCCACGACAACCAGGGCCACAACCTGGGGCTCTACCAACTGAGCTACACCCACCATATTTAATTATTTTTTAATTATCAGAACCTTTTTGGCATTTCAAGCGGAATCTTTTGGGTTACCTGCACACCGCCGGCGGACCAATTTGCGTCAAGCGACCGCTCTCGAATGGAGTGCCGGCTCGTTCGGCCTTGCGTCCCCTGCTCCCACCAGCCCCGACCGATTCCATTTCTCGCAAACTGGCTATTGACGATGCCGGTCGATGGAACTATAGAACGATCTTAAGGAAATTATTCACAAAAAAGGATTGTGACCCGTGACCGGATTTCAGATTTTCGTCATCCGGGCCGTCCTCGGCCTGGGGTTTGCCGTCATCGCCACCCGCATGTTTTACGGCCGGATCGAGATCTTCTATATCGTAGGCCTGGCGGTCATTCTGGTGGGGCTCGCCTATTTCGCCGAATACCTGCGCCATCGCAAAAAACGCTGATACCGGCTATAACCCGCGCCGGCGAAACACCGATGGGTCGTTTCGGGCGATGTGCGTTTGCTGAAAAACCAATATTTTTACGTTCGAAAAGCAAAGCGAACTCGGGAGTTCAATAATTGAAGCAGATCATTCTCGGCACGGCCGGTCACATCGATCACGGCAAGACCTCGCTGATAAAGGCCGTCACCGGCACGGACACCGACCGGCTGAAGGAAGAAAAGGCGCGCGGGATCACCATCGAACTGGGCTTTGCCTCTCTGGACCTGCCCAGCGGGCAGCACGTCGGGATCGTGGATGTTCCCGGACATGAGAAATTCGTCAAGAACATGGTCGCCGGCGCCACCGGGATCGACATCGTGGTCATGGTCATTGCGGCCGATGAGGGCGTGATGCCGCAAACCCGCGAGCATATGGAAATCTGCACCCTGCTGGGCATCACGCATGGGTTCGTGGCGTTGACCAAAATCGACATGGTCGATGAAGAGTGGCTGGAACTGGCGACGGAGGACGTGCGCGATTTTACGGCCGGAACCTTCCTGGAAAACGCCCCGATCGTGCCGGTTTCTGCCGTAAAGGAACGGGGGCTGCAGGAGTTCGAGCGCGTTCTGGAGACGATCTGCGGCCAGGTGGCCGACCGCGGCCAATCGAGCCTTTTCCGGCTGCCGGTTGACCGGGTGTTCACCATGAAAGGTTTCGGCACCGTCATCACCGGGTCCCTGATCTCCGGCCGGGTGCGGGTCGGCGACACCATCATGATCTATCCCTCGCTGATCACCTCCAAGGTGCGCGGGATCCAGGTTCACAATCAAGCGGTCGAGGCCGCCGAGGCCGGCCAACGCACCGCCATCAATTTCCAGGGGCTCGAAAAAGCCGCCATCGACCGCGGGCAGGTTCTGGCGATGCCCGGGACCCTGAAGCCGAGCTTCCTCGTCGATCTGCAACTGCAGTACCTGGCCAGCAACAAAAAGCCGCTCAAAAACCGCACCCGCGTCCGCTTTCACACCGGCACCAGCGAAATCCTGGGCAGCCTGATCCTGCTCGACCGCGAAGAACTCCCACCGGGAGAAAAGGCGCCGGTACAGTTGCGCCTGGAAGAACCGGCCTGCCTGGTGACCGACGACCGTTTCGTGATCAGGAGTTATTCGCCGGTAAGGACCATCGGCGGCGGTCAGGTGCTCAACCCGATACCGCCCAAGCACAAACGCTTCAAGGCCGACGTTGTCCAGGGGCTGCAGAGCATCGCCGACAAATCACCGGAGGATTTGATCGCCTATTATATCGATCAGACCGGGCCCGCCGGCGTGTCCTTTTCCGATCTCATCCTGATGACCAACAGCACCGAAAAGTCCCTCGATCAGCACCTGCAGGCCCTTCTATCCCGTAAAACCGTGCTGCTCGTCGACCGCGAGGGGCGCATCTACATGCACGCCAACAGTTTTCAGAAGCTCAGAGAAGAGTTGAACGGCCAGCTCGCGCGGTATCACAAAAACTTTCCGCTCAAGGCCGGCATGCCCAAGGAAGAGCTGAAGACCAAGCTGCCGCAGAACCTAAGTCCCAAGCTGTTCAACCTGCTGATGAACCAGATGCTCAAGGAGGACGAGATCAGTGTGGCAGAGGACACCGTTAGGCTGGCCTCCCACAAGGTCGCCCTCGGCACCGACCAGGAAGACATCCGCGACAAGATCCTCAAGACCTACGCCGAGAGCGGTCTCCAGCCCCCTTACTTCAAGGAGCTCGGCAAGCAGTTGAACACCGACGTCTCCCGCGCGCGGGATGTACTCAACCTTCTGGTGGAAGAAGGACGGCTGGTAAAAGTCAAAGAGGATCTTTACTTCGACGCCGACACCGTGGCGCGCCTGAAGCAGCGACTGGTCGAGTACCTGACGGCCAACGGCGAGATTTCAACCCCGCAGTTCAAGGAAATGACCGCGGCCTCGCGCAAGTATGTCATTCCGCTGATCGAATACTTCGATTCCCAGAACTTCACGATCCGCATCGGTGATATACGCAAGCTGCGCAAGAGCAGTGTCCATCCATAAATGGTCTTTTTTCCGCTGGACTGCGTTCTCCGCGGGTTTCCGGCTGCGGCGCACATAAAGTACGCCTCGCCGTAAATCCTTGTGCGGCCTTGCCCAGCGAAAAAAATCCTCATTTACGAATTGGACACATAATGGTGCTTAAAAAAATCGCGGACAGGCTCTAAGCAGTGGCTGAACGGAAACCTTTCACCAGCCCCTCCCGCCAGGAGAGGAGAGTTTTCGGGTAGACCCGATTCAGGCCGGCTCCGCCGTCAGGAGATATGCTCGATTAAGGCGGCCGCTATGGCGTCGAGCAGGAGCATTCCTTGCGGCGTCAGGCGGCAGCGTCCGGCGGTTGTGGTCAGCCAGCCCTTCTGCTCGAAAACCGCCGCCCGCTCGCCGAAGAGTTCCATGAAACCGGTCTTGAACCGGTCCTGAAACGCGGAGAGATCGATCCCGTCCGTGAGGCGCAATCCGAGATAGAGCGCCTCGATCATCGACTTTTCGCGGGTCAGGCGTTCGCTTTCCGCGACCGGACGGCGCCCCTGCCCCAACTGCCGGATATAGAGGTCGATATCGGCATGGTTCCAGAAGCGCTCGGGCGCGATGAACGAGTGGGCCGAGGGCCCCAAGCCCAGGTATGGCAAAAAAGACCAGTACTTCAAGTTGTGGCGGGAGCGGTGGGCGCGGGAGCGGGCGAAGTTTGCGGTTTCGTACTGCGCGAGGCCGCCCCGCGCCAGCAGGTCGATCGCCTGGAGATACATTCCGGCCACCCGGTCTTCATCGGCGGGCGCGAACTCCCCGCGTTTCAACTCCGATTCCAGGGGTGTACCGGCTTCGTAGGTGAGGCTGTAGCAGGAAAGGTGCGCGAGGTCCCGGTCAAGCGCCTGCAGCAGATCGAGCCGCCAGTCCGCCGGCGTCTGGCCGGGTAATCCGTAAATAAGATCGATGCCGATGTTGTCGAAACCGGCCGCGCGCGCCCAGGCCAGCGCCCGCCCGGCGTCGGCGGCAGAGTGGATGCGCCCCAGAAACGCCAGGTGCTGGTTCTTGAAAGACTGGACGCCGATGTTGAGCCGGTTGACGCCGGCGCGGCGAAGCCGTTGCAGTGAATCGCGGTCGATCGTCCCGGGGTTGACCTCGACGGTGACCTCGGTATCGGCAAGAAACGAAAAAGCCCGGCGGGCGGTGGCGATGATCTCTTCCACCCCGCCGGCCCCCAGCACGGACGGCGTCCCGCCGCCGAGGTACAGCGTGTCGAAGTAAAGGGCCGGATGCGCGGCCGCGGCCAGCATCATCTCCTGCCGCAACGCCACAAGGTAGCCGGTCTGCAGATCAAGCGTGCTGACGGAGTAAAAATCGCAGTAGCGGCATTTCTTACGGCAAAACGGCACGTGGATATACAGCCCCGCCGCGTCAGCCGGACTCGAAGGGAGTGTCATAAGGCACGCGGCGAGCGGCCGCTACCGTTGCTTGGGTGCAGGAGAGGCGCTATTTTTCCCAACCGCCGAGAAGGTGCAGATGCAGATGAAATATCATCTGCCCGCCCCCGCGCTCCACGTTGAACAGGAGTTTGTACCCCGAGGCGCCGATGCCGCGCATCCCGGCCACATCCCGGCCCACCTTCAGCATGTGGCCGAGAAGGGCCTGGTCCCCTTCGGTCATGTCGTTGATGCTGCGGATATGTCGGCGCGGCACGATTAGGTCGTGAACCCGCGCATGCGGTTTGATGTCCTTGAATACCACCACGAGTTCGTCCTCGAATACGAATTCCGTTTCTTTCTTGCCGTCGACGATATCGCAGAAGATGCACTCGCTGCCCATATACTGCCTCCCGAAAAGCTCGTTGGTGTCAGATCCTCCGGCCGCGCCCGGTCCTCCCGGATCGTTAAAGTTGGATCTTGTCGATTTGGTGTCAAGTGCCCGCGGCCTGACCGATTAAACGCTTTGCCATCCGGCCGGTCAACCGGGGTCCGCTCTACCCGGCGATGCTGTCTAACGAAGCGCTGAAATCCCATCTGCCTTGCAGGGTCGGCGCCGCGAGCGCTTGCCTAAGCTCTTTCAGAAAGCGGGCGCGCGGGATTTCAAGGGCCCCGAAACGCTTCAGGTGGTCCGTTGCCACCTGGCAATCGATGAAATCAAAGGCCAGGGACCCGAGGAAGCGTGCAAGGGCGACCAGGGCCACGTTCGAGGCGTTGCTGACCGTTGAAAACATCGATTCTCCAAAAAAGCAGCGCCCGAGGGAAACGCCGTACAGCCCGCCGACGAGCCGGCCGTCCTGCCACGTCTCGACCGAATGGGCGCAGCCGGAGCGGTGCAGGCGACAATAGGCCGCGCGCATGTCCTCGACGATCCAGGTCCCCTCGCGGTTCTTGACCCGCACGTCGGCGCAGGCCGTGATCACCTCCTCGAAGGCCTGGTCCACGGTGACCGTAAAGACTTCTTTCTTCAGCACCTTCTGCAACGTGCCGGACACGTGCAGCGCGTTCGGATAGAGCAGGAGTCGCGGATCGGGCGACCACCACAGAATCGGTTCGTCCTGGCTGTACCACGGAAAGATTCCCATCCGGTAGGCCAGCAGCAGGCGTTCCGGGCACAGGTCGCCACCAACCGCCAGCAGGCCTTCGGGTGTTGCGAAATGAGGCGGCGGAAACGCGATTTTATCGGAAAGCAGAAATACCGGCATGGGGCGTGGCAGGCGGAACTTTTACAGGCTTTGAGATAAGTGTGTTGGCAAGGCCAGAGGGCGGCCGTTGTTAGAAGTCATACGCCACCGACCGATAACGCCGCCAAACAGTTAACTTAGGAGCCTATAGAAAAAGGACGGGGTGCGCCTGCCGGACCGGCAGGTCAACATGCCGGCCCGGCAGGAAATATGGTCGCCTCCGCGCTGAAGCGGTCGGTTCGATCAGGCGAATTCGAGCCGGTCGTCCTTGAGATCGACGGTAAGGGTGCCGCCCTTGGCCAGCCGCCCGAAGAGAATTTCATCGGACAGGCGATCCTTGATGTCGGTCTGGATCAGGCGTCCCAGCGGCCGCGCCCCGTAGGACGGGTCATGGCCCTTTTTGGCCAACCACGTGCGCACCTCGGGGGTGATGGTTACAAACACCTTGCGCGACGACAGCTGGTCGTTCAACTCGCCGATGAATTTATCGACAATCATCTCCATGATCTCGACCGTCAGGGAGTGGAAGGCGATGGTCGCATCCAGGCGGTTCCTGAACTCCGGGCTGAAAAACCCCTCGATCGCCTTCTGGCCCTTGTGCGCGGCATCCTTGTGGTCATCGCCGAAGCCGATCGAACGGTTGCTCATTTCACGCGAACCGGCGTTGGAGGTCATGATGATGATGACATTGCGAAAATCGGCCTTTTTGCCGTTGTTGTCGGTCAGGGTCGCGTGGTCCATCACCTGCAGCAGGATGTTGAACAGGTCGGGATGGGCTTTTTCGATTTCATCGAGCAGCAGAACGCTGTAAGGGTGCTTGCGGATCCCGTCGGTCAGCAGGCCGCCCTGATCGAAACCGATGTAGCCCGGGGGTGCCCCGATCAGGCGGGCCACGGTGTGCTTTTCCATGTACTCGCTCATGTCGAACCGCAAAAATTCGACCCCCATAATGCGCGCCAGCTGCCGCGACACTTCAGTCTTGCCGACGCCCGTCGGCCCTGTGAAGAGAAAGGAGCCGACCGGCTTGCCCGGGGCGCCCAGGCCGGCCCGCGTGCGCTTGATCGCGGTCACCAGCGACTGGATCGCCTCGTCCTGGCCGAACACGACCGACTGGAGTTCCCGGGCCAGGTTTTCGAGCTTGAGACGGTCCGAGGTCGAGACGCTGCGGGTAGGAATGCGCGCCATTTTGGCGATGATTTTTTCGATGTCGGCCGGATTGATATTCTTGCGATGCGGCGAACCGGAAAGCCGGACGAACGCCCCGGCCTCGTCGATGACATCTATGGCCTTGTCCGGCAGATAGCGGTCGTTCAAAAATTTGGCACTCAGCTCCGCGGCCGATTTCAGGGCCGAATCGGTGTAAACGATGTTGTGGTGCTCCTCGTAACGGGACTTGAGCCCTTTCAGGATTTGGATCGTTTCTTTTATCGGCGGCTCGGTAATCTCGATTTTTTCGAAACGCCGCGACAGGGCGCGATCCTTTTCGAAGTGATTCTTATACTCCTCGTAGGTGGTCGAGCCGATGCAGCGGATGCCGCCGGTCGCCAGCACGGGCTTGAGGATGTTGGAGGCGTCCATCGAACCGCTGCTGGTGGCTCCCGCCCCCACAATCGTGTGGATTTCGTCTATGAACAGGATCGCCTTGGGCAGACGCTGCAGCGCCTGGATGACGCCTTTCAGGCGCTGCTCGAAATCACCGCGAAACTTGGTGCCGGCCAGCATACCCCCCAGGTCGAGCGAATAAATCCGCACGTCCTTAAGGATTTCGGGCACCTCGCCCGAACTGATTTTCTGGGCCAGCCCCTCGGCCATGGCCGTTTTGCCGACCCCGGGATCGCCGACGAAGACCGGGTTGTTCTTGCGCCGGCGGCAGAGCACCTGCATCGTTCGCTCGGTCTCGAGTTCGCGGCCGATCAGCGGGTCCAGTTTTCCTTCCGCGGCCATCTTGACCAGGTCGACCGTAAACATCGAGAGCGGATCGCTCTTTTTCTTCTTGTCGCGCCGGTCCGCAGGCGCAAAGCCCTCCTGCCCCTCCTCGAAGGCGGACTTCGACACGTCATGCGAAATGAAGTTCAGGACATCCAGCCGGGTGATGCCTTCATGCTGGAGAATGTAGGCGGCGTGCGAATCCTTTTCGAGAAAAATGGAGGCCAGGATGTCGCTGACCTCGACTTCCTGTTTTTCGGCCGAGCGGACGTGATTGACGGCCCGCTGGATGACGCGCTGAAAAGCGATCGTTTGCTGCAGCACGTATTCGGTGCCGTCAGCCACCCGTTCCAGCTTTTCGTTAAAAAATTCCTCCAGAGCCCGGTTCATGCTCTCGATATTGCCACCGCAATTTTCGACGATTTCGATGCCGACACTGTCGTACAGGATGGCGAAGAGTATGTGTTCGACGCATACGTACTCGTGGCGCCGTTTCTTGGCTTCCCGCACGGCCAGACCCAAAGTTACGCTGAGTTCCTTGCTTATCATCTTTTATTCTTTCTCCATGGTGCTTTTAAGCGGAAACCCATGTTCCCTCGCCAGGGCATGAACGGTATCCACTTTGGTTTCGGCAACCTCATAGGCATAAACGCCGCAGAGCCCGGCTCCTGCATGATGAACGTTGAGCATGATGCGCATGGCCTCTTCGGTCGGCTTGTTGAAGACCGACCGCAGAATCTCGACGACAAAATCCATTGTCGTGTAATCATCGTTGATGAGCAGCACCCGATACAGCGGCGGTTCGTCAACATCGTTTCTGGTTTCGGAAGCGACGTCTCCTTCGAGTTCAGGGTTGTATTCGCTCATGGGTGATTCCCCCGAAAAACTGGCGGCACCGCGAACGACGGTGTCATCGGGCAGGGTATCCTTTGTAAAGCGGACTTGCCGGGTTTCAGGGATACGCCGCGTGACGCGGATTTCCCGTGATGGTCGATGATGCCGTTAAAAGCGGGTGTTTGGACGCCGGCTATGGATGCGGCCGTCATTTAATCAAACATCTATGTAAACATATTTCTTGCGGCCGATCAGCCCCGGGGAAATCATCATCGAAACCGGCTCTGCCCCGAAACCGGCGCAACCCCCCTTGCGCCAAGTTGAACCAATATAAGCACTTGGTTTGAATCTTGTAAAGGGTTGCGATCAAAAACCTCGCCGCCGCTGGATTGAGAGGCGGCCAAGGCTATAGGCCCCATGATAAAGATTTGGGCAAGGCCAGAGGGAGAAGGCTGTATTGCAAAATCTTTATCTTGAAGTCTATAATGATACCAGAAGCGTCGCGGGGAGTCTATCGTCATTTCCCGGCCGGGTGTCCTTCGGCACCGGTGATGGAACTACCCGGAGATGCCCGCAAAATAACAGACCGAAGTCTATCGGACGGGCTGGTGCCAGCAGGCCGTCCGTGAATTGCCGCCGCCCGCCGCTGACCTGGCGCGGCGCTTATTTCCCGCAGCATTTTTTATATTTCTTGCCGCTGCCGCAGGGACAGGGGGAATTGCGCCCGACCTTTTTGTCGGCCCGTTTCACCGGTTTCTTTTTCTGCGGTTCACCGGAGCCCGAATAGGTCAACTGTTGGGCCCGCGGCCGCTGGATGGCCTTCATTTCCTGCGGCTCGGCGAGCTGAATCCGGAACAGGATGCCGATCGTTTCCTCCTTGATCCGCGCGATCATGTCCTGAAACATCTCGAAACCTTCTTTTTTGTAAACCAGCAGCGGATTCTGCTGCGCGTAACCGCGCAGGCCGATGCCCTCCTTGAGGTGGTCCATCGACAGCAGGTGGTCCTTCCAGAGATTGTCCACGTTCTGAAGCATGACGACCCGCTCGAGCTGCCGGAAATCCGTCGGACCGATGGCCTTTTCCTTCTCCTCGTAGATCCGCAGGGCTTCCTCGTTGATCAGCTGCGCCAGGCCCTCGCGGGTGAGCCCGTCGAGGGTTTCGCCCTCTAAGGGTGGCAGGTGGAAGTTGAACTGTTTGAACACGGCTTCATCGAGGCCCTTAAAGTCCCATTCCTCGGCCGGCACCCGCTCCTCGGCATAGGCGCCGGCGATCTCCTCCGACTTCTCCTCGATGATCTCCATGATGGAAGACTTGAGGTCTTTTCCGAAAAGCGCCTCGCGCCGCTGGCGGTAGATCACCTCGCGCTGCTGGTTCATGACGTCGTCATATTCGAGCAGCTGTTTGCGGATTTCGAAGTTGCGGCCCTCCACCTTCGACTGGGCGTTTTCGATGGCCCGGCTGATCAGGCCGTGCTCGATCGGCTCGCCCTCCTGCATGCCGAGGCGGTCCATGATGCCGGTGATCCGCTCGCCGCCGAAAATCCGCAGCAGGTCGTCCTCCAGTGAGAGGTAAAAGCGCGACGAGCCGGGATCGCCCTGGCGGCCCGAACGCCCCCGCAGCTGATTGTCGATCCGGCGGCTCTCGTGCCTTTCCGTGCCGATGATGTGCAGGCCGCCCAGGTCTGTGACCCCCTCGCCGAGGACGATGTCGGTGCCGCGCCCGGCCATGTTGGTGGAGATGGTCACCGACCCCTTCTGACCCGCCATGGCGATGATTTCAGCCTCTTTTTCATGGATCTTGGCATTGAGCACGGTGTGCTTGATGCCTCTTTTTTTCAGGCTGTCGCTGACCTGCTCGGACACATCGATCGAAATGGTGCCCACCAGGACCGGCTGACCCCGGTGGTGAAGATCGACGATCTCATCGATGACCGCATTGTACTTCTCACGGCGGGTCTTGTAGATGACATCCGAGTTGTCCTTGCGGATCATCTGCTTGTCGGTCGGAATGACCATCACCTCGAGCCCGTAGATCTTCTTGAATTCAACCGCCTCGGTATCGGCGGTGCCGGTCATGCCGGCCAGTTTATCGTACATGCGGAAGTAGTTCTGGAAGGTGACGGTGGCCAGGGTCTGGTTTTCGTTTTCGATCCGCACGCCCTCCTTGGCCTCCAGGGCCTGATGCAGCCCTTCGCTGTAACGACGTCCCGGCATGAGCCGGCCGGTGAACTCGTCGACGATGATCACCTCGCCGTTCTTGACGATGTAATCGACGTCGCGCTTGAAGAGCGTGTGCGCCTTGAGCCCCTGGTTGACGTGGTGCAGCAGTTCGATATTCCGGGGATCGTAGATGTTGTCGACCTGCAGCAGCTTCTCGGATTTGGCCACGCCTTCTTCAGTCAACACCACCGTGCGGGCTTTTTCGTCGATCGCGTAATCGATTTCCCTCTTGAGGCGCGGAATGATGTTGTTGACCTGGTAATACAGGTCGGTCGAACGTTCGGCCGGGCCCGAGATGATCAACGGCGTGCGGGCTTCATCGATCAGGATGCTGTCGACCTCGTCCACAATCGCGTAGTGGAGGTCTCTTTGCACCAGGCTCTCGCGGTCGAACTTCATGTTGTCCCGCAGATAGTCGAAGCCGAACTCGTTGTTGGTGCCGAAGGTGATGTCGGCCCCGTAAGCCTTTTTGCGTTCGGCGTCATCCAGGCCGTGAACGATGGTCCCGACGGTCAGACCCAAAAAGGTGTAAATGTTTCCCATCCACTGGGTGTCGCGACTGGCCAGATAGTCGTTGACCGTAACGATGTGAACCCCCTTGCCGGCCAGCGCGTTCAGGTAGGCCGGCAACGTCGCCACCAGCGTTTTGCCTTCACCGGTTTTCATTTCGGCGATCCGGCCCTGGTGCAGCACGATGCCGCCCAACAGCTGCACGTCGAAGTGGCGCATGTTGAGCGTACGCCGCGACGCCTCCCTGACCACGGCAAAGGCTTCCGGCAACAGGTCTTCCAGCGGTTCACCGTTGCCAAGGCGTTCTTTGAAGCCGGCGGTCTGGGCCTTCAGCTGGTCGTCACTCAAGGCCTTGAGTCCGGGTTCGAGGGCATTGATCTGTTCGATGACAGGCTGGAGCTTTTTGAGTTCCCGCTCGTTTTTGCTGCCGAATACCTTGGTAAGAAAATTTAACATCATGATTGTGTAAAACCTCCCGGGTAAAAAAACCTCACTTCTGATTCAAGGAGGCGATTATAGCATATGGGCCGGTGGTCTCAACCTTAAACATGAATTCGAAACTTGAAATTAGAATCCTGAGCTGGATACTTGAAACTGGAAATTTGAAACTGGCAAATAGGAATTCGAAATCATTATTATCTTTGAACCCTGGACACGAAATCATAGCCGAAAATCTGCGAAACGCTGCTGATTGATGCACGGGGGAAGGAAGATGGTGACGAACGAACTGAAACCAGGAACGAGCGGGGTTTAATTCTGAACAAACACCAGGCATTAATCGTGAAGGGGGCGAAAATTTTTTCGCCCCCTTCACGATTAATTGAGGATATACTTGTCGGGGTTGACCGGAATGCCGTTCAGGTGAACTTCGTAGTGCACGTGCGGTCCCGTGCTTCTGCCGGTATTACCCATCAAGCCGATCGTATCGCCTCGCTTGACGGGTTTTCCGCGTTCGACCATGACTTTTTCGAGGTGGCCGTAACGGGTCACCATGCCGTGGCCGTGGTCGATAAACACCGAATTTCCCAACAGGCCCTTGGGGCCGGCGAAAGCAATCATCCCATCGGCGGTGGAGATAACCGGGGTGCCTTGACGATTGGCGATGTCAAAGCCCTTGTGAAACTCCCGGCGACCGGTGAAGGGCGAGATCCGGTAACCGAAACTCGAGGTCGTCCAGCCGGGACAGGGCCGCACGGCGGGTGTGGAAGCAAGCAGGCTCTGTTGGGCCTGAAGGCGCTTGAGCAACTTGTCGAAGCTCTGGTCCTGATGGTGGGAAGCCAGCTGCAGCTGGCCTACCTGTTCGTGCATTTCCCGTATCAGGCTGTTGTGTTTTTGGGTCAGGGGGATCTGGGTATCGAGGTCCTCGGGAATGGACCCACCGATGCCGAAGAGATTGTTCTGTTCGTCGGCACTGTCGATGTTGGCGATGATGCGGATTTTCTTCTCGAAATCGTTCAGGGCGACCAGTTTGGCCTTGAGAGTGGATATTTCTCCGGCAAATTCCTGGATCTGTTCACGCTGGCGAATGATTTCCTCGTTCTGACTGGCCAGCTGCACGGTGTCTTCAAGCGCAAAAACCGCGGACACCTTCAGGCGGTAATAATCGTAAACCAGGGCCGTGGCGGCCACCAGGCACCCGAGTATCGCCATTTTCAGAAACGCGGGGGAAATCGTGAATTGTTTGGCCGACCCTCCGGAATTACTCAGGATAACCAGGGAGATTTTTTTTCGCATGGTGGACATATCCTATTATAATTACAGAAGATTTTCCAGAAACCACCAATCTGGGATCCTGAAGGCCATCGGTCTTTGTCAGCTGTTTTCCGGCCGAATGTCCATCGGCGCCAAAAAAAACGCCCTTGGGCCAACTCCCCAAAGGCGTCTTGAAACTGACTTTGGCAACCTGGCAGTCGTGGCCTTACGGCTGTAGACCCATGGCTTTGCGTCGCCGCCTTTCGGTGACTTTGCCCTTGCATTATTTTTAAGTGATTTTCATAGTACCCTATTCGCCGGCACCTGTCAATAAAAACAGGCCGGGCGGCGGTCGTAAAGCGCCGCCGACAAAGAAGGCGCCGGAATGGGCCGCCAGAACACGGGGCCGCTGGCCGCTCCCGCGACTTGTCAACGCGCCGCCGCTTGGCATCAGGCGATTCCCAGCTTGAATTTCAAGGACTTGAGGGTGTTTTTCATGAGCATGGTAATGGTCATCGGCCCCACGCCTCCCGGCACGGGGGTGATAGAACCGGCAATTTCCTTGGCCCGGTCGAAATCGACATCACCCTTAAGGATGGCGACTTTTTTGCCTGTTTTTTCGCTGACCTTCTCGCCCACGCGGTTGACGCCGACGTCGATGACGCAGGCCCCCGGTTTGATCCATTCCGGCTTCACCAGGTCTGGAACACCGGCCGCCACGATCAGAATGTCGGCCCGTTTGCAATGTGCGGCGAGGTCCTTGGTGCGGGTGTGAACCACGGTGACCGTCGCATTGGCGCCGGGACCTTTTTGAAGCATCATGTTGGCGATCGGCTTGCCGACGATATTCGAGCGGCCGACCACGACCACTTCGGCGCCGCTGGTCTCCACGCCGGCGCGCACGATCATTTCCTGGATACCGGCGGGCGTGCAGGGCGGAAACTTGACCTCGCTGCCGCCGATCATCAACCGTCCCACATTGACCGGATGGAACCCGTCCACGTCCTTATCGGGATCGATGGCGTTGAGCACTTTTTTCTCATTGACGTGCTTGGGAAGCGGCAGCTGGACGAGAATGCCGTTGATCGAGTCATCCTTGTTGTACTTGTCGATCAACGCCAGCAGGTCGGCCTCGGAGATATCCGGCGGTTGGCTGTCCTGGATTTCCTTGAACCCCACGCGGTGGGCGGTCTTTATCTTGAGCGTCACATAGGAGATCGAGGCCGGGTTCTCGCCCACCAGGATCGTGACCAGCCCGGGGACCACGCCGTGCTTTTCCTTGATCCGGGCCACCTCTTTCGTAATTTCCTCCAGGATTTCTTCGCGGATTTCCGTTCCTTTGATAAGCTTTGCCGACATCGTCAACCTCCTTTTTATTGTGTTTCCAGGTAAACAACTGGGCGGGACCAAACGAGTTTCCGATCTCTCCTATGTCAATAACCGATCGATGTCAAGAAACTCCTGACCTCGCGGCACAAAGTCCATGGAATCCCCGGGCGGTTTCCACAGCTCTTTCCCGCCACCGCCCGCACGGGCGGTGAAAATTCGCCCCCGTGTTTGCCCCGCACCATGCCGGTTGAAACAACCGGCCGCGCCCGCCGATTACAGCGGAAAAGGAACCTGCATCAGCCCGGTTGTTTCGGGAAAGCCGAGCATCAGGTTCATGTTCTGCACCGCCTGTCCGGCGGCGCCTTTGACCAGGTTGTCGATGGCCGACATGAGGATCAGGCGGTTGGTGCGCGTATCCAGGGCAAAGCCGATGTCGCAGAAATTGGTTCCGCGCACGTTGAGGGTGTCCGGCGGGCGGCCGGCGGCACAGAGCCGCACGCACGGCCGAGCACGGTAAAATTCCCGCAGGCAGCGGTCGATGTCACCGCTTCCGACCCCCTTGACCGGAGCGGCGTAGATGGTCGCCGCCATGCCGCGCGACATCGGCACCAGATGCGGCACGAAGGTCAGGGTCACCGGCCGGCCGGCTTCGCGGCCGAGCACCTCCTCCATTTCAGGCGTGTGGCGGTGACTGCCGACCTTGTAGGCCTTGAACGATTCGCTCACGGCGCAGTAGAGCGTGCCCAGCGACGGCGACCGTCCGGCACCGCTCACGCCGGATTTGGCGTCCGCGACAAGGGTGTCCGGGTCCAGCAGGCCGGCGCGCACCAGCGGCACCAGCGGCAGCAGAATGCTGGTGGGATAACAGCCCGGGTTGCCCACCAGCGCGGCCGTCCGGATCCGGTCGCGGTATATTTCAGACAAGCCGTAGACGCTTTGCGGTAACAGGTCTTTGGCCGTGTGGGGCTGGTAGTGCGCTTCATAGCACGCGGCATTCTGAAACCTGAAGTCGGCCGAGAGGTCGATGACCTTCTTGCCCTGCTCGATAAGCGCCGGGACGATTTCCATCGGCAGCTTATGCGGCAGCGCCGTGAAAACCACATCCGCCTGCTCGCAGACCCGCTGACTGTCGAAGGCCTGGCAGGTCAGGTCCACCACCCCCGCAAAGGCCGGATAGACGCCGTCAATCCGCTGGCCGGCATACTGGCGCGATGTCAAAACGGTCAATTCGATTTTAGGATGACCGGCCAGCAGGCGCACCAGCTCGGCGCCCGCATACCCCGTCGCCCCCACCACTGCCACACGGGTCATTTCTCCTCCTTGGCCCTCCGCTTGGGTGCTGTCCCGAAGGCGCCATGTCGAAAACTGGCCCTTCCTAACAGAGATGAAAACTGAATGCAAGACGGTTGGGGATGCCAGACCAAGGCGCGCAGCAAACGGAAGAAAAAGTGCCTGAACTTTTTGAATCCGGCCACTTGACAGGCATCGAATGGTGATTACAATTTGCCAGTTTGGTCTATCATAACGTATTAATTTTAAATAAAATTTTATAATAAGGAGGTATGCGAAGAGATGAAGATCAAACCAATGAACGACAGGGTGCTGGTTCTCAGGGTTGAACAGGAGCAAAAAACAGCCGGCGGACTCATCATACCGGATACCGCCAAGGAAAAACCGCAGGAAGGCAAGGTCATGGCCGTCGGCACGGGAAAGCTCGGCGATAACGGCAAGCGCACGGCACTGGAGGTCAAGGTCGGCGATCGGGTCCTGTTTTCGAAATACGCCGGAACGGAAATAAAAATCGACGGCGTTGAACATGTCTTTATGAAAGAAGACGACATCCTGGGCGTCTTGGAATAATTCGATACACAAAGGGAGGAAAAGAAAAATGCCTGCGAAAATGATTGCCTTTGGATCTTCGGCCAGAGAGCGGATGCTGAAGGGTGTCAACACCCTGGCGGATGCCGTCAAGGTAACGCTCGGCCCCAAGGGGCGTAATGTGGTTCTTGAGAAATCCTTCGGCTCGCCCACGATCACCAAGGATGGCGTCACCGTGGCCAAGGAAATCGACCTGAAAGAAAAATTCGAAAACATGGGCGCCCAGATGGTCAAGGAAGTCGCCAGTAAAACCAGCGACGTGGCCGGCGACGGCACCACAACCGCAACCGTGCTGGCCCAGGCCGTTTACAGCGAAGGCCAGAAACTGGTGGCGGCCGGCGCCAACCCGATGGCGCTCAAACGCGGGATCGACCGCGGCGTGACCGCCGTGGTGGAGGCCCTCAAGAAGCAGTCCAAACCGACCAAGGACAAAAACGAAATCACGCAGGTCGGTTCGATATCCGCCAACAACGACCCGGTGATCGGCAAGCTCATTTCCGAGGCCATGGAAAAAGTAGGCAAGGAAGGCGTCATCACGGTCGAAGAAGCCAAGGCCATGGAGACGAGCCTCGAGGTGGTCGAAGGAATGCAGTTCGACCGCGGGTATATCTCGCCCTACTTTGTCACCCAACCCGAAAAAATGACCGTGACGCTGACCGATGCCTACATCCTTTTGAACGAGAAGAAAATCAGCAACATGAAGGACCTGGTCCCGCTGCTGGAGTCGGTGGCGCGCGAAGGCAAGCCGCTGCTGATCATCGCCGAAGACATCGAAGGCGAAGCCCTGGCCACCCTGATCGTCAACCGGCTGCGCGGCACCCTGCAGGTGGCGGCGGTCAAGGCCCCGGGATTCGGCGACCGGCGCAAGGCCATGCTGGAGGACATTGCGGTCCTGACCGGCGGCCAGGTCATCTCCGAAGAAATGGGCGTCAAGCTCGAGACCGTCACGACCGCC
>JBAPWQ010000530.1:0-3920 GCA_049283795.1 Desulfobacterales bacterium | reverse complement strand
CAGGTGATTCTGGGTGATGGCCATGTAAACGGCCGCGGGATCGCTGGACCGGATGCGCAGCAGATAGTCCCTGCAGTTTAGGAAACTATCTGTGTAGGATGGCAGGCGCGCCGTGCCGATTTCCACGAAATGCTCTGCGTCGAAAAGGCTGACCGCAGAGTACCGACCGTAGGGGAACAAGTTGGGAAAAAGGGTGGAGGACCCCCGGGTCATGCGTCCCGCGGGCCAAAATTCAGCCGGAAGCCGCGGGGTATTGGCGGCTATCCGGGCTCTGCAAAAAGGGCAATCGTCCCGGTTGTCTGCAAAGGGTGGCGGCTCGAGCAGTCTGTCCGTGCCCGGCTCGCGCTCTTCCCCGCGGCTATAGGTAATTCTGCAGGTACGACCCGTGATGGGGTTGGTGCGGATTTCGACAGGCCGCTCGGCTGTTTCTCCGCCGGGCAGCACGATGCGGGCCGAAAAATTCTCTTGTTTGAACTGGAGCATGGGCGTTTTGGTCGATGACTCTGCCTAACAAACTGACAGCTGATCAGGCGGCGTGGCGCAGCACGAACAGGCAGTGGGCGGCCACCGTGATCCGGCCGCCGGCTTCAACGGATACTTTTTCTTCCGCCCGGCCGTTTTCGGTATCGAGGTCCTTCAGCCAGCGCTCACCCCAATCGGGGCCGGGAAGCGTGAAATCCAGCGGCTCGTGGTGGGCGTTGAAAATAATGTAAAAATTATCGTCGATGACCGGCTCGCCGCGCGGGTTGGGATTCGGAATGGCCTCGCCGTTTAAAAAGAGGCCGAGCGATTTCGCGTAGCCCTGGCCCCAGTCCTCTTCGGCCATCACCTCGCCTTCTAAATTAAACCAGGCAATGTCCTTGATCTCGCTGCCGTGGATCGGCCGGCCTTGAAACCAGCGCCGGCGGCGCAGCACGGGGTGGTCCCTGCGATACTGGATGAGATCCCTGCAAAAGGAGAGCAACGCTTCATCGGCCGTCTCCCAGTCGAACCAGGAGATCTTGTTGTCCTGGCAGTAGGCATTGTTGTTGCCCCCTTGCGTGCGGCCGATCTCATCACCCCCCAGCAACATGGGCACCCCCTGGGAGAGGAGCAGCGTCGTCAGGAAGTTTCGCTTCTGTTTATCTCTCAGACGAAGCACGTCCGGATCGTCGGTCGGGCCTTCGGCACCGCAGTTCCAGGAGCGGTTGTGGCTTTCGCCGTCGCGGTTTTCCTCCCCGTTGGCCTCGTTGTGCTTGTCGTTGTAGGAAACGAGATCGTTCAAGGTGAAGCCGTCGTGGGCGGTGACGAAGTTGATGCTGGCGTAGGGTAGACGCGAGGTGTTTTCGTAGAGGTCCGAGCTGCCGGTAAAGCGCGAGGCGAACTCCCCCAGCGACTGATCTTCGCCGCGCCAGAAGTCGCGCACGCAATCGCGGTACTTGCCGTTCCATTCGGACCACACGGGCGGAAAATTTCCGACCTGGTATCCGCCCTCGCCCACATCCCACGGCTCGGCTATCAGCTTGACCTGGCTGATGACGGGATCCTGCTGGATGAGGTCGAAGAAGGCCGAGAGCCGGTCGACATCGTGCAGTTCGCGTGCCAGGGTCGCCGCCAGGTCGAACCGGAACCCGTCCACGTGCATTTCCAGAACCCAGTACCGCAGGGAATCCATGAGAAGCTGCAGCACATGCGGGTTACGCATGTTCAGGCTGTTTCCGGTCCCGGTGTAATCCATGTAGTAGCGCTTGTCGTCGGTCAGCCGGTAGTAATAAGCGTTGTCGATGCCCTTGAAGGAGAGCATCGGGCCCAGATGGTTGCCTTCGGCGGTGTGGTTGTAAACCACATCCAGGATGATCTCGATCCCGGCCTGGTGCAGGGTCTTGACCATTTGTTTGAATTCGGCCACCGCCGCTCCGGGGCGCTTGTCGGAGGCGTATTCGCTGTGCGGCGCGAAATAGCCGATGGAGTTGTAGCCCCAGAAATTTCGAAGGCCCTGGTCCACCAGGTGCTTGTCGTGAACAAAATAGTGAATCGGCATGAGTTCGACCGCCGTTATGCCAAGTTGCCTGAAATATTCGATAATTACCGGCTGCGCCAGGCCCGCGTAAGTCCCTCGCAGTTCAGCCGGAACATCCGGGTGGATGGCGGTCAATCCTTTGACATGCGTTTCGTAGATGATGGTTTCGTGCCAGTGTAAATGGAGCCGACGGTCTCCGGTCCAATCGAAATGAGGCTGATGCACGACCCCCCGAGGCATGAAAGGGGCGCTGTCGCTATCGCTGCGCTCATCCGGACCTTCGTCGAATTTGTAGGGAAAAGCGGCCTCGTCCCAACGCACCTGCCCGTGAATCGCCTTGGCGTGCGGGTCGAGCAGCAACTTGGCCGGGTTGCCGCGGTGGCCGTTTTCCGGATCCCAGGGCCCGTAAACCCGGTAGGCGTAAAGCTGACCGGGTTCCACGGTCGGAAAGTAACCGTGCCAGCAATAACCGGTCACTTCGGGCAGGTCGATGCGCGTTTCAGTGTCGTCGTCATCGAACAGGCACAGTTCCACGCGCTCGGCAATTTCGGAAAACAGGGAAAAGTTCGTTCCCGAGCCGTCATAGACGGCTCCCAGGGGATATGGTTGCCCAGGCCAGACTTTCATTTACGTCTTCCTTCCGCAAAGTAGGATAAGCCTATTGGTTCCAAATTAGCCATTTTAATTTTAAATATCAAAGAGGGGACCAAAAGTCCCCTCTTTTCTGATGTGAAACGGTTGTTGCTGGCCATGACTCAGCTTTTTTTCTTGAGCAGTTCCAGGGTCTTTTCCCTGGACTCTTGGGCGCTCATTTCAAACGCTTTGCCGGCGGCCTCGAACGACTTGTCGGTAATCGCCTTTCCCTGGGGATCGACGCCCATGTGACCTTTTCCATGATCATCGGACGCGCTCCCGCAGCCACAGTTATAGCACATATGTCTCACCTCCTTTCATGCGGTGTAGTAACCGTTAGACCCGGTTGCTTTTGGGTCCGAGAAGCCGCTCAGCAGAGTGATCGGCTCCATTTCTTGCGTGCAGGACTATCTGATCTTTCTAATCGGACATTCGGTCATTGTCGTCATCATAACGCCCCATCGAGAGAGGTCCGTATGGATTGTCGATGGAGGAATCCCACTGCCGGTAGCGGCCGTCATGCTCTCTGTCGTAATTTCCGCCGCGATACGGATAGCGTTCCCCCTGGCGATCGTCATAATATCCCCGGCCATAATGCAGCTGATCGGAAGAAAACCCTCTCCCATAGCGGTTATCGTCATATCGATCATATCCAGGCCAAGTCCATCGGTCTTGATTGCGATGCTGGCGATCCATAGCGGAAAACGCGCATCCGGAGTCATATCCGCGGCCGCGGCTGCCACCGTATTACCCTCGGTCATAACCGGACCGATACGATCGGCCATAAGACCGGCCGGCATAGCCCCGATCGGCCCAGGTGTTTTCATCCGGTTCTTTATAGGCCATGTGGGACTCCAATTCCTTTTCCGTTCCCTGGTACACCACATAATCGGTGGTGGGGTCGAACTGGAGTCTATTGCCTCCACATAGCTGATTTTTTTTGAATGGTTGCTGAATGCCTTCGGATTTTATTTCCCATCTGCGCTCCAAAATATTGGTCGGCCAAATGAAAGGCAATAGGGACAAAACAGTATAAGATGATCCGGATACCGGTAGAGAGTTCCATAATGAAGCCACCGGCCTGTGAGATCTTTTTCAAGTGCTTTGTTTTAGGCCCCTCTTTCTTGGCTCCGCCATTTTTTCCGATGACGAACATACTGCCTTGCAAGCTTCTATATACAGCCAAAGCCCTATAGGCACCTGCCCTCGATTGACTATAGGCTTCAAGGAAAAGATCTTGACTGCGTTAAAGGCCTTTGGCGGGCTACCAGACAGTCGCCTCCTGGAC
>JBAPWQ010000529.1:0-18074 GCA_049283795.1 Desulfobacterales bacterium | reverse complement strand
GCTCGAACAGCGCCACGTGATCTAACTCAACGGTTTAGGGAGAAAAGAAAACCCGCCGTGTCTCCACCGGAGACCGGCGGGTTTTTTTGGGCGGGGGGTCAGGGAATGTTCTGCAACTTCATCAGCTCACTTTGGGCCGCCTTGCCTTCGGGAGAATCCGGCTTGAGCTGAACGACTTTTTGAAAAGCGCCCTTGGCCTTGGCGGGGTTTTGCAGCAGGAGGTAGGATTCTCCCAGGTCGTAGTAGGCGTCCGCGGCGGTCGGGTCCTTGTCGATGGCCGCAGTCAGGGCGGCCTGGGCCGCGGCGCCCTTGCCCTGGGCCAGGTAGGTTCGCCCCAAGCCCTTGAGGGCCAGCGCAAAACCGGGTTCTATTTCCAGCGCCTTCTGGTAATAGCGCTCCGACTCCGGGAAGTCCTTTTTCAAGTAGTACGCATAGCCGATGTTGGTCAGCGGATAGTGCGGCGTGGCATACAGCAGATCGCCTGAAAGTTCTTTGAAAACGCCGATCGCCTCGTCATACCGCTGCTCGTTCAGGTAGGCGACCCCGAGGTTGTTTTTGGCTACCGCATAATCGGGTTTTAGCACGAGGGCCTTTTTGAAGTGGACGACGGCCAGATCGGGCTTGGCCTTGGCAAGATACACCTGGCCCAGGTAATTCTGAAGAATGTGATCATCGGGATTCATCTTTTCGGCTTCCAGCAGGTACTTCAGGGCGCTCGTAAAATCCCCGGCCAGGTAGTACTGCTTGCCCAGGTCTCGATAGGCCACCTCCCGTTTGCGCACGTCGCCTTGATTCGTAGCGCACGCTATGAACAAAAACGCGCAAGCCGCCCACAAAATTGGAATTTTCTTCATAGACACTTTTCTCCCATCCATCGGTTAATGCCGGCGGAAGCCGGGTCGCAAACGGGTCCGCGCGGGCTCAAGGTTTTTTGAGGTTCAAGCGGTCGGCGATCTCCGCCGACATTCGCTCGACGAACACATCGAAATCCGGCCCGCTCAACGGCTTTCCGGCCGCCGGCAGCCTTTCCAGGCCCTGGGGTTGAAGGTACAGGGGCGTGTTGATCAACGCCGGATCGGAAGTGATGCCGAATTCCGGTGGAAACTGCCGGTCGAAATACATCTGCTGAAAGCCGGCGAATTTCAGCGCATGCGCCGTGGAATCGATGACGGCCACCTCGCCCTCCTCGACCAACCCCTGCCGGCGGGCCGTCACCAAACCGGCCAGGGATTCCCCGCCATGCGTGCAGGCGATGTGACCGTTGCGGTTGGCCAGCAGCTCCCAGTCCATGATGTCCTGCTCGGACACTTCGACGAAAAAAACCCGCTGCCGCCCGGCCTGCCGGTTGTAGCGGTCCACCAGGTGGATGACCCGCGGCATGGACACCGGATTGCCGATCATGGCCGCCTGGGCCACGCTCGGTTTGACGGTCACCGGCACGAACCGCCGCCGCGCCGGATCGGTTTCGCGGTAGTAGCGGTAAACCGGATTGGCGTGCTGGGACTGCACGCCGATGATCTTCGGCAGCTCGCCGATGATGCCGGTCTCGTGGAACTTTAAAAACCCGCTCATGACGGCCGTGATGTTGCCGGCATTGCCGATCGGCAGGATGACGAGCTTGTCGCGCAGGTCGTATTCGAAATCCTGTGCGATCTCGAATGAATAGGATTCCTGCCCCAGGATCCGCCAGGCGTTTTTCGAATTGAGCAGCGCGACGTCGTAGTCCTCGGAAAGCCGTTCGACGACTTTCATGCAGTCGTCGAAGACGCCCGGAATTTCAAAAACCGCCGCACCGCTGCCAAGCGGCTGGCTGAGCTGCTGGGGCGTGACCTTTTTGTGCGGCAGCAGCACGGCCGACTTGATGCGCGGGGTCAGGTAGGAGGCGTACAGGGCGGCCGCGGCCGACGTGTCTCCCGTGGAGGCGCACACCGCCAGCACCTCGGATACCAGGCCCTGGCGGATCAGGTAATTGATGTAGCTCACCGCGCTGGCCATCCCGCGGTCCTTGAACGATGCGCTGGGGTTCTGACCGTCGTTTTTAAAATAAAACCGGAGGCCGACTTTTTGCTGCATGACGTTGTTGGCCTCGACCAGGGGGGTGTGCCCTTCCCCCAAATAGACGACGGCCTCGAGCGGGATGGCCGGGCCGATAAACTCGTGGTAGCGGTAAATGCCTTTCAGCGCCGGCAGGGTGAGCATCTTGCGATAGTCGAATATCCGCTGCCAGAGGCGGCCGGGAACCTCGCGCAGCCGCTCGCGCCCGCGGTCCTCGATCATCAACACCTGCCGGCAGCGCGGGCAGGTGTAGAGCAATCTGGCAACGCTGTACTCCGCCGCGCATCCCAGGCAGCGGTAGACGGGATCGCCGCCGGGTTGCGGAAGGAGATAAGGGCGAATGTCTGCGGGAGTGTCTTTGATTTTCAAGGTCTTATGGCTTCCATGCCGCCCATGTAGGACCTGAGTGCCGCGGGGATCACCACGCTGCCGTCGGCTTGCTGAAAATTTTCCAGGATCGCCGCCACCGTGCGCCCCACCGCCAGTCCGCTGCCGTTGAGGGTGTGAACGAGTTCCGTCCCCTTTTTGCCCTTGCACCGGAAGCGGATGTCGGCCCGCCGGGCCTGGAAGCTCTCGCAATTGGAACAGGAGGAGATCTCGCGGTAGGCGCCCTGACCTGGCATCCAGACTTCGAGATCGTAGGTCTTGGCAGCCGAAAACCCCATGTCGCCGGTGCAAAGTAAAACAACCTGGTAGGCCAACCCCAGACGCCGGAGGACAGTTTCGGCATCGGTCAGCATTTTTTCGAGTTCATCATAGGACGTCTCGGGTCGGCTCAATTTCACCATCTCGACCTTGTTGAACTGGTGCTGCCGGATCAACCCGCGGGTATCCTTGCCGTAGGAACCCGCTTCGGACCGGAAACAGGGGGTGTAGGCCGTGTAGTAAATCGGCAGCCGGCTTTCGTCCAGTACTTCGCCCTGGTGCAGGTTGGTCAGCGGGACTTCGGCCGTGGGGATCATGAAGTAGTCCCAGCCCTCGAGCTTGAACAGGTCCTGCTCGAATTTAGGCAATTGACCGGTGTTGGTCATGCTCTGCCGGTTGACGGCGAACGGCGGCAGGATTTCGGTATACCCGTGCTCGTCGACATGCAGGTCAAGCATGAAATTGATCAGGGCCCGCTCGAGACGGGCACCGGCGCCGATATAAAGGGGAAAGCGGGCACCGGTGATCTTGGCGGCACGCTCGAAGTCCAGAATGCCGAGCCGCGAACCGATGTCCCAATGCGCCAGAGCCTCGAAATCGAAGCCCGGCGGCGCCCCCACCTGCCGTACGAGTGGATTGTCGGCCGCATCACGGCCGACCGGGACCGAGGCGTGCGGAATATTCGGCATTTCGAGCATGAGGGTGCCGAGCGCTTCTTCATGCGCCGCCAGCGCCTGCTCGAGCACCTTTATTTCGGCTGCGACCGCTCGCATTTGCCCGACGAGTTCGCGGGCGTCCTCCCCGGCCTTCTTCAAGTCGGCGATCTGGTCGGAAACCCGGTTGCGTCGGTGACGCAGATCTTCGAGCTGGAGGAGAACGCCACGCCGCAAGTCATCGGCCGTGCTGAAGGCACTGATATCGAGTTCCGAATGCCGGGCGCTCAGCGCGCGCGTGACATCGGACAAATTCTGTCTCACAAACTTGATTTCCAACATATCGGCCCTATATTTACCGTTGTTTTTTCGGTATGTTCTTGTATTGATGGCGGATTTTCGCTACGATTTGCATCTGACAGTCGACAATGCGGCAGCGGCGCTGAACCGCATGATTCGGAAGGGCTGAAAACCGCTCCGCCGCCGATCCGGGACAATCGGCGGCAACCGGCTAAAGAATATGCAAAAAAACTACCACGGGGTTATCATTTAGTCAATGATGAATGCAGGTTGACCCGTTTCAAGCGTACCGTTCCAACAACGAAACTGTGATGAGGGATTTCCGGTTATGGACGAAATTCAGAAAACCAAGGCGGACATTAGAAAAGAGGTCGCCGCGGCGATCGGCAAGCTCACCTCCGAGGCCCTGGTGGAAAAAAACAAAACGATTGAAAGCCGCCTTTTTGATTTCGCCAATTTTCTCGAGGCTAAAATTGTTCTGATGTACATTGAAAATCAAAACGAAGTGAAATCCGCCGGAATGATCAGGCGCGCGATCGACCACGGCAAAATTGTGGTCCTTCCTCTCGTAAAGACCGATACCAAGAAATTCAAGTTATTCAAGATCGACGACTTCGACAGGGACATGAAACCCGGTCCGAACAATATGCTGCAGCCGGACCCGGAGAAATGCCGCACCGTGCCGATCGACTGTATCGACATCGCTCTTATTCCGGGAGTCGCTTTCGACGAGAAGGGCGGCCGGATCGGTTCGGGAGACGGGTATTACGACCGGCTCATACCGCACCTGCCGGCAACGACCCGCAAGGTCGCCCTGGCCCTGGACGATCAAATCATTGTCCAGGTGCCGTTTGAATCGCATGACAAGCACGTGGATATCATCATCACCGACAAACGCATCATTTACAAAATCTAAAGTCTTCGGACGGCGGCCATGATGGAGAGAGAGTCGACCAAATTTGATCGGCAGCGCGAAGAAATGGTCAGGCGCCAGATTGAAACCCGCGGCATAAGCGACCAGAGGGTTTTGGCCGCCATGGGCAAGGTGCCCCGCCATCTCTTCGTCAGCGAAGCGTTGCGGGACCAGGCCTATGGTGATTTCCCTCTGCCGATCGGTGACCAGCAGACCATCTCGCAGCCGTATATCGTGGCCGAAATGACCCAGGCGCTCGAGCTTTCAAAAAACGACCGGGTGCTCGAAATCGGCACCGGTTCGGGGTACCAGGCCGCCATTCTGGCCGAAATCGCCTATCGGGTCTACACCATCGAGCGTCTTCATTCGCTGCTGATAAAGGCCCGCCGCCTTTTCGACCAGCTCCGCTACCACAACATCATCACCCGCTTTGGCGACGGCACCGTCGGCTGGCCGGAAGAAAGCCCGTTCGATGCGATTATCGTCACCGCCGGGGCCCCGCGCATTCCCGAATCCTTGATCGCCCAATTGGCCGAAAACGGCCGCCTGGTGGTCCCGGTCGGAGACCAGCACACGCAGGAACTGGTCAAGATTATCAAGGACCGCACTGGAATTCATCGCCGCGATCTCGGCGGCTGCCGCTTCGTCAAACTGGTCGGCGAAAATGGCTGGAGCGACCGCTGAATGCTGCGCAAGCTCTACGACTGGGTCCTGCACTGGGCCGAAACGCCCTATGGCCCATGGGCGCTTTTCCTGCTCGCTTTCAGCGAGTCATCTTTTTTCCCCATCCCGCCCGATGTCCTGCTCGTTGCCCTGGCCGTCGCAATTCCGCGCAACGCATTTAAATTCGCTTTGATCTCATCGATCGGTTCGGTACTGGGGGGCTGTTTCGGCTATGTGATCGGCTGGCAATTCATGCAGGGAATCGGTGTAAAAATCATCGCTTTCTACGGATTGACCGACAAGATCGACACCATCGGCACCCTCTTCAAGACCTATGACGCCTGGGCCATCGGCATTGCGGGCTTCACCCCGATCCCCTACAAGGTCTTCACCATCGCCGCCGGCATGTTTCGCATCAACTTTGCCGTTTTCGTGCTGGCCTCACTGGTGTCTCGCTCGGCCCGGTTCTTTCTTATCGGCGGGTTGATATATGTCTTCGGTCCCCGCATTCAGAATTTCATCGAAAAAAACTTAAACCTGCTCGTGGCGGTTTTTACCGTTCTTCTGATCGGCAGCTTCATCGTGCTCAAGCGATTTTTCTGAGGATAAGCGGTCAAGAACCGCCCTTCTTGCGCCCGAACTTAATTTTCAGTTGTTCCAGGACGAGCGGCGGCACCATCCCTTCGATATTGCCCCCGAACCGGGCCGCTTCCTTGATGATCGAGGAGCTGGTAAAAATCCAGCGCAGGCCGGTCATCAGGAAAACGGTCTGGATTTCGCGGTCGAGGCGACGGTTCATGAGGGCCATCTGGAACTCGTACTCGAAATCAGACACCGCGCGCATGCCGCGCAAGATCGCCTGGGCCTTGCGCTCGGCCGCATAGTCCACTAAAAGTCCGTCGTAGTGGTCGATTTCGATGTGCGCCAGGCTCTTCATGCTCTCCCGGAGCATGAAGAGCCTTTCCTCTATCGAAAAAAGGGTTTCCTTGCCGGGGTTGTACAAAATGGTGACGATGATTTTATCGAAGAGTTTCAGCCCCCGCTTGACGATGTCCATGTGACCGTTTGTAACCGGATCGAAAGAACCCGGGTATATCGCAACTCTCGCCATAGCCCTCATCCACCGCCTTGATGCGTTATCGCCTCTGTGACTGAATTCGGTGAAAGCACCGCCCCGCCGGGGGTCCTGCTCCAATGTTAAACCGATCGGTGGCCTCGCCGGGATGTCTCTCGTCTACCGTTTCGGACATATAGGCTTCCAGATAATTATTCTGGCAAGGCCAGCGGGAGAAAGCTGCTAGTGTAATACGCCGACGACCGATACCGGCAGCCAAAATCATTATCTGGAAGCCTATCAGTTTCGGCGCCCCGGCCGCCGCACCCAAACGGCCGGGGCGTTCATACCACACATTCCAAAAATGAAACAAGGGTTTTTCCGTAGCGTCGCTGGTCGTGAAGGCGGTAGTCATCCGCAGCGGGCGCGAACGGCTCGGTTATCGAGTGTTCCACAATCAGACGGTGACCGGGGGCCAAAACCGGGCTGTGCCGCAGCAAGCTCAGGCCGATGCGGACAAGACCCTGGCTGTAAGGCGGATCCAGAAAAACGAGGTCAAACGATGGTTGACTCATGGGGAGGGCCGCCAGGCCGCGGGTGACATCCCAGCAGATGACGTGGGCCCGATCCTGAAGCCGGCACATCTCCAGGTTGCGATGAATCAGGGTTACGGCCATGCGGCTGTTGTCGATGAAAACGGCCGCGCGTGCCCGGCGGCTGAGCGCTTCGATGCCGAAAGCGCCGGTGCCGGCAAACAGGTCCAGCACGACGGCACCAACCACCCGCCGGGCGATGATGTTGAAGATCGATTCCCGCAGTCGGTCCGCCGTCGGCCGGATGTCGGTGCCGCACACCCCGGCGAGCTTTTTTCCTTTGAGGGTCCCACCGATAACGCGCAAATGACTGTTTCCCCTTCATCGTGGCCGCGGCGGATCACCTGAGGATGTCTTTAATCTTTTTATTCAGGTAGCCGCGCCCGAGGCCGAGTATTTCCGCGGTCCGGGTAATATTGTTTTCGTTTTCTTCGAGCTTCTTTTGGATGTATTCTCTTTCAAAAACCCTCTTGGCTTCCTTTAAATTGTCGATAGCCAGCAGTTCGGATTCGCCCAGGGCCGCATGGCGACCGGCGGAAGGGTTGTAGGGCTCGGGCAGATCGTCTTGGCCGATCGTCTCTTTTTCAACCATGATGGCCAGACGTTCCACCAGGTTTTTCAATTCCCGCACGTTGCCGGGCCAGGCATAGAATCGCAGCAGGTCGAGCGCCCCGGGCATCATCTTCTTTTTTTTCTTCTGGGCTTGCTTGGCGAACTCTTCGAAGAAAATATCGACCAGAAGGGGGATATCTTCGATGCGGCTCCTCAACGGCGGCACCTCGATCGGCACCACGTTGAGCCGATAGAACAGCTCCTCTCTGAAGGCCCCTTTTTCGATTTCTCGTTCGAGTTCCTTGTTGGTGGCCGCAATGACGCGGACATCCACGGCGATGGTGCGGCTGCCGCCCAGGCGGTTGAACTTCTGTTCCTCGAGCACGCGCAGCATTTTCGATTGCGTTTTCAGGCTCATGTCGCCAATTTCATCCAGAAATATGGTCCCGCCGTTCGCCAGTTCGAATTTCCCTCTTTTTTTGCCGCCGGCGTTCGGAAACGCCCCCTTTTCGTGTCCGAACAATTCACTTTCGATCAGCTCTTCCGGAATGGCGGCACAGTTGACGGTGATCAGGGGCTGGTCGACCCGCCGACTGAGCTGGTGGATGGTGCGGGCCACGAGTTCTTTACCCGTGCCGTTTTCTCCTTTGATCAGGATCCAGGTATCCGTGGGTGCCGCAACGCCAACCTGTTTTCTCAGCAGTTGAATCGGGGGGCTGTTGCCGCTGATCGAGTTCTTCTCGATCATCTTCTTCCTGAGGTAGCGGTTCTCCTCTTCGAGCCGGCGATAATTCAAGGCGTTATTGATCGCCAGAATGATCTTGTCGATCGAAAGCGGTTTTTCGATCAGGTCATAGGCCCCCATTTTGGTGGCCTTCACGGCCGTCTCGATCGTGCCGTGGCCGGTGATGATAATGACCTGAATGAAGGGGTTGCTTTTTTTGATCTCCTGCAGGGTGTCGATCCCGTCCATGCCCGGCATCCAGATGTCGAGCAGCACCAGATCGGGTGATTCGCTGTCTATCTTTTTCAGGGCCTCGTACCCGTTGGAGGCGGTGTGCACGTCAAAGCCTTCGTCGGTCAGGAGCCCGGCCAATGACTGCAGAATAGACGGCTCGTCGTCAACGATCAAAATAGACGGATTCATTGGGAGAGACTCCTCGAAAGAAAAATATTCGCCCGTATGTTGCGGCCTTCGCCACCGGCACCATGCTCGCTCAAACCGGTATCTCGATCACGAATTTGGCCCCGGTGGGCTGATGGTCCTGAACGCTGATCACACCGTTGTGGTCTCCGACAATCGTGCTGACAATCGTCAGCCCCAGCCCCATGCCGGCTTTTTTGGTGGAAAAGTTCGGTTCGAACAGCCGGGTCTTGTCGGCATCCGAAATACCGGGACCGTTGTCAGCCACCTCGATGCGGACGCGGTTCAAAATGGAATCGTGCGACAGCGTGATCGCAATTTCACCCCGGCCCCTGACGGCGGCTATGGCGTTTTCCAACAGATTGATCATCGCCTGTTTGATCTGTTTGCGGTCCAGGTTCATGACCGGAACCGTCTCGCTCAACTCGGTCTGGAACCGGATTTCAGGGTGCCCATCCTTGTAGAGGACCACGGTTTCCTCGATGATGGGCAGAAGTTCGCACGGTTTGAGATCGACACTCGGAAATTTGGCAAACGCGGAAAACTCATTGACCAGGTTCCGAATCAGTTCCACGTGATCGATGATCATCCGAATGCACTCGTCAAAAACCGGGTCTTCGTGGTCTTTGGCGAATTTTCGTTTGATCCGCTGCGCCGAGAGCGTGATGGGGGTCAGCGGATTCTTGACCTCGTGCGCGATGCGGCGCGCCACCTCGCGCCAGGCCGCCATGCGCTGCGCTCTTTCCATTTCCGTGAGATCATCGAAAACGATCACGGTGCCCATGGGGTTGCCGGCATCGTCTTTCAACGCGTTGACGTGGGTCAGAAAGCTGCGCGGGCGGCCGTCGACCACCAGGCGCAGGGGCAGCTGGAGGGCGTCGTTCTTTGAGAGCGCCAGGCTGTCCTTGATGTCACGGGCCAGACCGCGGAACTGGCCATCCAGTAGGTTTTCGTAACTGCGATCGAGGACCTCGTCGGTCCCTAAACCCAGCATGTGTGCCGCCGAAGTGTTGATCGTCTTGATGATGCCGCCGGCATCGAGCGTCATGACGCCGGCCGAAACATTTTTCAGGACGATTTCCATGTACTGCCGCTTTTCTTCGATTTCGACGTTCTGCTGCTGCAGCATGTGGGCGGAGAGTTCCAACTGTTCGCGGCTGGTGCGCAGATCGCGCGTCATCTTGTTGAAGGATTCGACCAGGCTTCCGATCTCATCGTCGGCCACCCGCTCGATCGTAAAACCCAGCTCGCCCTCGGCCACGCGCCGGGTGCCTTCGGCCAACTCCTTGATGGGAATGCTGATCGAGCGGGCGAGATAAAATCCAAACCAGATGGCACAAAACAGAACCAGCAGCGCCACGATGGACAAAACGATGTAATAGGTGTTCTGGATCGGTTGTCTGAGCAGTTTGATCTGCTGGTACTCTTCGAATCCGCGCGTAATCGACTTCATGCTCTGTGAGATGTCCGGCACCAGCAGGGTGGACAGGCACAGAAAACCCTTGGCCTGATCGCGGGCCACCCCGAACGGAATTGTTCCCACCGTGCGGATCAACTCCCCTTTGGGGATGTATTCCGAGAGGGTCCAGACATTGTCCGGAACGAAGCCCTGCAGGAGTTTTTCAGGCGGCACGATGCCAAAGGCCGCGGAATCGAGCGTTTCATCCAGAGAAATCGTCAGGCGCCTGGCATTGGCATCGTACACCTCGAGCACGGGGATGTTGAACTCGCGCTGGACGACATTGGCGTAACGGGCCAGCGCATCGATGTTCTGGGGCGCCAGAAGGTCTTTTCTGGCAATCTGATAGGCCGTGCGGTCAATGAGGAACCGCCCGTCGGTTTCGGCCTGCTTGTAAATGCTGCGGCCGACCGTCAGGGAGTTTTCCAGGGCCTGTTCCACCGGAACGTTGAACCAGAATTCGAGGCTGGTGGTGATGAAGTTGATGGAAAAGAAAAAAAGAACGATTGTCGGCAGGAGCGTCAGGGCGATGAAGGCCACCGTCAACCGGGTTCGCAGCCGGGCCCCCATGACGTTGCGCTTGCGTTCATAGAGCAGTTTGACCAGGTTGCGGAAGACCAGAAAAATCAAGAGAATCAGCAGCAGAAGGTTGATGTTGATCAGAATGAACATCAGAATCGTGTTTGAGACCGGTATGTCCGAGCCCAAGTGAATGACGCGGAATTCGGCCAGGGTCAGAAAGACGACGACGATGCTGATGACGACGATCAACACCCCTTCGCGTTTGCGTCGTTTACGGTCGGACTGCGCCGTACTCAGGGAGAGCGTGCGGCTGGCTCTGACGGTGTCACTCATGGCAATGAGGAGAACGCGCGGCTGGACATAATGGGCAGACGGCCGACAGCGGGGACCATTTTGAATTAATAGATGAAATCAATTGTGTACCAATCGGTTTCGACGTCCCACAGTGAAAAGAGAATATAGTGAAGGTAGAGCGGCAAGGTCAGTTTGCTGACCTCGGCCATGGTTCGAATTTGATATTGCTGGCCTTTTTGCAGTTCACTCAATGGAAACACGCGCAAGCCTTCAATTTCCGTCATCCATTGCTGCGCCTGCGAAAAGGAGTGCGTCACAGACGGATCGCCCTCTTTCCAGGATCGCTTGACGGTGAATTCTTTTTTCAGATTGTCGTATTTGATCGTATGGGTCAGTTCGATATCGGCGATATTTTTATCGCCCCACCAGTGGCGGACACGGTAGATGCTGATGTAGAACACAAATGTCGCCGGCACGCCGCTGAGAATGGCTTCCTTGAATTTTTCGGTAAATGCGCCGGAAAGGCTAAGGGACAAGAGGAGATCGTCACGCGTGTTGGAAACGGTCATGTGCGTTAACCGCGTTTCCTCGGCCGCCACCGGTAAAACGGTCTGCCAGATGAGGCAAATCGCTGCGATAAAAAAAATGCCGGCTTTGCGGCCCATGAAAAACCCCCTGCGGTTCTGCTGCACCACGGGCCCTGAAAGAGCACAAGCCCCTTCACCCCATCCCGCACACGGCGTGAAATACACTTTGAAATATAACGAAAACCCGGTTACATGGCAATAGATTTTGGTTGCGCGGTGCGCAGCGGAGGGGACATGGAGACCCGGCGGGTCTCCCAGGCATCCTTGGAGGAAAAGAATTTCTCCAGGAAGGCGTGATTGAACGCATGGCCGGATTTGACAACGACGAGATGGCCGAGGATGGGCATCCCCAGCAAGGAGAAGTCTCCCAGGCAGTCAAGAATCTTGTGTCGCACGAATTCATCCGGAAATCGCAGGCCGCCCGGGTTGACGACGCGGTCGCGATCGATGACCACGGCATTTTCGAGCGAGCCGCCCAGCGCGAGGCCAAGGCGTTTCATATATTCCACCTCGTGCAGGAAACCAAAGGTCCTGGCCGGGCTGATTTCGGCGGTAAAAATCTCGTCGGTTACATCCGCGGCCAAAGACTGGCGACCGATCAGCGGATGGTCGAAATCGATCGTGCAGGTAATCCTGAAAACATCGCAGGGGTAGGCGGTCACCGACTTGTCGCCTTCGACCAGTTCTATCGGCTCTCTGACAACGAAGTATTGGCGGGGAACGCCTTGGTTTTCGATTCCGGATCGGTTGATCTTTTCGGTAAAGGGGCCGGCGCTGCCGTCCATCACCGGGACCTCATAGGCATCCAGCTCGATGAGGGCGTTGTCGATGAAAAGACCGGCAAAGGTGCCCATCAGGTGCTCGATCGTGGAGACGATACAGCCGTCGCTGCCGATCACCGTCGCCAGGCTGGTGTCCACGACGCGGTTGAATTGGGCGGTGACGCCGGGGGTTCCGGGCAGGTCGACCCTTACAAAACGGATGCCGTGGTTGATCGGCGCCGGCTTTATCACCAAGTTGACCGATTTCCCCGAGTGCAGGCCGATTCCTTTAAACCCGACCGGCTGCCGCAGGGTTCTCTGGCTGACATGAATCACTGCTGGGTCCTTCCTGAATCAAAATGAACGATCCGGATGCGCCTTTTTATTCCCATGTTCGTGAAAAAAAGACAACAGAAAAAGAAACTGGCCCGCTGCAAAAGCCTGCCTGCCGCCCTCACGCTTTAAGGGTAACTCTAAGGTCCGTCATCGCCGTGTCAAGACACCCGGACCTCGTCACCCGGCCTGGGCATGGTGATCGAGCACCCGCTGATGGGGACATTTTTTGCGGCAGCCGGCGGTTAATCGATCGATTGCAGCGGCAGCGCGGCGGCGGCGGGGGTCTTGCCCGCACCCGCGCTGTCGACCGGTCCGAAAAGCTCGATTCGATCCTTATCGCCAGCCGCAGACGGAGGGCTTGGGGGGGGGTCTTTCTTTTTCTGGTTGCTGTCGGCCATGAAATTCGCCGGCATCGGCCGACGCTTTGTCAGGAGTTCCCCGGGAATGAGGATTTTGTCGCCCACGCGCACCCTATGCGGGTCAAGATCGGCATTGGCATCGGCCATGCGTTTCCAGTTATCGGCCGCGCCGGTATACCAGAGCGCTATCGCGGTGAGGGTCTCTCCCGACCGGCTCACGGTGTGCAGATAGGGTGCCGGTTTTGCGACGGGTGCCGCCTTGCCCGGCCGGGCCGCGGCGGTTATGAAATCCGCCGGCATCGGCTGGCGCGTTTTCAACAGCTCTTCGGGGATGACAATCCGGTCGCCGACCTTGATTGTGCGCGGGTTGAGATTGTCATTGGCGTCAACCAGGCGCTTCCAGTTGTCCGCTGCGCCGGTATACCAGAGCGCTATCGCCGCCAGGGTCTCACCGGGTCGAGCGACCGTGTGGCCTGAGAATGCCGGCTTGACAGCGGCCTTGGCCTCCTCGGGCTGAAACGGTGGTTGCGGCGGGTGGGCCACCGCGACCGGCACCGGTTCTTCGGCCGGTGCCCGGTGCGATTCCATCTGAATCCTGCTGCACTGCAGCAGCGCCATGAAAGCTCCCGCCAAAGCTATTCCAAATGTAACCGCCCGCCATTTTGTCATTGCCCGCCGGCCTCCTCGGCGGCCCTGACCTCCTTGAGGTAGGCTTGCGCCTTTTGGTTGTCCGGCTCGACCGCCACGGCCCTTTCGAGACTGGCCCGACTTTCCTCCTTCTTCCCCAGTTTCTGCTGAACCATGGCCAGATTGAACAGGGCCTTGTCGAGATAGGGCGGATTGGTGTTAACAACCCGTGCGAACATTTTTTCGGCATTCTCGTACATGCCGGTGGCCGCATAGATGAATCCCAGGTTAAACAACGCATCCGACAGGTTCGGTTCCAGACCGACGGCTTTTTGATAGGCGTCGATCGCCCGGGCATACTCCTTTGACCGGGTATAGAACCGGCCGAGAGCCAGATGGGCGGCAACGCTTTTTTCATCCAGCGCCACGGCCTTAAGCAGCATCGCTTCGGCTTCCTGCGGCGATTGCTCCAGAAGAAGGCCGGCCTGGCCGGCAAGGGCCCGCGCATACAGAGGATTGAACTCCGGAAATCTCTCCGGAGTGCGGGTTGCGTCCAGCAGCTCCAGTGCCAATCGGTAATTTTGCTGCGCCAGCGCCCCCTTGGCCAGGTCCAGTGAAGAAAGCCGCTGCGTTTTACGGTCAGCGACCGGCGGGCCGGTCGGTTTCGAAGACCCGGGCCCGGAATCGGCCGGCGGGGGATTTACGGCAGGGTTCCGGTTTTCGGACGATTGCGGCCCGGAAAGGCTTTTCGCCGCCACCGGTAGGGTGGCGGACAGAGTCGCCCCCTGCCCCGTCACCGCCGTGGCCCCATGCGGCTCAGCCGCAACCTCGGCTTTTTCGGCCGGGGTGGCCTGCACCATCAGGGTCAGGGCGACCGCCACGATACCGATACCGGCCATCAGCCCGCCGTAAAACAATGTCTGCCGCTTGACACTCGCAGAAGGTCTCCTGACTTCCGCGCCGACCGGCGGGATGTCACCCGTGCCGGCGGCCGGGGCTTCATCCTCAAGAGATGCGGCCTCGTAAGGCGCCGCGGCCCCCGGCGCCCCCTTGGTCACGCCGGCTTTTGCGCCGCCCCGAATGGCGGACACCTCGACGGTCAGGCGCTTCCAGCCCGCCGCCGCCGACCGCAGAAGCCGCCGGGTCACCGGTTCATGGTGCGGATTGCCGGAGGCGGCCCGCCGCCGGCCCTTCAACCGGTCGATCAGCGTTTTTTGAAAAACCGCTCCGGCTTCACCCGGAAACCGGATTTCGCGTGCGCACTCGGCGACCACCTCCGGTGGTATCGTTTTCAACCCCTGCACATAGCCCGTTAACAGCGCGTGATCGCAGATGACATTGATCAACCGGGGATATCCGCGCGAAAAGCGATGAATTTCATGAATCGCTTCCGCCGAGAACAATTGGACCTCACCACCGGCCACCCGCAGGCGATGGCCGATATACTGCACCATTTCGCTTTCGGAAAGCGGCTGAATGTCGTAAAAAAGCGTCACTCTCTGGCGCAGGGCGCAGCACTCGGGCAACAGCAGCGATTGCTTCAATTCGTTCTGGCCGATAAAAAATATGTTGATCAGTCTTTTGCCCGCTTTTTCCGCATTGGACAACAGCCGTATTTCTTCCAGGAGGTCTTGCGACAGCCGGTGCGCCTCGTCGATGACGAGTAAAACGATCCGGTTGTCCGAATGGGCCCGCTCCAGAAAGCGGTTGAAATTGAGAATGAAATCGGCCTTGCCGTCGACGGTCGCCGCCGGCTCGTAGGACCTGGCGACGATTTTCAGAAAATCGAGGATCTCGAGCTTGGGGTTGTTGATGTTGGCGACCAGGACATCATCGCCCAGGCTCTCCAGCAGAGCGTTCAACAGGGTGGTCTTGCCGGTGCCGATGCCGCCGGTCAGGACCACAAACCCGTTGCGGTCCAGGACACCATACTTGAGAACCGCCAGCGCCTCCTGGTGTTTCTCTCCAAACCAGAGAAACCGGGGGTCGGTATCGATTCGAAAAGGTTTTTCCGTTAGATTATAGTAGGAGAGATACATTTACGGTCTTTTCTACTGTGCCGGTTTGCTTCCGGCCGCATTCAACGAAACGACGGCGTCATGACGGCATTCAACCGATTTTCACGTTTGTGGCGTGTTCACCCCACGCACGCATCGCTTGTAATACGGGTCGTTTGGGTGATGGAATAAGAGAAAAGAACAGCGCGGGGGCGGTCCGGCCGAAGACCACATAAGAAACCTCGAGATGAGTCGCCGCTTCAGGGGTGAAATGCTCTTGAAAAACCGTGGTAACCGGTGACAAATTTATATACCAACCCCTTGTGCCCTGTCAAGCCGCATACAAACGGTTCCCGGAACAAATGCCGCGTGCCGCGACTTGCTTTAAGCGGACTTTGGTGCTTAACCGTTGCTCAAAACCCGACAGTGTGCTAGTCTCGAAAGCGATGGTCGCTGCGAGGAAATTTCGTCAAACGAATCTTAACCCCACGCCTGTACACAAACGGTGAAGACATGCTGGCCCGGGTCCTGAGCAGCGCCGTCATCGGCATCGATGCCTATCTGGTGGAGGTCGAAGTTGATATCGCCCAAGGCTTGCCGACCTTCACCATTGTCGGTCTTCCGGAAGCATCGGTCAAGGAAAGCAAGGAGCGGGTCAAGTCCGCCATCAACAACTCCGGCTACAGCTTTCCCGACGACCGCATCACCGTGAACCTGGCCCCGGCCAACATCAAGAAAGAGGGCACCGGCTTCGACCTGCCCATCGCGCTCGGAATTCTCGCCGCCACCGGCATCGTGCCCAAACCGGCCTGCGCCCGCTTCCTGGTCCTGGGCGAACTCTCGCTGGATGGCCGCATCAAACCGGTCAACGGCTCGCTGCCAATGGCGCTGGCCGCCAAAAGCGCCGGATACGGCGGCATCGTGGTACCACCTGAAAACGGCCGCGAGGCATCGGTGGTGGGCGGAATCGATGTCATCCCGGTCGACACGCTTTCCAGGCTGGTCGAGTTTCTGCGCGGCACGGCGTCGGTCACGCCGCTTGAAACCGACCTGACGGCCGTCTTCGACCGCGATCACGGCTCCGAAATCGACTTCGGCGAGGTGATGGGCCAGGAGCACGTCAAACGCGCCCTGGAGGTGGCCGCCGCCGGCGGGCACAATCTTCTGATGATCGGGCCGCCCGGCTCCGGCAAGACCATGCTGGCCAAGCGTCTGCCCACGATCCTGCCGCCGCTCACTTTCGAGGAAGCCATCGAGACCACCAAAATATTCAGCGTCGTGGGTCTGCTGGCCGCCGACCAGGCCCTGGTCACGCGGCGCCCCTTCCGGTCGCCGCACCACACCATTTCCGACGCCGGGTTGATCGGCGGCGGCCACATCCCGCGCCCCGGAGAGGTCAGCCTGGCCCACAACGGCGTCCTATTCCTGGACGAGCTGCCGGAGTTCAAGAAAAACGTGCTCGAAGTGCTGCGCCAACCCCTGGAAGACCTGAAGGTCACCATCTCGCGCGCGGCCCAGACCATAACCTACCCGGCGAGTTTCATGCTTCTGGCGGCCATGAACCCCTGCCCGTGCGGCTACCTTTCCGACCCCAAACACCAGTGCCGCTGCAGCTTCCAGCAGATCCACCGCTACCGCACCCGGATTTCCGGGCCGCTGCTGGACCGGATCGACATTCACGTGGACGTGCCGGCCGTCGCCTATAAGGACCTGGCCGCCCTGAAAAGCGCGGAACCCTCGGCCGCCATCGCCCAGCGGGTCAATCATGCCCGGGCCGCCCAGGCCGAGCGCTTCAAGCGCCTGAAATTCTTCTGCAACTCCCAGATGGGAAGCCGCCACATCAAACGCTTCTGCCCCATCGGCGATGCCTCCCAGCGCCTGCTGGAAGCCGCCATCGACAAGCTCGGCTTGTCGGCCCGGGCCTACAGCCGCATTCTCAAGATCGCGCGCACCATCGCCGACCTTGCCGGCGAAGCGGACATTGCCGTCGATCACGTTTCCGAGGCCATCCAGTACCGCAACCTCGACCGCGGCAGAATCCGCACGGGCGGCATGGTCTGAACAGCCATTACGATGTCAATTGCTTCAGGTTCGAGCTGCGGATATGCAGGTCGCGCTGAGGAAAGGGAATCTCGATGCCGGCTTTTTTGAATTCATCGAAAATGGCGAAATAGAGGCTGCTGCGTAATTTTCGCCGGGGTGTTTCGCGAACGTCGATCCAGACCAGAAGCTCAAAGTTGATGGAGCTGTCGCCGTATTCCACCAAACGGGCCACCGGCGCCTGATAGTCGGTGACCATCGGCTCTTTTGCCGCCACGTCCAGCAGGATCTTTTCAACCGCCCGCGGGTTGGCATCGTAGGAAACCCCCACCGGTATGGCGACCCGGATCAGGGATGAGGTGAGCGAGTAGTTGACGATCGTGTTGGAAACGAAGTTCGAGTTGGGAATCAGGTACTCGATGTTGTCGCGGGTGCGGATGCGGGTGGAGTTCAGGAAGATGTCGGTCACATACCCCAGGGTGTCGGACACCTCGATCCAGTCGCCCTTGCGGACTTTGCC